>CAZNOX010000011.1:6710-57993 GCA_964574875.1 uncultured bacterium | reverse complement strand
TCCCTTCAAGCATCCCCACGCCGGCTCTGAGGATAGGCACGATGATGATATCATCTGTGATCTCATACCCTTCTGTCTCTGTGAGAGGAGTCTCCAGGGTCCTTTTCCCCAGGGGCATGTCCTTGAAGGCCTCATAGGTGAGAAGCATGGTGATCTCCGAGGATAACTCCCGGAACTCTTTCTGTTTTGTCCCTTTATCCCTGAGGAGAGAGAGTTTGTGCTGCAGCAGCGGGTGTCTGATTTCATAATGCATAGATTTCCCCTTTTCGTTATAAGATTTCAGCGGCCAGAGAGGCCAGCATGCTTCGTTCGCTTTTGACCAGGGTAATATGCCCGAAGATGGGCTCTCCTTTAAAGCGCTGGATGAGGTAGGTGAGGCCGTTTGATTCTGCATCGAGATACGGGTTGTCGATCTGGTGAGGGTCTCCTGTGAGGATGATCTTGCTGTTTTCCCCGGCCCGGCTGACGATGGTCTTGATCTCATGAGGGGTCAGGTTCTGGGCTTCGTCGATGAGGATAAACTGGGAGGAGATGCTCCGGCCACGGATAAAGGTGAGTGCTTCCAGTTCGATGATATCCGATGTGAGAAAGTAGCCCCGGTTCTTTTTCCCGAGATGGTTGGCATCCACCACGAAATCGAGGTTATCGAAGATGGGCTCCATCCAGTTTTCCAGCTTATTCTCTTTGCTCCCGGGAAGATAGCCGATATCACGGCCCATGGGCATGATCGGGCGCATCACCAGCACTTTTTTGTACTTTTGTTCCTCAGTCACTTTATGAAGGCCTGAAGCCAGGGTGAGCAGAGTCTTGCCCGTTCCGGCCTGGCCGATGAGGGTCACAAGCTTGATCTCATCATCCAGGAGAAGCTCCAGGGCATAAGACTGCTCGCGGTTCAGGGGTTTGATCCCCCAGGGATAGATCCCCTGGCTTTTCAGAGGGGCAAGCCGCGCCCCTTCACAGCGTGAAGCCAGTGATTCACGCCCTTCGCACGTGATATTGATCATCTGATTGGGATAAAAAAGGCCGGGAGGACAGTCCAGGCTCCCTTTGCGGGAAAAGGACTCCCATTGCCCGGGCCCGGCGGTATACTCGCCTGTCCCCGCATAAAGCTCATTAAGGTCGATCTTCGTATGTTCATAGACTTCGGCTGTGATGGAGAGGGCTTCGGCTTTGACTCTGGCGTTGATGTCCATGGAGACAAAGATGACATCCTCACACCCTTTATCACGGAGATGTTTGGCGGCCATGATGATCCTGTTGTCTGTATTATGAAGGTCGATCCCTTCAGGCAGAGGTGTCTCGAAGTCGATGAGAATAAAGAGCTTTCCCCCTTCTTCATTGAGAGCGATCCCGTTGAGAAGATTGTCTCCTTTGCTCAGTGAGTCGATGGAACGGATGACACGGCGGGCATTGCGCCCCCGCTCCCCCAGGTCGGACTTGAAACTGTCCAGCTCTTCCAGGACATCGATGGGAATATAGACATAATTTTCTTCGAAGTTAAAGAGAGAATGAAAATCATGCAGAAGCACATTCGTGTCAAGGACAAAATGCTTGACCCGTTTCTTCATTCTCAGCGGTACCTCTTTGTCATGACAAGCCGGGACCCGTGAGTCCCCTGCTTCAGGGCGACATCATCCATGTAGGTCCTGATGATAAAAAGCCCGCGTCCGTGGACAGCGGTCTGCTCAGGCAGACTGGCGCTCTCTTCGTCAAGAAATCCGGAGTCTCCTTCGGGATTGGAATCTTCAACAGAGAGCGAGATGACCTCATCGTCCAGGGAGAGGTCCACATAGACAGGTTTCAGAGATTCTTCATGGTTGCCGTGGATAATGGCATTGCTGGCCGCTTCAGCGAGGGAAGCGACCAGAGTGCCTATGAGATCCGAATCGATATCATTTCGTTCAAGAAACAGCTCCACTGAATCAAGAAGAGTCTCGATATAGTCAAGAGACGACGGGAGCTGCAGTTTAATGAATTCGGCCATTTTCAGCGGGTCATGTCTCTTATCGCGTCCGCTTCCGAATCATAGCAGTCGAACAGAGTGAGGAGCTTTGTGATGGTCAGCAGGTCCTTGATGCGCTGTGTGATCTTGACCAGGCTCATCTGTCCGTCTTTTGACTTCAGTGTGGTATAGGCAGCGATGAGGACTCCCAACCCGGTGGAATCCATAAAGGGAACATCCTCAAAATCGACGATGACTTTGACAAAACCGTCTTCAACAGCCTTGTTGATCGCCTCTTTCAGGGACATGACCTTTTCGCCGCTGACGATCTTCCCGTGGGGGCGGATCATCACTATGTTATTGGATTTTTTCTCGACATCGATCTTCATGTAAATCCTCCTTTCAATCTTTCACTAAATTATAGCATCTATTTTTGGGTGTGCAATATCTTTATCCTGTTTCAAAGGGCGAAAAATCTTCCCACATGTGACGTTGTCAGGAGAAAAAACGGCGGAGTTCATAGAGGAGGTTTTCGGAAAAGAGCTCTTCCCCTGCCAGGATCTCCCCCTTCTCCCAGAAACGGACTTCCGTGATCTCTTCAGGGTCGAAACGGATCTCTTCACCGCAGTAGGCTGCTGTATAAAGAGAGACAAGCTCCCGCTCACAGGAGGATTCCCAGAGATAACGGGCTTGAAAACGGAGATGCGCGGGAAAATATCCCAGCTCTTCACAGGATTCCCGCTTCAGGGCTTCTGAAACAGTCTCTCCCCAGGAGACATGCCCCCCGACAGCGGTATCCCACTTCCCCGGTTGAATCAGCTTGAACGGGCTTCTCTTCTGAAGGAGAAAACGTCCTTTCGCATCCATGATCTGAAGATGGACCACCGGATGCAGGATCTTTGTCCCGCCATGACAGGCCTCTCGAGAGACCTTTTCCAGAGGTTTCCCCCGTGGGGTGCAGTGAATCAGCCATTCCATGGATCCATTGTAGAAGACGATGGAAAAAAAAGCAACGCCACAATGGAGAGGAAACCTGTTGACACGGTTCAAAAGGGTTATATAATTCGCAAAGCGAAAGGGACAGATTATGGTACGCGAATATATGGACAAGATCCGCCTGATCTCCCCCAATGCCCGGTTTTTCCTTGTGGGGGGCCTTTTTAACGGATTGGGGATGTCGGTTTTTACTCTTTTATTCAACCTCTACTTGAAAGAATTCGGTTATTCCGAAACGGTGATCGGCCATATTCTTTCAGCGGGAGCCCTGGGTGCTGCTGTGGTGGCCGTCCCTGCGGCCATGATCATCGAACGGTTTCATCTGAAGCATATCCTGATTTTGGGGACCATCCTCTCCTCTCTCTCCTACGGCCTCCAGGTCTTTTTCAGGGATATCCACTTTATCCTCCTCTTCTCTTTTACGGCAACGATGTTTATCACAGTCTACCGCGTCTCTGTCGCTCCTTTTTTCATGAGGAACAGCACTCCTGCAGAACGGATCCACCTCTTCAGCCTCAGTTATGCCATCATGATGTTTTCACAGCTCCTCGGGTTCTTTATCGGCGGCTTTTTGCCGAAACTGGCCCTCTCGCTTCATCTGGCTTCCACCATGACAGCGGCCTACCGCTTTTCCCTCTACACCTCGATCGTCCTCACCCTGATCTCGGTGATCCCCTTCCTCTCCATTGAACAGAGGCCTGTTCCCAGGGTCAAAAGCACGTTTTCAGAACGCATCCGCCGTTACAACTGGGGGATCATCCTGCGTCTCATGATCCCCAAGATCTTTGTGGGGATGGGGGCCGGGCTGGTCATCCCGTTTATGAATCTCTATTTTAAGATCGTCTTCAACCTCCGGGCAGAGACCATCGGGATCTATTTTTCCATCCTCCAGGTCTTTATGTTTTTCGGGATGCTTTTTGCCCCGTTTCTCACAAAGCGGTTCGGGATGATCAAGAGTATTGTCCTCACCGAACTCCTCTCTGTCCCGTTTATGCTGGCTCTGGCCCTGACTCATCACCTTCCTCTCGCCGTTGCAGCTTTTATCCTGCGGGGGACACTGATGAATATGAACATCCCCATCAGCAGTAATTTTGAAATGGAACTCGTACGGGAGGCAGATCAGCCTTTTACAAACGCGATTTCCATGCTGGCCTGGAACGGAGCCTGGACGGTGAGTGCCCATTGGGGCGGAAAGATCATCGAGGAGTACTCCTTCTCCTTCTCTTTTTACATCACCATCGCCCTCTATGTGATCTCTGCGCTGACCTATTACTTTTTTTTCAGAAACAAATAGCAGCTCAATTGCCTGTGTATTTCATGGAGCTCCAGTAGGCCGGATGAGGAAAATAGAGGCGCAGGTCTTTCTTGGCCTTCCAGAGAGCGAGAGGAGCCGGAGTCCCCTTTTCAAGCTCACGGTAGAAGTGCTTGAAGAGCATTCCCGTAGCCACATCGGAAATACGCCATAAGGAGGAGATGACAGCGCTCTTCTCCGATTTTATGAACGCCCTGTCCAGGGCTGTGACCTCTTCACCGTCTCCCAGGACGCCCACACCGGAGTCACAGGCGCTGAGAACCGCCAGGCGGACTTCAGACGTCAGTGTCCGGATCTCCTCCACATCAAACCGGCCGTCATACTCTCCTCCGGAAGCGAAAAGAAGATGCGAGAGCAGAGCGTAATGGCGGTTGAAATAGCCGTGACAGGCAAAATGGACGATATCGTAGGGCCGGGAAGCCATTTTTTCTCTCACAGCCGCTTCTGTGGCGGCTTTGCCTTTGAGTATATCGGTGATCTTACCGAAGATGAAACCGATCTCCCCCGCCTCCTTCTGAGCAAAATAGAGTTCCAGGTCCGGATTGTTCAGATCCGGGTTTCCCACAGCCAGGATCGAGCTGTAAGAGTGTTTTTCATCGCTTGCCCTGAGCATGAAAAGGTCCGGGATATAGGTCACGGGGAACCGGTTGATGAGATAGTCTCCCCTTTGGCTGAGAAGAGAGAACGGCAGGTAGTTCAGGACTCCCGAGGGGGAGACCACAAGCTGTGAGCTGTCGGGAAGGTCCGGGGGAAGCAGAAGCCCTCCGAGCTTTTCTGACTCCTGACGGATCACCTCTTCATCGGCTGTCTCGGAGATCAGGTCACGCAGGCGGCTCACCTCCCGGTTCAGATCCTCTTGCCCGGCCTCAATGGAATAACCGCGGACGGTTCCCCGGATAAAGGCCAGGAGGAGGGTCCTCTCTTCAAGGACAAGGTAGGAGAGGACAAGAGTCCCTTCGGGAATGGTTGCGGAGAAGTCCCTGGTGTCGGGGATCTCTGCACTCCCCTTCTGGTTCATGGCGAGCTCCAGCTTGAGCCTGTCCAGCTCTTCCCTCTTCGTTTCATATTCCCGTGCGATGCTGGCATCGTTTTTCATGAGAAGGTCAAGGTTGTAGAGCTCTTTTTTCAGCGTCCTCAATGCCCGGGAATCTTCGGGAGAGATCGTCCCCTGCCCGGCCCCCAGGGGGTTGTTCACAAGAAAAGCGATGCGTTTGACCTTCTCCACCGTGATAAAGGCCTTGTCGTAGAGGCCATTGTTAAAATAGGCTTCAGCGAGAGTCCGGTAGATATTCTGATATTTTTTCAAAAGTTTCACCTGGAGGCCGGGAGAATCCATGTGTGAGGCCATGGATTCCAGGAGGGTGACCGCCGCTTCAAAGTGGGCGATCCGGCCTGAAAGACGTCCGAGATGATTGGAGATCTCCAGGGCCGTGGAGGTGTCCCGGATCTCCAGAGCTTCTTTCTGTGCTTTTTCCAGCATGGGGATGTTTTGAGTGATGAGTCCTGTATAGTAGGAGATGTACATGGACTCTTCCGGAGTCAGGGATCCCAGCGCTTTCATCTTTTCAATGTTGAGAAGGGCCTGGTCCTTGTCTCCCAGAAGAGAGGACGTGATGGCCAGGTGGCGATAGAGTCCCTTGAGAAGATAGCTGTTGTTTCTTGCTTCAGCTTCGGGGAGTTCGCTCTTCAGAAGGGCCTCAGCCTCTTCAGCCCGTCCCGTCTCTCTCAAAATCAGGGCTTTATTGATCATGAGGGCTGTGGTCTCTCCGATGATATTATACCGGCGGGCGGTCTCCAGGGCTTCGTCGATCTCTGAAAGCGCCAGCTTTTCGTTCCCGGTCTCCAGAAGAGCCAGGGAAAGAAGATTCTTCAGGATGACACGTTCAGACTGGTTCTCCTTGTCCGGAAGAGAGTCCAGCGTCCGACGGATATAATCCAGACAGTCGTGGTAGGCGTTTGTCTTAAAGAGAAGGTTTGCCATGCCGATGGCGGCATTGATCCGGATGTCTTTATCAGCAGAGGCCGCCAGGGGCTGAAAAGCGGATTTTGCCGCCTCATAATCCCCCTCCCTGAGGCTGATGGACCCCTTGAGGAGTTCCACTCTCTCCTGGTTCTCTTTGGACCGGACCTCCTTCAGGAGAGCACGGGCTGCATCATTTTCGTTGTAGTACTTGTACCGGATGACAGCCCGGCGGATCAGGCTCTCTTCACCGGACAGACTCTTCAGGAGTTCAAGGGCTTCCCGGTATTGTCCGTTTTTTTCGTAAAGAGAAGCCAGCTGAAGAGTCTGATCACCGGGGATACGCCCCTCCCGGTAGATGGCGATAGCCTTGCTGTAAAACCCTGTCTTCTCATAGAGGATCGCCATGTTCTTATCGTAGGCCGATTCAGGAAGGCCCTTCAGGGCGATATACTCCTTCAGTTCATCGCGGATGAGTTCAGGGTCTCTCAAGTGGTCCGCAGCGATGGTGATCATGAGATAGAGGCGGCTTGTGAGCGTGGCGGTATCCTTCCGGGCCTTGAGGAGAGGAATCAGATTAGCCAGTTCCCTGAACGATCGGCTGTAATGCCCTTCTTTGAAGTAGAGATAGGCACGACGGTCGATCTCGCTTGTCTTTTCGTCTAAAAACGCAGTAAACTGACTCTCTGTCATCTCCCTGTAGGAAAAAGTGATCCCGTTGATCTTCAACGTGTTTAATCCCGTATAGATCAGGATGTCTGTAAAGAGCCGCAGCGGCAAAGGAGGAAGATCTCCCGGGGACTCGATCCAGAGGCCGTCCACAGTGAGCCCCTCTTTGAGGAACTGCAGGCCTGAATATCCCCCTGTTTTAAGAGCATAGGGATTCACCGGGTCCGGTTCCAGACCGGCCGTCAGTTTGAAATAACCGCTGCTTTCCTCAGTGAGGGGTTTTTCCCCTGAACCGGACCAGGGCCTGGACAGGTGGCGCCCTTCATAAAGGAGGACAAGCTGTCCCAGAGAAAAGGCATTGAAGGCCGATGTGCTGAACGACTTCCCGCTGCGGTCGATGATAAACGTTGTCCCCGGGGGGATATCATCGTCCACACGGATGCCGGCCTTTGTGAAAATCAGGTATCTGCTGTCCAGACGGTAAGCGATAGAATCCGTTTCGGAGAGCATGGCACGGAGCTCATCCCCTTCCAGAAAAGGGATCCCCGCCATGAGCCGGGCCCGTTCGTCCAGTTTGCCGGAGTAGCGGCGGGCTTCCCCGTCATCTCCTTTTCCCAGGAAATAGAAGTAGTTCCCCAGATTGACAGTATCCAGCTGGGAGAAGAGTTCGGGTTTATAAAAGAGATAGCGGAGCCGCTCTTCGAAGGCTTCAAACCGGGAGAGAAGGGAGACCATGCGTGTCATGTCACTTTTTTCTGTGACGACCGTTTCCAGGATCTCATAGGGGACATCCCCTTTGTCTCTGAAAAAGGCTGAAAAACGGGGGGCTTCTTTGTCACTCACATGACTGATGGATAAAGAGGCCTTTTCGAGATACTCCAGGCTGGAACCGGGCGAGGGCTGCCTCATAATAAGAGCGAGATCCATGTCGATAAGAAAATCAAGAAAATCATCCTCTCCCTGCAGCTTGAGAAGATGATCAAGGATATCTTCTCCCAGGAAACGGTGGACAAAGAGGTAGTAGAGGCGTTTCATGGGAGGGCTTATCCCCGGCTGCTCCAAAAGGGACCGGATCTTTGCAAAGCGCCTGAAGTCTCTCTCCTGGCTTTCCACAGCTTCCCGGAGGGTTGGGAAAGAGGCCTCCCGGGGAGCTGACTTCATAAAGGCTAAAATCATCATCCACTGGTGAAGGTTTTGCAGAGCAGGTTCGCGCAGGGATCTCACTGAAGCCTCCATGCCTTCCAGAGTCCCCATGGGATCCGGCGAAGAGTCCATGTTCAGAAAGAGCGCAGAGAGCTCGTTGATCAGAAGCCCTTTCCGGAAGCTGTTCTCTCTGGAGATCTGAAGGGAACGGTCCAAATACTCCTGGAGAAGCTGTTCGTTTCCGATACGGTAATAGAGTGAAGCAAAATTGTTCGTGATGACCATATCAGCATAAGGGCTGTCGGATACAGCCAGTTTTTCCTTGAAGAGGTCCACGGCAGAAGCCATTTCCCCTTTGTCCATAGATGCGGCAGCCATGATGGACAAGAGAAGGTTGCGCTCCATTTCAGGCGTAAATCCCTGGTAAGCGCCGGTCTCCTGTGCTCCCGAGAGGGCCATGGCGATGGAGATATCAAGGAGCCCCTTTCCCTCTTTGGCCCGGCTTTGCTGGCCGATGAGAAGATCCAGGCCTTTTTTGGCATGGAAGAGAGCCTTGTCGGCATCATCGCCTAAAAGAGCATTATAAGCGATGTTGCGGTGATACAGGACCTCCTGCTTACGGTCATCGCCTGTCAGTCCCAGGGAAAGAGCCCGTTCAAAATAACGGACGGCTTCCAGGTTTCTTCCGGAAAGCGAGGTGACCATGCCCAGGTGCTTGAGGATATAATCCTGTCCCCTGATATCCTGGTCTTCGATGTAGAGGGTGAGGAGTTTTCGGTCGTAACCGGCCGATTCTTCATACTGGTTCAGGTTATAGTGGATGGCTGAGAGGCGCAGAAAATACTGTTTTTCCTCTTCGCGTCCCTGATAAGGCGGGATCTTGCCGGACATGGCCTTGTAATAATCGAGGGCCTTATCGAATATCCGCAGTTTGAAGTAAATATTGGCCATGTTCTTTTCAAAATAGCCCCTGAGAAGAGCGTCCTCCCTGTCTGTCAAAGCCAGGCCGGTCTTATACTCCTCCAGAGCCATCTCCAGGTATTGTCCCCTGCCCAGGCGCTCCATCTCTTCATAGAGCCACCCCAGGGTCAGGTGCATGATCCCCTCCTGAGGGCGTCTGCTTACGGCTTCCACGACCAGGTCAAGGGCATCATCATACGCCGCCAGCGTCAGGTCCCGGCGTCCCTTCACTTCATAGGAGGTCCCCACGTAGGTGAGAGCGAAACCGTAGAGGTACTGCATCAGAGGATCTTCGGGATGATCCAGCCAGAGGGCTTTATAGCGTCCCGTCGTTTCCATGATGTTTCCCAGAAGATAGTCCAGCCTGATCATGGAGCGGTTGATCTCGAGATCTCCCGGAAGGGCCTCTCTCAAAAGAAGGACGATCTTCCTTGATTTGAGGAGATCCTTCTCTTTTTCGTACTGGTCAGCCACAGCCATGGCCCTGGAGCGCAAAAAGGCGACGATATCACGGTAAGAGGAGCCGTCATACCCTGCTGAAAGGATCCCCGAGAATGTGGCGATGCCCTCTTCTGTGGCATAACGGTTATAGATCTCCAGGAGGACGGGAAAGAGAAGTTCACGGTCGTCGTCCTCTTTCGCTGAGATCTTGTGCCACTCATGAAGGGCGCCGGCATAATCCCCCACCACAAGAAGAGATTCCATGACTGCTGCTGTGGCCCCGTAAAAGAGGGGTGTCCCCTGGGGATTCTCTTCACGTATCCTATTGAGGATGTTGAGAGAATACCCGCTCTGAGGAGTATATCCGGCTCGTGTCTTCAGATAGATGTCCAGCGCCAGGGTGACCCAGCGGTCGCGGTAGAGAGCACTGTGGATGACCTTTTCAAGGCGCTCCAGGGCTTGAGCCTCTCTGCCCAGCCTGAGTGCGGAACGGGCTGCTGTGACAGACAGCTTGTTTTTCAATCCTGAAGACCGGATCTTCCCTTCCAGGCGGGAAAAGAGTTCCAAAACAGCCTTGTCATCACCTGATGCATAGAGATTCTCCAGGAGGCGCTCGGCCATGCCCTCTTCGTAAAGCGGGGGAGTTGAAGCAAGATCCTCTTCCGAGACCACGGGATCCAGAAGAGGCCGGCCTGTGAGAGAGGAGAATTTGTCTGCTTCCCGCCGGGCAAGGGCCGGATACCCCATCTCCAGGAGTTTGTTGATATAACGGGTCAAAAAGAGGAGAGCATCCTCTTCGGGAAAGCGGGAGGAGACGGTCTCTGCCAGGGGCAGGATCTCCTGGGGATCGTCTGTCCGTTCAAGATAGTTGTTGTAGTGGTAGACCGATGAGAAAAGATAGACCAGATTTTCTCTTGTTTTATAGGAGAGTTTCGGCCCCAGGGTAAAAAAGAGGGTGTCACGGGAGAGAGCGAAACTGTGCATTCCGTCTGCTCCGAAAAGGTAACGCTCCTTTCCCTCCTCAAGGGACGTGAGAAAAGCGGCTCCCCGAGACGGCCCGTCTTCAGCCAGGGGATACGAGAGAAAAAAGAGCCTGCTCACAGACGTGTCGAAAAAGAGGCCGCTCTTGGGGATAGAGGATGTGCTCACAACACGGATAGTACCCGTGGTGATATTCACAGCCAGGATCTCGGAGCCCCTGAGAAGATAGACCTCCCCTTCTCCGAAGGCGAGATCATCGGCCCCGGAAAATTCAGACCTGAAGGTCTCATTTCCCTCTCTGTCAAAGACGGCAAGCGATGTCTTGCCCTTCTCCCGCACAAGAGCGGCGATGAGAGAACCGTCGGGAGAAAATCGGGGCATCATCTCTTTCACAAAGGGTTGACCCAGGTTTTTTTCTTTTTTTCCGTGAAGAAGAAGGATGTCACCCTGGACATCATAGCGGTCTGTGGTGACGAGCAGGTCTCCCCTGGTGTCCACATCCTCAAGAGTCTCTTCATAAGAGGAGGAGAGAAGGCTTTCACGCTTCTGAGCAGCAAAGTCATACCGGTAGACCTGACGGTTATTGTTTTCGATGACGGTATAGTAAAGGGAGTGAGCCGTGCTGCAGAAACGGACAGACTCGATCCCCCCCAGCTGGACGTCGACCTGTCCGTCAGGCGCTGTCTCCTGCCGAAGGCCGGTTTTCAGTGAGCACCCCCCTGTTCCCATCATGAGGAAGAGGAGAAGGAAGAGCAGATTACGGCGCACTCTTCTCCTTCCAGTTTCCCGATGCATCCTGAATGATCCAGCCCGGTTTGGCCTCATCGTGCATCTTATGGGCAAAGATCTCTTCCACTTTACCCAGGTCCTGATCACTGAGGCCCTGGGTAATATGGATGATGCGTGTGTAGATGATCAGACGGTCACGGTTCTCCTCCTGAATAAAGCGGTTCACAAGGCGGGCGAGCTCCTTGTCATCATCCATGCGGCGGGTATCCCGGATCTCCACATAGCCTCCGTTGTTCTCGCCGATGATCTTCATATCCATAAAGCGCTGATAATCATCTTTGTTATAGAGCCGGTTCTGGTAAGCCAGGAGGGATCTCTTTTTTTCATCGGAGATCTTTGCAATATCATCGGGGAGGGCTCTCACAGAGACGAGCATCATGGGGTCGGCCCCGATAAAGGAGTAATTTCCCAGGACCTGGTTTTCCAGGGAGGTCTTCTCCCCCACAAGAGTGATCTCGATCTTCGCTTTGGGGCTTAAGAGGGAACATCCTGCTGCCGCCAAAACGGTGATGAGAAGCGCAATGGAGAGAACAGTTTTATTCATGACACTCCTTTCTTAAAACACAAGTCCTGTTTCTTTGAGGATACTGTCCAGGGGGATCCGTCTGATGGGCTCCACATCCAGTCCGCCGATGAAAAAACCCAGGACAAAGGAGACCACGTTGGAGCGGCGGAACCCGAATGTGGGGTGAATGTTGACAAATCCGTTGGATGTGGTGATCAGGACGTTTTTGGGGACGACGCCCACCATATTAAGTTTTTTACGCATGCCCTGGATCTGGGGATTTTTCCTGTCCGGGTCAAGAGAGAGAAGCGCTTTGTCCAGAACATCGCTGTCGATCTTTGTAATATCCCAATACCCTTCCACCTGGGTCCCTGTTCCTTTGAAACGGGAGACCATGGATAAGAGAGAGGTGCCTCCCTTTCCGGTGCCTTTGCGGATGTTCAGGTCGATGGCGTTAAACTGGATGTCATAGCTCTTGTCATCCAGGTCGGCAGCGAGTGTCCCCCCGATCTGGCCGTCCAGAAAACGTCCGTAGAAGGTATTGACCGCGGCCTTTTTGTTCGCTGCAGAAAGAGAGGCCGCGAAATCCCTGATGACAAAATGCTGGAATCCCCCCTCTTCCATCCTGAAGTTGATCTCTTCTCCCTGACGCAGCTCTCCGGGCGAAAAGGGCCCGAAATAGTAGGGAAGCGAGAGTGTCAGGCCTGTAATGAAAACATCTCTGTCGTATTGGAGATGCCCGAGAGAGCAGTCAAAGACCGCTTTCCACTTCTCAGGGGTCCCTTCAAACCAGAGACGCCCGTCAATATCGTCCATCCGGATCTTTTTATCCGGATAGGAGAGAGAGACCCCGTCCATGGTGTTGTCTGTCTTGATATAAGGCGCCGCAAGGGAGCCCGAGATGTCCAGAGTGAAGTTCAGTGTCCCCCGGGATTCCGTGGGAGGAAGCCCCGGAGCAAAAGAGAGAAGTTCCGGAATATCGATCTTGGAATGCGAAAGGGTGAGGTTGATATTCTCTTCTCCCCACTTTTCCAGTGAGCCGTTCATGAGAAAGCGGTTATTGCGCCCCAGTTTCAAAAAAAAGTTATCGCAATAGAGATACTGCTGGGCAGGGGCGATGATGAGCCCTCCCCCGAGGCTCACCTTGGGGATCTTCACAGGGGAGAAACTCGTTCTGAAGTCGATCTCTTCAGCTCCTGCCGAGATCAGGAGGGTGAGCCCCCCGGAAAGAGAGCCGGTGACTTCAGCCAGGGCATTGAGTCTGGCATAGAGCGGGATATCAAAATAGTTGTAAAAGGTGAAATCACGCATCTGAAGGTTGAGATGGACCGTATCCATGTCAGGGGTGTTTCCCCGGAGCTTCAGTGTGCCTCCGTAGAGGGAAAAGGAGAAGTCTTCCAGTGTCCAGCCTCCTCTCATGAGACGAGGCTCCAGGTGTCCTGTGACAGCAAAATGGAGGTCTTTGACAGGCTCCTTCATCCGGGAGACCATGAGGGACGCGATATTTCCCTCTGCGCCGATCTCCAGCCGTTCGGGGGTTCCCTGAAGCGAGAGCGTCAGGCGGGCATCGTCCAGGGAGGCTTCAGAGGCAGCGGCTGAAGGAATACGGATGGTCACCTCCCCTGACATCTCCTCCTTGCGGGCCTCTCCCCGGCTTCTGATATAACCCTCCAGTGTGACAGCGGGCAGCCCGGGGACAGCTCTCCGGAGGATCCTGTTCACCCCGGACAAATCGATGTCTGAAAAGAGACGGCTGAACGCAAGGGATTGAAATCCCATTTTCTCGTCGAAAAAGACTTTCCCCTGAAGATCCATGACCGGCATCCCGTTGAGGTCCACCGAAAAGGAGCGGGCCAGGAGGCTTTTCTCCTGCATGCTGAACAGATAGGCACCTTCCTGGATGAGGGTGACGTCTCTTTCCGGTTCTGAAACCGTCATGCGTTCCTCCAGGGCAAGAGACCCGTGGGCGAGCGCTGCCCGGAGGGAGACTTCATAGGGAAGCGTGAGCCCCCCGCTGCTCTCGTTCAGGCTGATCCTGTTTTCCCCTGTGCGGAAGATAACAATCCCCGTCAGGCCGGTGAGTTTTCCCGTGAGGCACTCGGCCCATCCCCGGAGGTCAAAGTCCCCGGAATGGGCGGCTTTCTCTCCTGCATAGGTGAGACGAAGGCCGCTCACATGAAGAGCTCTCAGCCGAAACCGCGGAATCGTTTCAGGGATCGCCTCCTTCTCCTGCATAGGGTCAGTATCTCCCTTGAGGCCCGAAGGCTTCCCTTTTTCTTTTTCAGTATCGGATGGTTCCCTGACAAGAAGAGAGGCTCCATCCAGAGAGAGGCTCCTGACATCCACGACCCCGTGAAACAGAGAAAAGGGTGAGAGGCTTATACGGCATTCCTCTGCGGAAAAGTCTCCGGCAGGAAGAGAAAGGGAGATCTCCTTTATTGTCAGTGACCAGGGGAGACGGGAGTCGGCCGAACCCACGGACAGGGGGATATAACGGCCCACCAGGGGGCTGTTCAGGACCCCGGGCGAGAGGAGGCTGTTGACAAAAGAGAAGAGAAATCCCAGATGGAGGCAAAGCGAGAGGAGCACTCCGGCTGCCGCAAGAAGAAAGATCCTCATCGGCCGGTTCTTCCCCGCCCCTTGTGATTTTTTCTCATGTCTCGGACGTCTCATTTTCTGGCCCCTTTATCCTCTGTCGTCTGCCTCTTCAGTCAAAAAGAGAGAAGATGTCTTCTATTATACCCGGTTTAAAGAGAAAATAAAGGGGAGCTTACCTCTCCCCCCACTTGATTGTCATGACAAGGTCCCCTTCTCCGCATCGGGCATCAGGGTCTTTCAGGATCCCGCGGCGTTCGATCTTCAGAAGAGAATCGATCTGGCGGAGGACCCCCTCTTCGAACTCCTTTTTTCCGTATCCCCCGTCATCGAGAAGAGCGATGGGATAGGCCAGGGAAAGCTTGTTTTCTGACTTGGCTTTCCTGATGGTTTCCACATACTGAAGGATCCTGCGCCCCTCTTCGTCGGCTCCCTCGTAAGCGGGTGCGTGTTCAGGAAGAGGCCAGGGAGCAAGGTGAATAGAGACTTCAGGCATAAAGTCGGAAAAGTAGAGCTGGTAGATCTCCTCTGTGATATGGGGCACAAAGGGGGCAAAGAGGCGGAGGACTCCGTACAGGACGGTAAAGAGTGCCCACTGGCTCCCCTCCTTCTCTTCCCGGCTTCCCTCTTTGATCTTCCCTTTGACCAGTTCGATATAGTTGTCGCAGAAGTCCTTCCAGAAGAAAGATTCGATGGATTGCAGCGCCAGGCCGTACTCGTAGCGTTCAAGGTAATCCGTGGCTGTCCGGGATGTCGCCCGGAAGGATTCCAGTATCCAGCGGTCCACGCTGTTGAGTGTCCCGGACTTCTCACCGGAATAACCGTCCAGGTTCATGATGGCGAATTTCGAGGCATTCCAGAGCTTGGTCACCAGTTTCCGCCCGTCTTTGAGGACATCTTCGGAAAAAAAGGTGTCCATTCCCAGCCTGGAGCCTGCTGTCCAGTACCGGACAGGGTCTGCTGTGTGCTGGGCCACCAGGGCCTGGGGAGTCTGACCCGCATTCCCCTTGGATTTCGAGATCTTCTTTCTCTGGGGGTCCAGGCTGTGGCCTGAGATCATAATATTCTTCCAGGGAGCTGTCCCGTGGTGGTAATAGGACTTGACCATGGTATAGAAGGCCCATGTCCGGATAATATCGTGGGCCTGGGGACGAAGGTCCATGGGGAAGATCTCCTTCATCCTCTCATCCTTCTCCCCCCACTTTCCGTTGATCTGGGGCGTGACAGAAGAGGTGGCCCAGGTATCCAGGACATCCTCTTCAGGTGTGAAGGAGGTTCCTCCGCAGGAGGGACAGGCATGCCCCGGGCTGTCTTTCAGAGGGTTGACCGGCAGCGCCGCCTTATCGGCCACAACAGGCGCCCCGCACTCGTTGCAGTACCAGAGGGGGAAAGGGACTCCGAAATAACGCTGTCTGGAGATCCCCCAGTCCCATTTGAGGTTGGAGACCCAATGGATATAACGCTCTTTCATAAACTCAGGGTACCATTTGACGGAGTCCGCCAGACGGATCAGCTCCTCTTTGTTTTCAAGGATCTTGATGAACCACTGCTTCTTGACGATAAATTCCATCTCCCGTCCGCACCGGTCATGGGTGTTCACCGGGTGGGTGACATGGCGTTTCCCCCGGACAAAGCCCCCCTCTTCCAGGTCCCGGATGACAGCCTGCCTTGCCTCTTTGATCTTCATTCCCTCATAAGGGCCGGCGAGGGCGTTCATCCTGCCGTTTTCGTCAATGGCCTGACGCAGTTCCAGGCTGTGGGTATGATACCATTCCACATCGGTGGAGTCTCCGAACGTACAGCACATGACTGCTCCGGACCCCTTCTCCTGGTCCACCTTCTCATCGGGCCGTATGGTGACTGTGATGTCAAAAAGCGGAGGACGGACACTCATTCCCAGGACCGTGCTGTACCTGGGATCGTCCGGATGGACGAAAACAGCTGTGAGTGCAGGAAGAAGTTCGGGACGCGTTGTGGAGATGATGAGCTCTTCGCCGTTTTCCAGGGTAAACGCAATATCCACGAATTCCGAATCAAAATCTTTGTCTTCTGTCTCTGCCTGGGCCACGGTGGTCCGGCAATGGGGACAGTAGAGGGCAGGAGTGGCTTTGTGAACCACATAACCCTTCTCAAACAGGTCGATGAACGATCTCTGGGAGATCCTCCGCGAACGGTCATCGATGGTGGAATAGAGCTGGTCCCAGTCTGCTGAAAATCCCAGGCTCTGCCAGAGGTCCTTGAATTCGCCTTCCACTTCCGCGGAGACCTCGAGACAATGAGCGATGAACTCCTCCCTGTCCATGGACGAAGCGCTTTTTTTGAGCTTTTTTTCCACGAGGCGCTCAGTGGGAAGCCCGTTGTCGTCAAATCCGAAGGGGTAAAAGACATTATACCCTCGCATACGCTTATAGCGGGTCATGATCTCGGCCTGGGTGTAGGAGAAGACATGGCCGATATGCAGCTGTCCCGAGACCGTGGGGGGCGGGGTATCAACGGAGTAGACGGGCCTCTCCCCTTTCCCCTCATAGGAAAAGATCTTCTTCTCTTCCCAGTAGCGTTGCCATTTTTTCTCTGCATCACTTCCGCCGTAATATTTTGGCAGCTCTTTCATCGTGTGATCCTCCTCGTTGTTGTCAGGGTATAAAAGGGTCCCAACCATGGGCCTTCATGATAAGATCGGTGATTTCACGCACGGCGCCGCGTCCTCCGGGGAGGCGGGTGACATAGTCGGCCTCCTCTTTCATACGTTCGTGGGCGTCGGAAACGGTAAAAGCGATGCCGGCCCGCTGAAAGATCTCCAGTTCGGGGATATCGTCCCCGACACAGGCCGTCTCGTCATCGCCGATATGGAATTTCTCTTTTAACGTCTCAAAAACGGCAAGTTTGTCTTTGATCCCCTGGTAGACCTCGGTGATCCCCAGATCCCGGGCCCGCCGGTCCACCAGACGCGAGCGGCGTCCGGTGACGATGGCCAGGACGATCCCCTTTGAGAGGAGCATCTTCATCCCCAGCCCGTCGCGGGAATGAAAGGCCTTGTATTCCCGCCCTTCGTCATCAAGGTAGAGGGATCCGTCGGTGAGGACTCCGTCCACGTCAAAGATGATCAGTTTGATCTTTCTCAGCTGGTCTTCGAATGTCATAAGAGCCCCGCTTTGAGGATATCGTGGATATGGATCACACCCTGGATGATTTCATCCCCGTCCACCACCACCAGAGATGTGATGTTGTGGTCTTCCATGGCTTTGAGGGCATAGGCAGCCAATTTCGCTTCGGTGACCGTCTTGGGATGATGGATCATGACATCTTTCATAAGAACCCCGTTGAGAGAGTCATGGGTCTGGAGAAAACGCTTGAAATCCCCGTCTGTAAAGATCCCAAGCAGCCGTCCTGACCCGTCGGCCACCGTGGTCATCCCCTTCCCTTTGGAGGAGATCTCATAGATGGCTTCTTTCAGAGGAGTCTCCGGCGAGACACGGGGGATGGCTTCTCCCGTGACCATGAGGTCGGCCACCGTGAGCAGGAGCTTCTTGCCCAGGGCCCCTCCCGGATGGTAGAGGGCAAAATCCTCTGCCTTGAACCCCTTCTCCTCAAGGAGCGTGATGGCCAGCATATCCCCCAGGACCAGAGTCACCGTTGTGGATGCGGTGGGCGCCAGATTAAGGGGGCAGGCCTCTTTTTCCACGGAGATATCCAGGACTTCGTCACTGTACCGGGCGAGGGTGGACTCTTTTTTTCCGGTAATGGCGATGAGCGGGATCCCCATACGTTTCAATGTGGGCAGGATCTTGATGAGTTCCTCGGTCTCTCCGCTGTTGGATATGGCGATGACCAGGTCTTCCTGACGGATCATTCCGAGATCGCCGTGAGAGGCTTCAGCAGGATGAAGAAAGAATGAGGGCGTCCCGGTGCTGGCCAATGTGGCCGAGATCTTGCGTCCCACCAGGCCGGACTTGCCCATGCCGGTGATGACGACGCTTCCCTTCACCGATGCCAGAAGTGTCACGGCATGGAAAAAGTGGCCGTCGATCCGGTCGTAGAGCTTTTTCAGCGCGTCAAGCTCCACGTCCAGGACACGGCGAGCAGACTCTTTCATAGATCCTCCTCCTTGACAAGGGCATCGAGTCTTTTCAGAAAATCGAGCATCCCGGGCAGGTCCCTCAGGGGGACCATGTTGGGACCGTCTGAAAGCCCCTTGTCGGGTTCAGGATGCACTTCCATGAAAAGCCCGGCGATCCGTGCGGTAAGAGCGGCTTTCGCCAGAGGATAGACATATTCGCGGTTCCCCCCGCTCCGGCTTCCCAGTCCGCCGGGCTGCTGGACACTGTGAGTCGCATCAAAGACGACCGGATATCCCGTCTGGCGCATCACCACCAGGGAGCGGATGTCGGTGATCAGATTATTATATCCGAAACTTGCCCCGCGCTCGGTGAGAAGGATCTTCTCATTGCCCGTCGAAGCGACCTTGGCAGCGGCGTGAGTCATGTCCCAGGGTGCCAGAAACTGCCCCTTTTTAATATTGACGGGGATCCCGGTCTTTCCCGCTTCCAGAAGAAGGTCAGTCTGGCGGCAGAGAAATGCGGGGATCTGGATCATATCCACCACCTGGGCGGCCGCCCTGGCCTGTTCCTCGGTATGAATGTCGGTGACAACGGGCAACCCCAACTCGTCTTTGACCTTTTGAAGGATACGCAGCCCTTCCTCCGGGCCGGGTCCGCGGTAACTCTCCACAGACGACCTGTTCGCTTTGTCAAAAGAGGCTTTGAAGATAAAAAAGATGCCTTTGTCTCTGCAGATCTTCTGAAGATCCTCTGCGATATCGAGCACCATCTTCTCCCCTTCGATGACACACGGGCCTGCGATGAGGAAAAATGGAGATCCGTTGGAAAGCGTATGATTTTGAATTGAAACAGACATGAGCCCTCCCTCGTTTAAATAACGGCGGGGCCCTTCTGACCCCACCGAAATCATATCATAGGCCCGTTGAAAAGTCAACGAGGGATGGTCATCCGTTGATGAGGAGGAAAGGACGGATCACTCCCGCCCGGATCTGTGTCCGGCCGCTGATGCTGCTCATCTCCCCTGTATGTTTTTCCAGGAAAGCCCGCGTCTCTTTGCCCAGGGAACCCTTCCCGAATCCCCTGGTGATGAGAAGGGTGAATCCCAGGTTTTCATCACCGGTGATGGCGCTTCCAAGCTCCTCCCCGAAGAATGTCCTCCAGTCAGAGAGGTCCATTGCCGGAGCCACAAGCCCCCGGACATTCTTCTCCTGGCAAGCCCTGAGATGGGCCAGTGTCACTTCACCGTTGAGAAAGAGGACCTTCCCCTCTTTGTCTTCTGTCTCCCAGGGAGCAAGTTCTCCCCAATGCTCATGCCCGAAACCGATCCGCCCTGTTAGACGGTGGCCCCGTGCTTCGATGAGAGCTTCATATCCGGGGAGGACCTCTTTGACACTCCCTTTGACGAACGCATGAGTCTTGAGGGGGTTGAAATCGTACTGGATCGTGACTGTTCCCTCGTCCAGGTCGATGTTCCTGACGATTCCCGTGACAGGCGCTTTCAGGTCGGGAGATTCTCTCATGGTGAGGGTCTCCTGCGAGAGTTTGACCAAGTGCATCCCCTTTTCGATGAAGTCCCCCTCTTTCACTGAAAGGTGCCCTTTCATATGGCGCGGGCGGATATTGAGGATCTCAGCCAGCGGGATGGTCACGGGTTTTGTGGAGTAGTCCTGGATCTCTTCCAGGATGATGATGCCGTTTTCCTCCACGGCGAGAACGCGGCCGCGCACCGGTGTCTTCAGGACATGATGCTTCTTTCCGATGAGTCCGTCAAAGACTTTCGCATGGGTGGCCACGATATCGTCCTCTTTCACGATGACCCCCGCCAGAAGCTCCTCTTTGTCCGCTTTGATGTCGTATCCCAGAAGGCGCCGGAGGTCCACCATGAAGATCCGCGGCGGAGTCATATTGTTTTCTCCCACAGGTGTTTCGGGGAACACCTCGTCCCCCTTCTTGACAAAGAGTTCCCCTTTATAGGGCATTCTCCGGGGAAGAGTGATGGTGATATCATTTTCCACGGAGGCCTTCTCTTCCGGAGCCTCCGTTTCGGGCTCTGTCTCACGTTGATACAGGGGGACATAGGCTGTGAAGGGTTTTCCGTTGTACGACCGCCCTCGTCCACGGCAGTCGATGACCACGGGAAGGGCTGAATCGATGGAGAATTCGCTGCCGTTTTTATCCAGGGAGACGTTTTTGGCAGGAATGACCCTGGCTTTGAGCCCCTGGGGATAGAAAAGAAGGGAACCCCAGGCGACTTCTGAGGCCACGGCGCCGTCTTCGCGGATCAGGGTCAGGGCGCTCTTCTTTTCATCATATTTTCCGTTGGGGGCCAGGACGTAGGCGATCTCTCTGAGGCTGGTCCTGATAAAAGCGTCCAGGGCCTCAGTGGGAGTCAGTGTGCTCAGAATCCCGAAATGAGGGCTGCGGAAGCCTTTGTCCACAGCCAGCGTGGTGATCCCCTGGGGCAGGAACCCGTCCAGAAGCATATGGATGGCTTCAGCATCCTGCCGTGTATGGGAGAGGACTCCCCCGGAGCCGATGAAGAGGTCGATATCCGTAAACTGAAATGATTTCGGGGTATTGCGTATGGCAAGGACCTCCGCAAAGGGATCATAACTCGGGTCCCGGCGGCGCCTGTCCAGGAAGCCCACCTTCATCAGCCTGAAATTCGTCTTCTGATGCTGCTCCCAGGCCAGCTGGAGCCCCAGGACAGCCATATGCTGTTCAGCCTCGATCTCCCACTCTTTTTCCGGAAGACGCGTGGGGTAGAGCATCTTGTTCCCGCAGTATCGGCGGACGGTATCGCAGGAGAGCGGAGCTTCCAGACGTCCCGAAGTCTTCTCCTCACCGGCCTCTTTAAAGATCTGTCCCAGTGAATAGCTCATCCCGATATTAGCGGCCACAGTCCGGTTGTATTCTCCGATGATGTTGGAGAAGATATCTGTCGTCGCTCCTCCCATATCGGCCATGACCACGTTTTTGCGTTTCAGCTCCCCATAGAGAGAGAGGATCTTCTCCACACCCACAGGTGTGGGGAGGATATGCTCCCCCGCCCATTTTTTCAATTTGGGATAGCCGGGGGCTTTTTCCATGACATGGTTGAGAAAGAGGTGATGGATGGAGGCCTGGGCCGGGAAGATATTCGTCTTGTCAAGAGAGGGGCGGATATTCTCCGTCACATGACACTCAAAACCGTCCAGGGTCTTTGTCACCAGGTCCCGGGCATTGGAGTTCCCTGCAAAGACCACAGGGGGACGCTCCTGGCGGGAATACTTCATGGTGGGTTCGGAAAGGGCCAGGATCTCGGCAAGACGCACCACGCCTGCAATATTTCCGCCGTCGATCCCTCCGGCCATGAGGATCATATCGGGATGGATATCATGGAGAAACCGCATGCGTTCGATCACAGGGAGTTCATCATCGATGGTGAAGCGTCTGAGGATGACTCCTCCGGCTCCGTTCGCAGACTGGGATGCGACTTCGCCTGTATCTGTGGACGAGATACCGAATACGGCGATCTGAAGCCCTCCTCCGGCGGAACTCGTGGCCAGAAGAGGAATGGTGGGCTTTCCCGCAGACGTGAGGATCTTTTTTCCCTTGTACCGGGTATCGATCTCCCGTAAAGCAGCTGATACACCCGCCGTGACATCATTTTCAGGGTCCTCCACGGTCGTCTTGACATAGGAGTCCGCCGCCACGACCCATTGTTTTCCCTCTTTTGTGAGGAGGACTGCCTTTGTGGCTGTACTTCCGATATCCACGACAGCAAAAGCCTCTTCGTTCTCCAAAGGATCCCTTCCGCTGCTTCCGAACAGGTCATCCAGGGAGCGGCCGAAGATCTGGGCCATTTTCAGGCAGATCTTCAAGGAGGGATTGTATCGCCCTCCTTCGATGAGAGCCACGGTCTGCCTGCTGATTCCCAGTTCAGAGGCCAGGCTCTCCTGTGTGTACCCGGCTGATTCACGATATTTTCTGATCCTTTCACCGTCCATAACGCCTCCTTTGTAACATATAGTATATAATGTATATTATAATATACATTGTTTGAATTGTCAAGTTGTCTTACGTCTTTTTTTCCTGTATAATCGACTGATGAAGAGACTCATTCTTTTTGATATCGACGGAACGCTGATCCGTATCAATAAAGCGGGAAAAGAGGCCTTTTTTCATGCTCTCTCGTCCCTCTTCCCTGCTCTCATGACAGGGGAGTTCTGCTTTTCCCTTCGCGGGATGACGGATCTCGGTGTCTTCACGGCGTTTTGCAGACAGTTCGGAATCGCTTTCACGGATACTTTGTGGCAGGATTTTCGCTCGCTTTTTTCAGCATCCCTCAGTCAAACCGCCCCGGATTACTCATGGGAGCTCCTCCCCGGTGCCGATGATATGTTAAAGCAATGCTTGAAGTCACGGATCGGGATCGGCCTGGCTACAGGGAACACTCGTGAAGGATCCCGACACAAACTCACGTTTTCCAGGCTGAGCAGGATCGATCTTGAAGGCGGATTCGGGGATGATTCCCTGACAAAATCTGAAACGATCCGAAAGGCCCTTGAAGTGTTTTCTCCTGTGGATCCGGCCATGGTCCTCTATTTTGGAGATACAGTCAGTGATTTTGAAGCTGCCCGTGACCATCAGATCCCCTTCATCGGGATCACCGGGCTCGATTTTACAGAAAACGGAAGAGACCTCCCCTTCCCTGTGATCAGGGACTACAGGTCACTTCTTGATGCCCCGTCGTCATCACTTTATAGGGAAATCTTCGGGGAATCCGGCTCTGAAGAGCAGGATCCGCCCCTCTGAATAGGAGATCCTGGTCCTTTTTCCGCTGACATTGCTCAAAGAGAGGGTATCCGGTTCAAGGATGACCTTGTCCAGGGGATACCGGGCGTCTGTAATGCTCACATCGGAAGAGCGTTCCAGGGGAAGAAGGGAGAAAAGAGTCCCTTGCGGGGCATCGAGTGTTATCGTCTGCCCCGGGATCAGAAGGGAAAGAAGCCCGTGGGATGTGGCCATAGTGACCTCAGGGCCGAAATGCTCCACAGCTCTGAGATTGAAATAATAGTGGTCCGGACGTCCTCCATCGGCGTTGAAGAGGACGATATTGTCATATTGGTCACGGGAACGGATATAGTCCAGGGCATAAAAGAGATCAGAGATATCTTTTTCCGCCGGAAGCCTCATGACAGAAGCAGAGCCTCCCTCGATCAGAGAGATGTCTCTGAGAGAATCAAAATCGCCGATGAGGGCCAAAGGAGAAAGGTGAAGTTGTTGACAGACATCTGCCCCGTGGTCAGCGGCGAAGAGGTCAAACCGCTCCCAGAGGATCCTTGCGAGAAAAGGATAATCAGGCTTCTCATGTCCTGCGATGAGAGCAGCTTCCCTCTTGTGCTCTGACCTCACGGCACAGCTCCCTGCCCGTTGGTCTCCCCGCGAAGTCGGGATGTCTCGCGCAGATAACAGAAGAGACGGCGGTTTCGCCCGCGGGCCGTGAGGAGAAACCGGATGGTCAGAGGCAGGCTCCCGTCGACATCCATCTCCTGGACACACAGCATGGGAAGGGTCTCGTAACCGCTGTTTCTGATGGCAGCACACGGATAGGATGCTGTGATGTCGGGAGTGGCGCTGATCAGAAGAGAGATGACCCGGGACGGTTTGACCCCGGATTCTTTCAGAACGGCATGAAACAGCTCCAGTGTCCCTTTGCGGATCTCATCTTCAGTATTGGAGGGGATGTTGACCGCGCCTCTGACGACGATCATCCCCTACTCCCCGATCCGCTCGATCTCAGCTCCCAGGGCCTGAAGACGCGTATCAATATGCTCATAGCCCCTGTCGATCTGGACGATGTTATGGATCTCCGAAGTGCCGCGGGCTCCCAGGGCTGCGATGAGCAGCGAGATCCCTGCTCTGATATCAGGGCTCACGACCTCACTGCCCAGAAGCGGAGAGGGGCCGATGATCACCACGCGGTGGGGGTCGCACAGAACGATCTGGGCCCCCATGTATTTGAGTTTATCCACAAAAAACATCCGGCTTTCAAACATCTTCTCATGAACGATAACGCTTCCCCCGGCCTGGGTCGCGGCCACGATGATGACCGATGTCAGGTCAGCGGGAAAAAGGGGCCACGGGCCGTCGCTGATCGTGGGGATCGCGCCTTTAAAATCAGGCCTCACCTGCATCATCTGCCCGCCGGGGATGAAAAGGTCCTTCCCTTTCCTCGAAAATTGAAGCCCCAGGCGCTTGAATCCCGAGGAGATCACCGTAAAGTACTCCTCATTGTCTTTGAAGACATCAGCGACAGTCAGTTCTCCGCCGGTGACAGCAGCCAGAGACATGAAACTCCCCACTTCGATATAATCATACTGGATACGATAACGCCCCCCTGACAGCTCGCTCACCCCGTCAATGGTGATCCGGTTTGTCCCGGCCCCTTCAATACGGGCACCCAGACTGTTGAGGAAGGCGCAGAGTCCCTGGACATGAGGCTCACACGCGGCATTATAGATGACAGAACGCCCGCGGGCTTTGACCGCGGCCATAATGGCATTCTCTGTCGCTGTCACCGAGGGTTCGTCCAGGAGGAGGGATGCTCCCTCAAGGCCATCTTTCTTCACAGAGAAAAAGAGACGTTCTGCGGCCTGGTCGTGATTGATGGACGCTCCCAGCTGCTCCATGACAAGAAGGTGGGTGTCGATCCGTCTCCGTCCGATCTTGTCTCCTCCCGGAAGAGGGCAGCTCACCTCCCCTTTTCTGGCCAGAACCGGCCCGATGAGGGTCAGTGAGGCTCTCAGCTGTTTGAAGAGTCCGTCATCAAGATCGCTGGAGTCCACAGATGAGGCGTTGATCCTCCATTCGTGAGATCCCATCCGTTCCACGGTGACGCCAAGGGAGCGGATGAGGTCAAGGAGAACATGGACATCTTTGATATCAGGCACATTCTCCAGGAAGATATCCTGTGTTGACAAAAGGGAAGCTGCAATAACGGGAAGAGCTTCGTTTTTATTTCCGGCCGGCGTGATGACCCCTTTCAGGGGGCGCCCTCCGGTGACCTTGAAATAGGACATAGGCCCTCCTAGTTTTTGATCTTTGTGACTTTTTCGATCTCTCCGGTCAGCTGGACCACACTGTCTTTGATATCACTTAAATTGCGGAGGAGAAGGTTCATGTCTCTTTTCAGATACTCCATCCGCTCATTGAGTCGCACGCTGACCTCTTCGAAATACTCGTTGTCCTTGTCGCGAATCATCTCACTCCTCCTTTGTCTGACCCATGGAAAAATCGACCATATGGACATCTTTCAGATACTCTTTGATCTTATATTTCCGTTTTAACGTTTCCAGGTTCTGGACGATCTCGGAAATCGCAGAGACGGCTTCCTCGATCCGGCTGATGTTTTTTGTGATCACGCCATCCTGATCATCGTCGAGGCTCTTTTTCATGAGAAAAAGCGCTCCTTTGATCACAGCCAGGGGGTTGTTGATCTCATGATTCAGACCCACGGTAAACTGGCTGAGCAGGACCAGGTTTTCTGTCAGTTTGAGGTTTTCATGCTCCTCTTTGAGTTTTTTCTTCAGGCCTTCGTCCGTATTCGCTTCTAAAAGGTCGAAGGAACGCCCGCTTGTGAGAGCGGCGGAAGCAAAAAAGGAAAAGAGTGAAGCCATCTTGATAAAGGGAGGAGCTGTCAAAGCGCTTGTCTCTCCTTTGAGGATGAGGACATCAGGGCCTTTTCCCCCGGCATCGAAAGCCAGGATCAGAGTCGAAAGTCCGTCCTTCTCCCGGGAAAAATAACCCTTTGAGGCAAGATCATGGTGAAGGGCTTCTTTTGAGATCCGGGGATCCAGGTAGCTCAAACACTCCTCATCACAGTTGTCCCCCTGACAGGAGAAAAGAATAGCTTCAGAAGCCGGGAAGAGCTCCAGAGCCTTCTCCCGGACAAGGGAAGCCGTCTCCAGGTACCCTTTTTGCACCGATCCGGGGATCAGCTCATGGAGAGATTGCATCTGGCGGAAGACTTTCCCGTAATTGATATTCTCTTTCAACCGGTCCAGTACTGTTGTGAGAAGGTCTTCATCGCTGTATTCCGCCCGATGAGGAATCGATGTTATGAAACCCTGCTCTATGAGAAAATTGACAAGTTCATCAAGGGGTCGGACAGCCATCATCGTTCCTTGTTTTCGAAAAGAGCAATGATCTCCTGAGCCAGATGCCGGGCGACCTCTCGCTTCGTCATCCGATCCAGCTCCCGAGTCTTGTCCGGAGTGATGAGATAACAATGGTTGAAATCTGAACGGAAGCCCCCCTCTTTCTGAGTGATGTCATTAGCAACGATGAGGGCCAGTCCCTTCTTTTTGAGTTTTTCTCCGGCATACTCCAGGACACGATCCGATTCAGCGGCAAATCCGATAACCGGGACATCACTCTCTTTTTTGATCATAGAGATGATATCAGGGGTCCTTTTCAGGCGAAGTGTGAGAGTCTCCTCCCCCTTTTTGATCTTATGGTCTTCTTTTTTTTCAGGAGTATAGTCCGCCACAGCCGCTGTCATGATCACAAGATCGGCTCCCTCGTTTTTGATGAGCGTCATCACGGCCTCTTTCATCTCTTCAGCCCCGGAGACCCTTTCCTGGGGGACAGAGACTCCTGAGACGGCATCGCGCCCGCTGATGAGCCGGACATGGGCTCCCAGGCGCCAGCACTCTTCAGCGACAGCCAGCCCCATCTTCCCCGATGAATGGTTGGTGATGTAGCGGACCGGGTCGATGGCTTCCACTGTGGCTCCCGCTGTGACGATGATCCTCTTCCCTTCAAGGGGTTTCCCCGAGACTTCACGTTCTGTCACAGCAAAGATCAGCTCTTCCCTGGGGAGACGCCCCTTTCCTTCCACACCACAGGCCAGTTCGCCGGCATCGGGTTCGATGATGAGAAATCCCCGGGAGCGCAATGTCCTGAGATTCTCCTGTGTGGCGGGATTGTCGTACATCCGCACGTTCATGGCCGGACAGATGATTTTAGGTGTCTCGCTTTTCAGAGCGAGGATCGTCGTGGACAGGATATCGTCAGCCAGGCCGGAAGCGGCCTTGGCGATGATATTCCCTGTCGCCGGGGCACAGACAAAAGCATCGATGGAATCCGCCAGGGAGATATGCTCCATGGAGCCGTAGACGGGAAGGCTTCTTTCAAAACTGTCGGTGATCACCGGGTTGCCCGACAGGGTCTCGAATGTGAGAGGCGTGATGAACTCCATGGCGTTTTTCGTCATGGCAACGATGACATTCCATTGGGCTTTTTTGAAGAGTCGGACCAGGGAGGCGATCTTATAGGCTGCGATCCCACCCGTTATGCCGATGAGGACACTCTTTTTCTCATTCATCGACGATTCCTCCTTTACGGAACAGGATAGTAGAGCATATCCGTAATCCGGCTTCCATCACTCAGGAGAGCATATACGGAAATATAGTTCCGCTTCAATCTTTTATTACTATACCTGTAAGGCAGATGTATTTCAAGGGTTCCCTTCGGGGGGATCTCTTCTCCGTCCACGGAGAACGAGGGCCAGAGGCCGGGGAAGATATCCATGGATGTGATCAGGACCTTGTTGTCACTCGTATTATAAAGACTCCAGACAAATCCGCCCTTTTTCTCTTTGAGTGACGAGAGGACACGCGCAGAGCCCCTCTTTTCGAGAAAACGCTGACGGACCGTTCCTGCAGCAAAGAGCCATTCTTCGGAATAGTGGGGCAGAATACGTCCGTTGAAGGTCCTCACCAGGTCATGAAGGAAAAATCCCGACATCTGTCCCTTGGCCGAAAGGACTCTGATGTTCTCCTCGTAGCGCCGGAGCATCTCTTCAGGGCCCTGGCGGGCGGGATCTGCGGCGTCATTGAGGACCACGTCCACATCCTGGCCTGCCAGGATCTGAAGGGGCCCGGCCTCTTTGAGATAATCCTGCCAGCTCTCCATCATCCGGTCGTGCTCTCCATGGGTGGCTTCATAGAACATGACCATGATGACATCAGCTCCGGCATCTGAAAACATGACCGGATCCTGGCCGTGAGAATGGCCCTGTTCCCATCCCAGGGTAAAGACAAAGAGGGGTTTTTGAACAGCCCGGCTGACCTTTTTGATGACCTGGGCTGTCTTGAAAGCCCTGAAATAGCGCCATTTTTCCCTGAACTCGGGAATCGTCCCCAGACGGACATGGGAGCCCACATAGAACATCTTCTCCTCTTCTGTCCCCCTGGGCAACGTGATCCCGAAGATATCCGCGAACTCCTGATAGTGCTCAAACCCGCCGGGGCCCATCCGGATATAGTCGAGGCCCACAAAGTCGATGTCATCGTTCTCATCCAGTTCCCTGGCCAATGCGATGATGTCGGCCTCTCTTTGAGGATCTGTGATGGAGATGAATTTGTTGGTAAAGATCCTCTTTTTCTCATCATCGAAATCCTTTGAAAAACGGTACTGTCTCAGTTTTCCGTTGCCGTTTCCGAAGGAGAGGAAACTTCCGATATACCCTCCTTTATACCGGGCCTTTCGGCTGGCGGAGAAGCCTTTCCAGGTGTTGAGGGGGCCGGGGATCCAGGGATTCTCCCCGTCCACGCTCTTCAGGGAGGAATTGGTCTGGCCGATCATAAAATAGAGGGTATTGAATCCGATCCTCTCCACCCAGCGGTCGATGTTCTCAGGAGAAAATGACGGGTCTCTGAGGTAGTCTCCTTCCAGGTGGTCGTAGCGTCCCCCGTTCTCCACACTCCACATAAACAGAGGCTCGCTGAGAGGCCCGGGAGCCCGGCTTGTCACCAGAAAACGGAACGCCCGGCTTTCGTCTCCGTCCAGAAGGACCGTATAGACACCCCGGGGAGCATTGAAGCCCAGTGGGATAAAGGCCTTTTTCAGGCCGTTTCCGTCCTCTGTGCAGGGTATGAGGGCAATGGTGCCCGAATCGTCAAAGGGTCTGAACGGTTCCCCGTTATACAAGACAGTGATGAACGTGCCGGAATCGGTGACAAAAAGAGGGATCTCATCCCTGGTATAATAGGGCCTGTCAAAAAAAGCGGCATGACTCAGGCTGCACAGGGAAAAGAGAAGGATCCCGAGAGAGAGTGTCTTAAGTAAACGGTTTTTCACGGTTGCCGGTCATTTCTTTGCTCTTATCTTCCCGGGCAGGCGACAGGGAGAGCGTCTGCCGGACCTGGGCAAGCTCCTGTTCCAGGGAGGCCAGGTCATGGCCGATATTGACCACATCTTTTTCGATCATATTGATATCGCGGATGAGATACTCCAGTCTCTCCTGGAACATCCCTTTGGCTTTTTCGATTTTTTTCTTCAGGTCTTCTTTCATGGACATTATCCCCCTTTTAGACCAAAGACTGCAGGACTTTTGAGAGGGTCTTCCCCCTCAGCCTTTCAACGTTGATTATCATATCATAGAGGTCGGGAGAGTCAACCTTCTTTCCGTAAAAGTAGTCGATATAGTCCCTCCGCTTCTTGTCGGTCTTTTTGATCTTGTCTTCGGCCTCGCCGGCGGAGATCTTCTCATTTTTCGTGACTTCTCTGATACGGTACTCCAGGGAGGCGTCAAAACGGAGATGGACCACATCGGGGTAGTTTTTGAGGATGATCTGTGACCCTCTCCCGATGATGATGACATTCCCTTTCCTGTAGAGGTCTTCGATGACCTTTTTCATGAGATCTGTATAGGATTTCCTGTTCTCGATCTTCTTCTCCTCTTCTTTTCCGTGAAGAGTGGGGAAAAAGAGGGGAAAATAGACCGGAGCGTCGATCTGGGAGCCCGTGACCATGAGAGATGAGGAGTCGGCCATGGACTGGAGCATCTCAGCGATGAAGATCTTGAACGAGTTGAAGGAATCCATGGAATAGAGGTCCTCGATCTTATCAAGGGGCTGCCGGACAGATTTAGCGACTTCCATGAGAAGCTCATGGGAAAAGATATCCATCTCATTCTTCTGTGCAAAATCCTGAAGCATCTCTTCAACATAAAGCCCGTATGTCCTGGAAACGGTAAAGACAGCCATGAACTCAACCTCCTTGTCGGTGACGTCCGGCCAGCTGGCCGCAGGCCGCGTCAATGTCATTTCCTTTGCTTTCTCTCACTGTGGCAACAATTCCCCGGTCCTGGAGAGCCCCTGCAAATGCACGGATGGTTTCCTCTTCAGGACGCTCAAAATCAGCATACGGATGGGCATTATAAGGGATAACATTCACCTTGGCATTCAGTTCCCGGGCAAGATCCGCCGTGAGATGAGCATACTCCGGGAAGTCATTGATCCCCTTCAGGAGAATATACTCCAGAGTCACGGCTCCCCCTGTCCGCCGGTTGTACTCTCTGAGCGCCTCTTTCACTTCAGAGATGGGATGGCGCCTGTTTACGGGGATGAGAGATGACCGAAGCTCATCTGTGGGGGCATGGAGAGACCAGGAGAGGCCATACTGGCGGTTTTCTTCAGCCAGGGCCCTGATCCCTTCCGAAAGGCCCACGGTTGATATGGTGATGCGGCGCGCACCGAAGTTCATCTTGCCCGGGTCACTCAGAAGGCGCAGGGTTTTGATCAGTTGGGAAAGATTATTCAGGGGTTCTCCCATCCCCATAAAGACGATATTGGTGAGAGGAGAATCATGGAGGATCTGGCCCATGATCTCCCCCGCCGTGAGATCGCGCTCCAGCCCCCGGGTCCCCGTGGCACAGAAGCGGCATTTGTTGCGGCAGCCCACCTGTGTTGAGACACACAGCGTCCGCCGTGTCTCATACTCCATGAGGACCGATTCCACGTAATGCCCGTCGGCGGTCTCAAAGAGGGTCTTTGTCGTGGATCCGTCTTCCGAGCGCTGTTTGTCGGCTGCTTTCAGAGGGATCACGGCCCATTCACGGGCGAGCCGCTCACGAAGAGAAGCGGGAAGGTCTGTCATCTCCGTAAAATCATAGACAGACTTCCGGAGGATCCATTCATCAGCCTGTTTCAGGCGGTATCGTTGTCCCACGGCCTCGATAAAGGCCTCTTCTTCGTCAAAATAGGATCTACTCATAAGCTCTTTTCATTTTTTCGATCTCTTTATCCAGTTTTTTCAGGACATCATCCCGGCTCTCTCCTGAATAGGCCAGGGCTCCCACGAGGAGATTCACACGGTGATAATTCCCGGACTCTTCACTCAGCATGGTGTTTTCAAATTTCTCAAGGATACGCTCAGCCACGATCCTCAGGTTCTCTTCAGGAGTGTCTTCCAGAAGGACGATGAAATCATCCTCTCCGAAACGGAAGATCATGTCTGTAGGCCTCAGTGTCTGTTCCAGGATCGCCGTCACCTTTCTGAGGATCTCATCTCCCGTCAGGCGGCCAAAGAGAGAGACGATCTTGGCAAAATCCTCCACCTGGATCATGAGCGCCGAGAACATCCTCTTTTTACGCTTGTACCGGCTGATGAAACTCTCCAGAGTATCGTCGAGGTAATTCCTGTTGTAGGCTCCTGTGAGGAAATCCGTGATAGAGAGCATCTTCAGGTTCTGGCTCTGATTGAAGATATACTCCCCTGTCTCTTTCATCTTCACCTGGTTGTTGATCCTTTTGATGAGCTCTTCGGGGAAGAACGGGGTCTTGACAAAGTCATCGGCGAAGTCCTGGAGCCCGAAGAGAAGCTCTTCCATGTCCCCCGGGCCGGCGATGAGCACAATGGGGATCCATTGCCCCTTTTCCCTGGAGAGCGCATAACGCTGAAGCATGGGAAAAGACTGCTGGCTTGTCCCGATATCACAGAGGATGACATCGATGGTCCCGTCGTTGATGATATTTTCCGCTTCGGTGCACTGGGACGTATTAAAGACATGGTACCCTTCCTTTTGAAGGATGTAGTTGACTGTATGGATCATGATGGGAAAGTTGGAAAAATGAAGGGCCGACTTGTACTTCTTTTCGCTGATCCTGGAGACGATCTCTGTGATGAACCAGAGAAAAGCGCTGCTTTTCTCATCCTCCACATAGAAGTCCACGATGCCGGCCATGAGGCTTTTCCGTTTCAACTCCGCTGAAAGGGCACGCGTGAGGAGGATGACGGGGATATGGCTTGTCAGCCTGTTCGATTTCAACGCCCGGCTCACCTCAAAGCAGTCTTTGTCCGTGAGGCTGTCGCTGAGGACGATGTAATCAGGGTTGTTCTCTTCGGCCAGGAGAACGGCCTTCATCCCTTCGGCGGTCTCCCAGGCGGTAAAATTCCCTCCCCGGAGTTCAAAGAGATGTTTTTCCCGCCGCAGCGGGTTTTCGTCGATGAGCAGGATGGACGCCGGCTTGGGGTCGCTCCAGAGAAGATCGAAGACCTTGATGTGCTTCATGAGCTCTCCCTCCTTGATCTTTTCAGGGAGGAAGATATTGATTCCCGATTCCCGGGCCTTTTTGAGAAGCTCTCTGTTGATGGCCGGGGCCAGTCCCATGATGGGAGCCCGGACATGGAGCTCGTGGCGGAGGATACGGGCGATCTCGGTGGTATCCGTGCCGTCTTTCAGCGGCCCTCCCACGATGACAAGGTCCAGACTCTCACGGTACTCCCTGATAAAACCTCCCGCCTCGTCCATGGTATCAAAACCCGAGACAAAAAGGTCATGACGCAATAGAATATTGGAGAGTGCTTTGACAAAGTACTCATTTTCGTGAATACATAAAATATTCTTTATCATAAGTCCCCCTTTATCTCATAGTATACTCTTTTTTTGTGAACAATTCAATATTTAGATGGTAATATCGATCTCAACGGATCTCGAAGATTCTTTCTTTTTCATTTTTTTCCGCATCTCGTCGTAATAGGCCCCGTTTTTCAGATAGATCGTCTGGTATCTGACAAAGAGCTCGGGCTCATAGATCTTCAGCATCTCAAAGAGGTTCTTTTTGACGATATTGGCCTTCCAGTTGGGACTGGCAATGCGGAAAAAGGAGACATCGTCATTGAACAGGTCCATGAGCCGGAAAAGAGGCGTGATCTCGGGGAGAAAGGGGTCGATATTGAGAAATGTCGTGACCCCGCTGTCGCTCAGGGCGTAGAGTGTCTCCACCCTCTCGTCAGAAGACGGGAGCTTCCCTTCGATGAGCTTCACATGAAAATCGTTTGTCGTGGTGAGAGAGACCCCCACGTGGACATCTTTCATCCTTTTGAGGATATCAAGGTCACGCAGGATCATGTCCGAATGGGTGATCAGGCGGACATGGCAGTCGGCATCCGCCAGGCGCTCCAGGATCTGCCGGGTGATGCGGTACTTCTTTTCAGCGGGCTGATAAGGGTCGCCCAGTGAAGAGAGATAGACCTTTTTCCCCGCCCATCGGCTTGTATTCTTTTCCAATGTGTCCAGAATATCGCTTCTGACCTCGACGATGTCGCCCCATTTATAACCCGGATAGGCGGTCTTCGTGGGAATCTGGGCTGAACAGTGGGAACACCCGTATTGGCAGCCTTTGTAGGGATTGATGACGGTATAGGGCTCCCCTTCGAACAGGATCCTTGTGAAAGGCGGAGCTCCGGAGACTTCCTTGAATGTCATTATCTGATCCTCAGATTGGAGTTCCGGAAGCGGGCGATATGCTTCCCTTCGATAAAGACGATATCCGGGTCATTGAGATCCAAAGCGATCTCTTCCGTGTGGTCCTCGGTCTCGATGGTGAAGACCCACATGTGAGCCTCATCGCCGTGTGAGAACTCCTTGACCTCAGGGACAGAGTCTTTCTGTCCGCTTTTGTATTTGCGGAAGGAGTGGACCGGATAGATGACCACCGGATCCACATCCAGGTTCTGGGGAAGCCAGTAGATAAACTGAAGGCCCACGATATTCTCGATCTCCACGGGCTCATCCTCTTCTTCAGCCTCCTGGGGATCTTCCATCTGGGGGATCTTGACTTTAAAAGCGATCTCAGCCTCTCCTTTTTCTCCGGTGAGGTAGTTATGAATTCTCTGTTCCATGACATGTTCATAGATCGTTCCGGACAAGTCCAACAACTCTCCTTCATCACCGCTTATTTTAAATGTATCTCCATTGAGGATTATATCAAGTCTCTCATGGCCCTTTTTCATGATTTTTTTCAGGTCCACCCAGTCTTTCCGTCCGATATAGCCGTAATCCATAAGCGATCTGAAAAAGAGGGTGAGGATCTTCTTCAGCTCCCCTTCATCAGCGCACTGATGGTCGATGGCTGTGTACTGATAGAGCCATTTGACAGCCATGGTGAGTGTTTCCAGGCGCTCTTTTGGTGTATAGACATTTTTTCTGAGCAGGACCCGCAGGAGTCCGTCTTTAAATCGTTTCATCATTGTCCTTTGAGATAGGCCTTATATCCTTCTTTTTGCAATCGTTCATTCTTGGCCAGGACCTCGTCTCTCATGCTCTTCTGGTAGGTTACCATCTTCTCCCTGAGAGCTGCGTCAGAGACAGAAAGGATCCGGACCGCCAGGAGGGCGGCGTTTTTCGCCCCTGTATCTCCGATGGCCACTGTGGCCACGGGGATCCCTGTGGGCATCTGGACAATGGAATAGAGGGAATCCACTCCGCCCAGATCAGAGGTCTTCATGGGGATCCCGATTACGGGAAGAGTGGTCTTGGAGGCCAGAACACCCGGCAGGTGGGCGGCTTTGCCGGCTCCTGCGATGATCACCCTGACCCCCCTCTCCACAGCCGTGGTGACTCTTTCGAGAGCCTCCTCGGTGGTGCGGTGGGCTGAAAGGATATACATCTTATACGAAAGGCCGAACTCATCCAGGATTTCGGCGCACTTGGACATGCTTTTCAGGTCGGAATCACTTCCCATGAAGATTTCCACATCGTGTTTTTTCATTGGATTTCCTCCTTTTTTTTGATGAAGACCAGATAGACAGAGAGGGAGAAAATGATAACAGCGAGGCTGAGGACCTGCCCCATGGTCAGCCACCCCCAGAGGAGATACCCGATCTGGATGTCGGGTTCACGGCAGAACTCGATAAGAAACCGGAACAGGCCGTAAAAGAGACCGAACAGCGGCCCCAGGAGAGGGACATTTCTTGTCTTCTTCAGAGCCGCAAGAAGGATGATGAAGAGAAGCGCCCCTTCCAGGAGGGCTTCATAGAGCTGCGAAGGATGGCGCGGGCTGATCCCCGCCATGGGAAAGATGACGCCCCAGCTTCCGTCAGTGGGTTTCCCCCAGAGTTCTCCGTTGACAAAATTGGCGATACGTCCGAAAAAGAGTCCCACGGGAGCGAAGAGAGCCAGGCTGCCCAGGACAGTCCAGGGATCCCGTCTTCTTTTCCGCGCAAAGAGCCAGGCTGCGATGAGCACGCCGATGAACCCTCCGTGAAAGGACATCCCCCCTTCATAGACTTTAAAGAGACTCAGGGGGTGGGACAGAAAAGCTTGCAGGTCATAAAAGAGGACATATCCCAGCCGTCCGCCGATGATCACGCCCAGGGCGGCTTCAAAGACCAGGTCGTCCACATCATGACGTGTAAAGGGAAGAAGTCCTTTTCGGGCCAGAAGACGCATTCCTATGTAGGCCGCCAGAAATCCCAACAGGTAGGCGATGGGGTACCAGCGCAATGCAAAAGGCCCCCAGATGTGAAGAATGACCGGATTGATATCATGTTCCCAGATCACTGATCGTCTCCCCCTTTTTTCAATCGATCAAGAAGCCGGCTGAATTCGTCGACGGTCAACTCCTGGGCCCGGGCCTCGGGGCTCTTTCCCAGGGAGTCTAAAAATGCAATGACGACTTCTTTGTTATACTCTTTTTTCAGATTATTGACAAGAGTTTTCCTCCGTTCCCTGAAGGCACGGAAGAGGATATCGGCCTCTTTGCCGCTCACAGAGACCTCTGAAGAGGGACGCATGGTGATCTTCAGCAGAGTGGAGTCCACATTGGGGACAGGCCGGAAATCGCCCCGCTTCACTGTCCGGAGCTTTTCAACATGGGCAAAGAGCCTCAAATAGACACTGTAGGCATTGTAGTTCTCCGAATGGACAGGGGCTGTCAGAGCGGCCCCCACTTCTCTCTGGACCATGAGGACTCCGCCGGCCACCGAATCCCTGTGGCTGATCAGGTGATTGAGGATGGGTTTTGTGATGTAATAGGGCAGGTTCCCTGCAATAACCTGCTTTTTCCCGAAATCCAGGGGTATATCCAGGATATTGCCCTGAACCACTTCGATTTTCGGAGAAATGTCCCGGAGGATCGGGATCAGGTCCCTGTCGATCTCAACGACCACAAAGCGGGGAAAATCAAGCTCAGCCAACTCGCGGGTCAGATTGCCCGTCCCGCCCCCGATCTCCACGAGGGCATCCCCCCGGAATTGAGAGACGGCCTCTGCAATATAGGTGAGCCAGTGAGGATTGACTAAAAAATTCTGTCCGAACCGCTTTTTAGCCTTCAACGACTTCCTCTGAAATGATCTGATAGAGAGAAGAGGCTTTCTGTTTGGAGACGTTTTTTGTCGCGGGGACCTCGATGATCTCCACGGTCCATATCTTGTTGTAGGCGCGTATTCTGATCCGGTCTCCCTCATGGACTTCCGAAGCGGCTTTCAGAGGGGATAATCCCTCGGGCCCCGACAGGCGCCACACATGGCCCGCTTCACAGACCTCCTTGGCTGTGGAGCGCTGTTTCAGGATCCTGGAGAGCTGAAGAAACTTGTCTATTCTCATATCATTATCTCTATATAATATTTATTCTGTAATTTAACATACATCTTTTCAATCTCTTCTTGAATTTTCTGCCCGTAGACATAATTTTTCACGTAATCCCTGACCTCTTCAAAGGCCATCTGACGGGCCTCCTCATGCTTTGCAAGATGGATGAATGTCAACCCGTTATTGATATAGCTCACAGAAGAGATCTCTCCCGGTTTCAGCCCGTTGAGAATATCAAGGATGACGGTGTTGATCTCCCTCTTTTTGGCATCCTGGAAGGGGATCAGCTGGACATTGCTCTGTCCGGCCCATGTGGTGAGAGCCTCCATCCCCCCCTTTCCAAAGACGGAGCGGACATTGGCTTCAAAAAGGCTTCTCTTCTCTTCACTCACGGCGGGAAGAAGGATGATATGGCTGATGGCTCTCTTCTCTCCCTGGATCTCCCTGCAGAGGGCGATATGATAACCGAATTTTGACTTGAAGGGGCGCGAGATCTCCCCTTTTTTCAATTGAAAGGCCACCTCTTCGAATTCAGGGACCATCATGCCGTGTTCGATGACACCCAGATCCCCTCCCTTGGGGGCTGTGGGGCCCTGGGAATACTCACGGGCAGCCTCTTCAAAGGTCATCTCATGGTCCAGGATCCTCTTCCTGATCCCGTCAAGCCGGTTCAGAAGGATCTGCTCGTCCTCTTTTGTCATGGGCAGAGGCAGATAACCGATGGTGTAGGTAAAGGTCTCCGGAGTCTTGAACTCACCGGAATTCTCGTCATAGGCTTTTTTGACCTCTTCGTCTGAGATGGAGATCCCCGGACGGATGACCGTGGAGACATAGTTCTGGACATACATCTCCTCTTTGATCTGCTGCCTGTAGATGGAGCGGAGTGTATTCTCGTCAAGCCCCTCTTCCTTCAGGGCTTTTTTGAAAGAAGCTTCTCCGCCGAGATTATCACGGATCCTCTGGATCATGGCATCCAGGCGTTTTTCGATATCATCGGAATTGACCACAAGGTCTTCGCTTTCCAGAGCTTCCATATAGAGCACTTTGTTTTTGATCATCTCGTTGAGGACCTTACGCTGCTCCTGGACACTCTGGTCAGGGTTGCCCATCATCGCCTCTTTGACTTCGCTTTTGAGAATAACGGTATCATTGATCCGTGCGGCGATCCCGTCGGAATATGCGTCTCCCTGGGCAAAAACCGCTCCTGCTGTCATGAGAAGAACCGAAAGAAACCCGATGATGTGTTTCATAAGCAACACTCCTTACCTTTTAAAATAGTTTTCGTTGATGGTGATATCATAACTCCGTTTTTTGAGTGAATTGATCCACTGGTCATACCGAAGTTCCCGTTTTTTGAGCAGAATGATCTGTTTGATCGTCGCTTCCACCTCGGAAAGGCTGATCTTTTTGGCATAGACGCGCTTTTCCACCTTAAAGAGGTGATAGCGCCCGTACTCGTCTTCCAGGATCTGCGATACGCCCCCTGTCCTCAGGGCAAAAAGCTCTTTGGCGTAAGTTTCGGGGAGGTCATCCCTTGTGTAGATGCGGTTTCCGCTCTCATCCAGCTGTCCGGTGAGAGTCACGTAGATATCGTCGAACTTTTCTCCCGATTTCAGACGCTCTGTGATGGCATTGGCTTCCTCCAGAGTGGCAAAATCGAGCTCTTTCACTTCAATGGATTCAGAATGGGTGTAGTCATCCTGGTTGTCTGCATAATATTTCAGGATCTCTTTGTTGGTGACGTTGATATTGTTGTAGACCTTCTGCTCTTCCACAAGCCGGATGAGCCAGTAACGCCTGAGATAATCCTTGAACTTGTCTCTGGAGAGGCCAGTTTTTTTCAGGTATTCCTGGAAATGGCCGTCGCCGTACTGGTCGCTGATATTGCGGATCTCCTCTTCCAGCTGGTAGTCGTTCACTTCGATCTTCTCCCGGCGGGCCACATCGAGAATGATCTCTTCATCGATATAGTCATTCAGGATCTTGTATTTGAGCTGGACCAGGTCGCTCTCCCTGACACCCTGGGTCACGCGCCCCAGCCGGAAAGCGAAAAAATCTTCAAACTCCCCCACTGTGACGATCTTGTCGTTGATCTTCGCCAGGATAGCGTTTCTTTTGATCTCTTCGCTGCTGCGGGAACAGGCTCCGGCCAGAAGAGCCAGAGTCACAAAAACAGCGATTGTCTTTCCCGTTCTCAGAGTCATAACGTCCCTTCAAATCCTTTTACTCTATATTTAACCAGCAGATGCTTGAGAAGTTCCTCCACAGCCTCTTTTCCTTTGATTTTCCGGATCGTCTCCCGGATCTCTCCTGCAACGGCTTCGCGCTTTAAAAAGTCGTTTTTCCAGACCTTGTCCCGCACGATAAAGACATAATAGAAGATACGCCCGTTTTCTTCATAGCGCACAGGCTTGAGCGCCCTCCCTGCGGGGGAAGCCAGGATATCTTCACGGATATCATCGCCAAGGTCGTTGAAAGGAAGGTATCCCAAATCAGAATAACCAGATGTCTCCCCTTCCGTGGTGAAAGCAGCGGCATCGATCTTCTGCTTGTTCACCGCATCCATGGCCCTGAGGGCGTCATCCTCGTTCCGGGTAAAGATGACAGAAAGCCAGGCCATTCCTTCCCGGGCCCTGTAATCCTCTTCTTTACGGTTCTGATAATAGCGGTTCACTTCATCATCCGTCACGACCACCTCTTTTTTGACATACTGACGGATGGCTTCCGTGACAACGAGGTTCTCTCTGTAATCCCGGACTTTTCTTTCGATGGACCGGTAGGCATCCCCGGACTTTTGCAGCCCCATATGAGACGATTCCAGCATGATAAGACGGCTTCGGAGCCATCCCGTGATGATGTCCTGTCGCTGAGTCTCTGTGAGTTTCTGTTCATCGATCCCCCGGTCGCGGAGATAATGGGAAAACTCGTCAGCACTGAGGGAAAATCCCTTCCCCTCCAGGATCAGTCTCCCCTGACTCTTGTGTACAAGGAAGAATAGAGCGACTGCCGCAGCGGCAGCCAGACACACGATAATGATGATCCATCTCTTTTTCGTCACTGAAAACCCCCATCATTAGAATAAAAGAAGCCTCTTCTTTTGTCAATCATCATCCGCTGAGTGCGGAGACGCCCCCGCACTCAGCATGAGAGCCTCAGGCTCCCAGAGTCGCCACCATCACAGCTTTGATGGTGTGCATGCGGTTTTCCGCCTGGTCGAAGACTTTGGAATGTTTACTCTCAAAGACCTCGTCGGTCACTTCCTGGATCTCGGGATTAGCTTTTGACATGTCTGTATCTTCATTGTGGAATGACGGCAGGCAGTGAAGAAAGATCATCTCGTCTTTTCCGGTCTTGCGCACCATATCCATGGTGATCCGGTAGGGCTTCAGCAGAGTGATGCGTTCCTGGATCTTGTCTTCTTCTCCCATGGAGGCCCAGACATCCGTATAGAGGACATCGCAGTCTTTGACGCCTTTGCTCACATCATCGGTGATGGTGATCACAGCGCCGGTCTCCGCGGCGATCTTTTCGGCATACTCCACCAGAGACTTCTCGGGGAAGAGAGACTTGGGAGCCACGATCCTGAAGTCCATCCCCATCTTGGCTGCGCCGATCATGAGGGAATTGGCCATATTGTTGCGCCCGTCTCCCACGTAAGCGAAGACGACCCCCTTAAGGCGCCCGAAACTCTCTTTGACAGTGAGGAAATCAGCCAGGATCTGAGTGGGATGATACTGGTCGGTGAGGCCGTTCCATACAGGGACACCCGCCCAGCGGGCGAGTTCTTCCACGGTCTCATGTTTGAAGCCGCGGAACTCGATGCCGTCAAACATCCGGCCCAGGACACGGGCGGTGTCCTTGACAGTCTCCTTCTTCCCGAGCTGGATATCATTCTTCCCGAGGTATTCGGGATGAGCGCCTTCATCCACACAAGCCACGGTGAACGCAGCGCGGGTCCTGGTCGAAGGTTTTTCAAAGATCAGGGCGATGTTCTTCCCCTCAAGGCTCTTAGTCCTGATGCCTGCATACTTGTTTTTTTTCAGGGTCTCTGACAGGCCGATGAGAAAACCGATCTCTTCCGGTGTAAAGTCCTTTAAAGCCAGCAGATGCCTTCCTTTGAGATTGAAAGCCATAAAATCCTCCTTTTCGATTTCTATTCGATAATGGTTCCTGTTTTGCCTTCCAATGCTTCTTCAATGGTCTCGGGCAGGGTGATGATGACCTTTTTTCCGCCCTTTTCAATAAAGTCGATGGCCGCTTTGATCTTGGGGCCCATGCTTCCCTTGGGAAAGTGCCCCTCCTCCATATACTGCCTGCATTCGGCGACGGTCATCCGGTCCAGCATCTTCTCCTGAGGAGTGCCGAATCCCAGGGCGACTTTTTCCACGCCTGTGGAGATGACGAGGATCTCGGCTCCGATCTCCAGAGCCAGGACCGCGCTGGCCAGGTCTTTGTCGATAACAGCATCCACGCCTTCCAGCGTTCCGTCTTCTTCATAGTAGACAGGGATTCCCCCGCCGCCCACGGTGATGACCACGACCCCCTCTTCGATAAGGCGTTTGACGACGCTCTTTTCAACCACAGTCTGGGGAACGGGAGACGGGACCACCCGCCGCCAGCCGCGGCCGGCGTCTTCCACGATGACCCAGCCCTTTTCGTTCATCAGCGATTTGGCCTGCTCTTCGGTGTAAAAGGGCCCGACGGGCTTGGAGGGATGGAGCATCTGGGGGTCCTGAGGGTCCACGACGACCTGGGACAGGATGGTGACCACATCACGGTCGATCCCCTCTTTGGCCAGCCTGTTCTGAAGAGACTGCTCGATCATATATCCCATTCCGCCTTCGGTATCCGCCACGATCACGCCCAGGGGACGGTCAGGCACGTTCCTGGAAAGCCCGGCTTCCACACGAAGCATCATGTTGCCGGCCTGGGGCCCGTTTCCGTGGGTAATAGCGACATTGTAATCATGTTTGATGACTTTGATGATCCCGTCCAGAGAGGCTCGTGTGTTGGCGAACTCCTCGGCAACGGTCCCTTTCTGCCCTTTGCGGATGATGGCATTCCCGCCCAGGGCGATAACGACTTTCTTCTTCTCTGTCATGACTTACCTCCAAAATAAAAAAGCCTTGCGTGTTGCTCCATCATTATAGTGAAATCGCGGTCTTTAACAAGAGAAATCAAAGAGGCCCGGGGAGAGAAATCCTCTCCCCGGGGAAAGATATTATTTGATCTTTTTGGTGATAATATCTTCCAGAGTGGGCTCGCCGATCTCCTGAAGTTCATACTTCACGCGGACAGCGGGCTGTTTGATATTGATGATCCGGCGCAGGTCGATGGGTGTTCCGATGATGACCATTTCAGCGTCGCTGGCTTTGATGGTCTTCTCAAGGTCTTTCATCTGATCGTCACCGTAACCCATGGCAGGAAGGAGGATCCCGATTTCGGGATAGATCTCAAAGGTCTCTGCAATGGATCCCACAGCGAACTCTCTGGGGTCGATGAGCTCGGCAGCGCCGTATTTCATGGCGGCGATGACGCCGGCTCCGTACTGCATCTCCCCGTGTGTGAGTGTGGGGCCGTCTTCCACGACGAGGACGCGTTTCCCGGCGATCTCTTTGCCGTTCTCCACAAAGATGGGAGAGGCGCCGTCCACGACGATGGCGTCGGGGTTGTGCATGCGGATATTCTCACGGACCTCTTCGATGCCTTCCAGGTCAGCGGTGTCGATCTTATTGATGACGATGACATCAGCCATACGCAGGTTGGCTTCGCCGGGGTAATAGCTCACTTCCGCTCCGGGCCTGTGGGGATCGGCCACGACGATGGCCAGGTCAGGCTGATAGAAGGGGAAATCGTTGTTGCCGCCGTCCCAGATGATGACATCGGCTTCTTTTTCCGCTTCGCGGAGGATGGCTTCATAATCCACGCCGGCATAGATGACACTGCCCATGGCGATATGAGGCTCGTACTCCTCCATCTCTTCGATGGTGCAGTCATGCTTTTTCAGGTCCTCGATGGAGGCGAAGCGCTGGACTTTCTGTTTCACCAGGTCGCCGTAAGGCATGGGGTGACGGATGGAAACGACTTTTTTACCCATGGCCTGGAGGATCTTGACGACGCGGCGAGTGGTCTGGCTTTTTCCGCAGCCTGTCCTTGTCGCACAGATGGAGATCACAGGTTTATTGGATTTGATCATGGTCGTCTTCCCGCCCATGAGCCAGAAATCAGCCCCGGCTGCATTGGCGATGGAGGATTTATGCATGACATCGACATGTTTTTTATCGGAATAGGCAAAAACCACCACATCGATATTGTGCTTTTTGATCAGATCCGTCATCTTCTCTTCGGGGAAGATGGGGATTCCCTGGGGATAGAGTTTTCCGGCGAGTTCAGCGGGATATTTCTTATCGTCGATTCCGGGGATCTGGGTCGCGGTGAAAGCCACCACGTTATAGTCTTCATTGTCCCGGAAAAAGACGTTGAAGTTGTGAAAATCTCTTCCGGCTGCGCCGAGAATCAATACGTTTCTTTTTGCCATAGTTACCTCCTGTTTTTGTTAAGTTTTCATCCGATAATTACAATATATCCTTAAACCTTTTTGTCAAATCTTTTTTTAGAGGCCCAAACGCTCCAAAACGTCGAGGATGAGCGCATTGGAGATGAAGACATGTTCCGGGGCCACAGAAAGCCTTCCCCTGTCCAGCCGGAAAAAGGAAGACATGTCCCCCGGCCTCTTGCGGAGCAGCTCTTCTTCTTCCGGAGTCAGGCTGACCCCCTCTTCCAGCCGCAGCCCCATCATGATCTCGATACTCCGGCGCTCCCTGTGATCCAGGAGGTTCAGGGTCCTCCCCTCTCCTGTCATGTAACGGGCCACATCAGAAGGGTTTTGAGTCATAGCCTCGCCTGTGAATCCCGCAGCAGCTGCGCCCAGGCCGATATAGGGGGTGAAGTGCCAGTATTTGAGGTTGTGGAATGATTCGTAGCCCGGACGGGCGAAATTGGAGATCTCGTAGCGGTGATAGCCGAGCCGGTCAAGCTTCTGCACAAGGGCTTCGTAGGTTTCAGCCTGCTCATCATCCCCCGCTTCCTGCGCTGTCCCGTTCCGGACTCTCTTGTCCAGAGGGGTTCCCGGCTCCACTTTCAGGTTGTACCAGGAGATGTGGTCGGGATTGATGCGTCGAAGAGAATCCCACTCATCGTCCACATCCTCTCCGGGGATGCCGAAGATCAGGTCCACGGAGAGATTCTCAAAGGCCCTGCGGGCTTTGAGGAGGCGCTTGTCAAGGTCTGGGACTGTGCGCCGTCCCAGGAAGCCTCTTTTGGCTTCAGAAAAGGACTGCACTCCCACGGACAGACGGTTCACCCCGGCCTCCCTGAGACAGGAGAGCTTGTCATCGGTGATGTCTTCGGGATTGACTTCCATGGTGACTTCCCGGCGGATTCCGGGGAAGAAGCGCCCGGCCATCTCCATAAGATGAAAAATCTGCTCACAGGAGAGAAGAGACGGAGTCCCTCCGCCCACATAGACCGTGTCCACGTCACCCCCGCCCTTCTCCTCCATCTCGGATTCAAGAGCGTTCAGGTAGGAATCGGGGACAGTGAGGCACTCTTCAGAAGAGAAGGCGCAGTAATCGCATTTGCGGCGGCAGAAGGGAATATGGATATAGAGCCCGCTGTCAAGGCTCATAGGGCCTCACAGCATAGAGATGATGGCTGTCGGCCCCGAAGATGAGGTAGTAGCGTCCCATGGCCGGTGCTGTGCGGTCGATGTGGTGTTTGATGGCATAGGTGAACCGGCGTTCCCCTGTCTCCGGATCGTAACCGTAGAGAGCGTAGTCGTAGGAACCGAAATAGAGGATCCCCTCATGAAGGAGAAACCCTCCGTTCACCGCTCCCCCTTTCCGGAATTTCAGGTCAAAATCCATCCAGCGGTGATCGGTGACAAGGCTGTGCTGTTTCTCTCCTGTGCTGCTGCTGAAAAGAGCGGCTCCGTCCTTTGTCCCTGCTGCAATAAGGCCGTTCAAAGCCAGGGGACGGGCCTGGGTGAACCCCTCGTCATAGATACGCAGACGGTCTTCCCATGCAGCGATATCAAAGAGATGGAGGTAACCCCCCCGGGTGGTGAAGAGCACGGTCTCCCCGTTCACAGAAAGGGGCGACATGATGGGCGCGTTTTTCTTCTCGATCCCGTCATAGTCGATATATTTGTCTTGAGAGGTCCACTCTCTGAGTGTCCTCCCGTTCTCATCAATCAGGAAAAGGGAGTGCCCCGCAGCGGCCACAAGGCCGTAAGGGGTGATAAAAAGGCCGTCGAGCAAGCTGTCGGGCAGGTCTTTTTCAAACAGAAGCCGTTTCTCTTTGCGGCTCCAGCAGAGAATCCGGCCGTTTTCGTTGCCTGAAACGATCAGCCGGTCTGTAACCAGGGGTGAAACGGTGACCCATCCTCCGGTATCGGCGCTCCAGAGGGTCTCTCCCGTGGAAGCATCGATCTCATAGATCAGGCCGCTGTCGGACCCCACAAAGACCGATCCGCCCTCATAGACCGGGGAAGAGAGGTTCTGGTCTGATTCTCCCAGGGACTCTGTCACCCAGCGCTCTTCTCCGCTTCTTTCATCCAGGGCCGTGAGGACAGCCTGAAAACGCTTCTGCTCCAGTTCCATTGCGATGCCGGGCTTGATCCGGCGCACTTTGGGGATCACATAGCGTCCTTCAGCCGTCTCATCCTTGGTGATGAGGACTTTCCACGTGACCACCAGTTCCTTTTCAGGAATGGTCAGGGGGACCGTCTGCACTTTGAGTGTCTCTCCCAGGTCATATTTCCATACTTCGGGAGAACGGCCGCAGCCTGAAAGGCCAAGGAGAGCTGCACAAAAAAGAGTGAAAAAAAAGAACCGCCTACTTGTCATCATCCACCTGAAGGACAGAGAGGAACGCTTCCTGGGGGATCTCCACCTTGCCCACGCGTTTCATGCGCTTCTTCCCCTCTTTCTGCTTTTCCAGGAGTTTCTTTTTACGGGTGATGTCTCCGCCGTAACACTTGGCTGTGACATTTTTACGCAGAGGCTTCACAGAAGAGCGCGTGAGGATCTTGGACCCCTGGGCCGCCTGGATGACCACTTCAAAGAGCTGCCTGGGGATGTTCTCCTTGAGTTTGCGCACCACGCCGATCCCCCGGTGATAGGCCTGTTCTTTGTGGACGATCACTGTGAGAGCGTCCACAGGTTCCCCGTTGATAAGGATGGAAAGCTTGGCCAGTTCTCCGCGTCGGTGTCCGCAATACTGGTAGTCGAATGAGGCATATCCCGAAGTCAGGGATTTCAGACGGTCGAAGAACTCAAAGATGATCTCGCTCAGGGGCATGTCGTATTTGAGCATGACACGCTCCTCGGTGAGGTAGGTCATCCCCTTGTGGACGCCTCTCTTGTCGATGCAGAGCTTCATCACCGACCCGATATATTCCGAAGGGAGAAGGATCTCCACATTGACATAGGGCTCTTCCAGATATTCGAGCTTGGTCTCTTCCACCTGTGAGGGGTTATGGATCTCCTCCACACTCCCGTCTTTCATATAAGCCTTGTAGACCACACTGGGCGTGGTGATCACCAGGTTCATGTTGAATTCACGCTCCAGGCGCTCCTGGGTCACTTCCATGTGCAGAAGGCCCAGAAATCCAACGCGGAAGCCGAACCCTAATGCCTGGGAGGTCTCCGGTTCGAAGATGAGCGCAGCGTCATTGAGCTGCAGCTTTTCCAGAGCTTCGCGGAGTTCAGGGTACTTGTCATTATCGGCGGGATACATCCCGCAATAGACCATGGGAAGGATCTCCCGGTAACCGGGAAGGGATTTCTCCGTGGGCCGGCCGGCCAGAGTGATGGTGTCCCCCACTTTAGCGTCGCTGATGGTCTTGATCCCGGCGATGATATAGCCCACGTCGCCGGCTTCAAGCTCGGAGATATTCTTCATCACCGGCTGAAAGATCCCCGTTTCGAGGACATCATGAACGGCTCCGGTGCTCATGAGTTTGATCTTGTCCCCTTTTCTCACCGCTCCGTCGAAAATACGCACATAGAGGATGACTCCTTTGTAGGAATCGTAGTGAGAATCGAAGATCAGGGCCTTGAGAGGTTGTTCGGCATCTCCCGTGGGAGCCGGGATCCGTTCGATAATAGCGTCCAGGACCGCTTCCACGCCGATCCCCTCCTTGGCGCTGGCGGGGATCACCGCATCAGGATCGAACCCGATCTGTCCCACGAGTTCTTCCGTGGTCTTTTCAATATCGGCGCCGGGAAGGTCGATCTTGTTGAGGACCGGGATGAGGACCAGATCATGATCCACGGCCAGATAGGCATTGGCCAGGGTCTGAGCCTGGATCCCCTGGGAAGCATCCACCACGAGGAGCGCCCCTTCGCAGGCGGTCAGCGCCCGGGAGACTTCATAAGAGAAATCCACATGGCCGGGAGTGTCGATGAGATGAAGCCGGTATCCCTTATACATGATGCGGACAGCCTGGGACTTGATGGTGATCCCCCGTTCGCGTTCGATATCCATGGAATCAAGGTACTGCTCTTTCATCTCCCTTTTGGAGACGGTCTGTGTAAATTCAAGCATACGGTCGGCCAAAGTCGACTTGCCATGGTCGATATGGGCGATAATGGAAAAATTCCTGATTTTGTCAATGCTCATGGTTCTCCTCAGAATCGGTAGCTCAGGGAAAAGACGTTGGCCATCATCTCCCCGTCATCTATCTGTGTGGCATACTCCAGGGTAAAGACCCCGGCCCGGAGGATCATCCCTCCTGTCCACTTTTTCTCATTGAAACCGCTCACCAGGGAAAAGGCTTCACTCACCGCCCATTGCACTCCTCCATGGAGGCCCGTCTCGCCCTGGGCCGATTCCCAGCGCATGGTGAGAGTCAAAAACCGCCAGGCCGCTCCCCCGTAGAGGTTCAGCCGCTCTTCGCCTCCCATGGTCTCCAGGGAGCCTCCGGCCATGAGATGCTCCTGTTTCCAGCCTGCAGAGAGAGAGGGGATGACAAAGGTCTCCTTTTCAGGCCCGTTTTCCCTGAAAAGAAGCCTTGCCGAGCCTGCAAACTTGAAAGGCCCTGTCTCTTTCCGGTAACCCAGGCTGAAGGCGGTGTCGCAGGAGCGGAACTCACGGGTGGGCTCCCCCCACTCATCCCGTCCCTGGATCACCCCCCAGTTGTAATGAATGACATCTGCAAAATAGGCTCTCCAGGCAACAGAGATGTATTGCACCCTGATCTCGGCGGGGAGAAACGATGTGGAGAAGTAGGCCTGGTTCCCCGGAGCCCAGAAAGGGTTCCCCGTGTAGGTCCGTCCTTCAGGGTCAAAGGAGTTCCCTGCTCCCAGAGCGTGCACCGAGTAGGGAAAGGAGAGGACGGAAATATCGCTCTTTTCAGCAGCCAAAGGGCTCCAGAGAGCAAAAAAGAGAGTGAGGATCAGAAGCTTTTTCATTTGTGTGAGAATAGTGAAAATTCATCTCACCGTCAACCCCTTTCTCAGGGCACAGAGCGCGGTGCCGGGGCCTAAAGGAGCCTTATTCCCAGAGATATCGGGTGAGCCTGCGGATGATGATGTAAGGGTCTTCTCCCCGTTTCAGCGCCATGTCCGCCTCTGAAAAGGAGATGAGTGTCTTTTTGAGGTCCTGCTCGGAATGGCGCAGGGCCGTGGATTTGTAATCTTTGAGCTGCATGAGATAAGGATGCATGCCGATCCGTCCTGCCAGCGTCTTCCCCGATTCGTTCCTGTAGGCATGGACCAGAAGCATCTTTTTCACTTCATTGAAGAGAAGTGAGAGGAGAGCCAGCATGTCTCCAGTGTCCATTTTCCGGACCAGGGGAAGAAGAGCGGTGAAAAATTCCTCTTTTTTCTTCTCCCTGAGCCTGTCCAGGCAGTCAAAAAGGGTCCATTTGGCGAATGTCCCCGAAAAATGGTCCAGATCTTCGCGTGTGACCGTCTTCTTCTCTCCCAGAAAGAGCATGAATTTGTCCGCTTCCCTGAGAAGGACTGTGATGGAATTCTCATTGATCTCCAGAAAGCGCTGAAGAGCTTCAGGGGCCAGGGTGATCCCCCGCTCCCGGAACCGGTTCCGGACGATCTCGGCGATCTGTTTTTCGTAAAGCCTCGGGCCTTTGATGACCTGCTCTCCCTTGAGGAGGGAGAAGGGCTTTTTCTTTCCGGCCGTCTCGCTTTCCGTATAAAAGAGGACGGTCTTCCCCGCAGATCCCGCCTGGCTTACGGGTTTTTCCAGGGAGGCGTTCCCGGCGTATTTTTCCGCCATTTTGATGAAATAGGTCTTGTTATCGGAAAACATATCCCGGGCAGAAAGCTCATCGATGAGCACATCAGATGGCGTCTCGTCAGCTGACAGGAGCTCCACGGCCTCGTCGCTCTCCATGGTTGAAAGGGCCTCTCTCAAAGCCGCTTCATAATAGGGCGATCCGGAAAGGACCAGGTAGGCCTGAGGCGGGAGCGTTCCCTTCTCCAGACGGGTCAGGAGCTCCTGGAAGGTCATCTCAGAATCCTTCCATGATGGTGTCCCGGAGATCGGACGCCAGAGCTTTGGCTGTCCTCTCCACAAGCACAGAGTCGCTCACGCTGATGTCATACTCGTAAAAGGCTTCAAAATTATAATCGTCATCCGCGTCCACCACCTTCTCCCCCTGGGTGAAGGTGTAGGCCAGGCGGATGGTGATCTTGACGGATGTGGGGTTTCCTGCACTGTCGATGGACCCTGTCTCCTTACGGTACTCCTTCACCGTCACGTCCAGGACGCTGTCAGCGTCCCCTTCGCTTTCCGGGGAGAGGTTCCCCGTATTGATAAAGGTGTCATTGAGATAGCGGTAAAGCAGGTCTCCCAGTTCATACTTGATGGTCTTGTTTTCCACAGGCCGGATATGGAGGGTCTTGACTCCCTCAAGCCGTGTGTTCCTGAACGTATAGGTACAGGCGGCAAGAAGGGCCAGTGTGAGGAGGGTAACGGTCTTCAAAAGTCTCATTCCAACTCCTTTTTTGTAAAATCGGTATAACGGTCCCGGAAATGTTCGCTTTTCCCGGGGAAATCGATCATGTAGTGGATCCCCCTGGATTCTTTACGCCACTGAGCCGAACGGACGGTGATCAGGGCGTTGATGATGATATTGCGCATCTCGATGAGGTTCACCGAGAGGGGGTTGGCGTAATAGAACTCACGGATCTCGTCCCGGATGAGAAGGACACGCTTCAGGGCCGCATCCAGGCGTTTTTCAGAGCGCACGATCCCCACAAAATTCCACATGGTCCTCCGGAGCTCATCCCAGTTGTGATTGATGAAGACATTTTCGTGTTTCGGGGTCGTGGGAGATTCCCAGGGGTCGAGTTCAGGCACGGCCGGCCCCTTCTTCTCCCGGCGGACCGTCTCTGCAGCCAACAGCGCCATTGCGCCCCCTTCCAGGAGAGAGTTGCTGGCCAGGCGGTTGGCTCCGTGGAAGCCTGTGCAGGCTGTCTCGCCCAGGGCATAGAGGTTTTCGATATCGGTCTGCCCGTTGATGCCCGCCCGGATCCCTCCGCAGGTGTAGTGGGCGGCGGGGACCACGGGGATCATCTCCTTGGTGATATCGATGTTGTATTCCAGGCACTTGCCGGAGATATTGGGAAAACGCTCTCTGATGAAATCCCCGGGTTTCATGGAAATATCCAGATAGAGGTGGTCGGCGCCCGACCGTTTCATCTCGGTATCCATGGCCCGGGCCACGATATCCCGGGGAGCCAGGGACTTCAGGTGATGATACCGGTGCATGAAGGGTTCGCCGTTCTCATCCTTGAGGATCCCCCCCTCTCCCCGCACAGCTTCGGAGATGAGGAAATTCTTGGCATAAGGATGGTAGAGCGTGGTGGGGTGAAACTGCATAAACTCCATGTTCCTGATCACCGCTCCGGCCCGGTAAGCCATGGCGATGCCGTCTCCCGTGGCCGTGTCGGGATTGGAGGTGTAGAGGTAGATCTTGCCTGCGCCCCCCGTCGCCAGAAAGGTCTTCCGGGCGCCCACGGCCAGGACCTCATTTGTCTGTTTGTTGTAGACATAGGCGCCCCAGCAGCGTTTTCTGTCTGATTTGACCGATCTCATCTTATATTCCATGATGAGGTCGATGGCGAAGTGATAGGGCATGAAGATGATATTGGGATGCTCGCGCACCTTCTTCAGCAGTTTTCTCTGGATCTCCCGCCCGGTGATGTCTTTATAGAAGAGGATACGGTTCTCCGAATGGGCCCCTTCCCGGGAAAGCCTGTA
>CAZNOX010000011.1:0-6610 GCA_964574875.1 uncultured bacterium | reverse complement strand
CCGTGGGACGCGACCTCAAGGGCCAGAAGAGAGCCGGCAATGCCGTTTCCGATGATGAGATAATCGGTCTTAAATATCATAATCCACCTTACAGAAAAGTGTAATCATCGCCTGAAAAAAGTCAACCGTCAATCTTATCCACTCCCCGAGTCACAGACGCCCGTTCCCTGCCGATGCGCCGGGCGATCTCCTCCGGAGTAAGGAGTTCAGCCGGGATGATGAGCCCGGAGAGGGAAAAATAGTGTTCCATGCGCTTCTCATAAAGGCGGCAGGCCTCCTCTTTGCTTTTGCCCTGCAGAAGAGGGCGTCCTGAAGCTCTCAACAGGGCTGTTTCGCACGTGGTCCAGAGATAGGCCACAAGAGCATCCCCGGGGAGCCGGCCCCTGTTTTCAGGATCCAGCCAGAGCCCGCCTCCTGAATCGATGACATCAGAGGAAAAGAGGGACTCTTGGCAGACGATGGCCTTTTCCAGAGCGCGGAACCCCTCCTCTCCCAGGCGTAAAAAGGCCTCATGGCAGCTTGTCCCTGCCCTCGTTTCCAACTCGTCGTCGGTGGAAAAGACTGTGAGCCCCCCTTGTTCATATTGCCGGGCCGCCGATGTCTTCCCGCATCCCGTAAATCCCGTGAGGACAAGGGGGGACAAGCGTTTTTCAGCGGAATCCACCACTTGTTTCCAGGATATCTCCACAGGCTCTGAACGGGTCATGAGGGCGTAGGAAGACCTCCCCTGCTCCATCAGCCATTCTTCCCCGCAAAAGGTTTCTAGGCCCCTTTTGAGGCCTCTGAGCGTGGTTTTAGAGCGGGGATAGGCTGCGTCGATGATCTTTCCGTGAAATTCCGGGTGAAAAGCCAGGGGATCAGCCTCTCCGGGGAGAGCCGAGATGAGTAGCGTGTACCTCTCCCAGGAGGATTTCATGCTTTCCAGGGGCACATTCATCCTTACTGCGGCCTCTTTTCCGCGTAAACGTGACCTGTTGGTGAGGGCAACGTCCATCCCTTCGTGAAGCGCAGCTGCTAAAGCCGCTTTCCCGGCTCCTCCGGCTCCGGCCACCAGGACCGGACTTCCCGTGGGAACGGCGCTTTGTCTGATGAGCGCCCGCACAGCGGTATAATCGGTGTTGAACGCTTTCCAGCGCCCCTTTTCGTTCACCAGGCAGTTGGCAGCTCCGATGATCCGAGCCGTTTCGTCACATTCATCCGCCAGCCTCAGGGCGGCTTCTTTGAGAGGGCTGGTGACATTGAGACCCGTTAAGGGGAAATGAGTAAGGATCGTGCGGAGTTCTGCTTCGTTTGCTATGGAAACTCGCCCGTAAAGGCCCTTTTCCCCTGAAAAGAGAGAGAACAGCTCGGGGCTTTTGGAATGGAGCACAGGGCAGCCGGCCACGCCGTAAAACCCTTTTTTTTTCTTAAAGTCGTCCATACACCAGTGTAGCACAGAATAAGAGAATTTCACCAGGGGAGATAAAAAAAAAGGGGCCGCATTGCGCGGCCCCTCAAGGGTCTTATTTGAGGATCATCTTGAGCTTTTTAATGGCCATGATGGCTTTCCGCCCGGGCACTTTCTCATCGATCCCGAAGGTTCCGGTGATATTGGTCTCCAGGATTCCGCGGCTGGTGCAGATCATGACGGCATTGAAGGCGAAATGGCTTCCGGGGACATCGGAAAAGGGTGACGGTGTTCCGATGAACTGCGTAGCCATTTTGGGATCATCGGCGATCTTCATAATGATCCGTGAGATGAAGACAGCGAAATCGGCCTTGGTGATGGCCCGATCCGGATGATACATCCCGTCGGGATAGAGGTCGATGATGCCCCCTTCCACGACTTTGGAAATAAAGGAGTAGGCCCAGTAATCGGGGCTCACATCAGGAAGGGTAAACTCTTCTTGGGGAGCGTTTCCTGATCCGTACTCCTGAAATCCCTGCTTTTCGTCCTCTTTGAAGAGGTCTTCCACATTGATCTCATCCACAAAGAGCGCAGCAGCGTCGGCCCTTGTGATGGCGGGGCTCATGGCGATACGCCGGGCGGCTTTTCCCATACCGGCCACAGCCATCTGCATCTCGTTCAGCTCGTTGAGGTATTTCATGGTCTGGGAATCATTGGCCTTGATGTTCAGGGCGTTGGTGTACCAGTTCCGGGCTTCTTCATATTCACCCAGGCGGTATTGGGCATAACCCACCATACGTGTGGTCACTTCAGAGTTCTCATTGAGCTTATAGGCCTTCATAAAGGCTTTCAAAGCGTCTTTGGGCTCATTCATGCCCAGGGAGACTTTCCCCATGACGATATAGCCGGGCCAGTACTTGGAGTCTTTGGAGACGCACTCTTCAGCCATCTTGAGGGCAGGTTTGTACTTCTCTTCCCCGAGGTAGGCGTAGGCCATCCCTTCATAAGCCGGGGCATATTTGGGATCCAGGCTCTTGGCCAGGTTGAACTCGTTGAAGGCTTTTTCCCATTCACCGGCATCGATATACTTCATCCCCTCTTTATAATGGGACTCAGGCGTATCCATGATGCTTTCCTGTTTCCTTTCGGGGCCGCATCCGGCCAGAAGGATCACAGCAAGCAGAACAACGACAGCAAATAAACGTTTCATGTTCATCCCCCGTCCTTCCTATTGAAGCAAAAGAATCACTTTGCAGCGTTTGATCTGGTCCAGCAGATTGGCGTCATTGGTGATCTTGGCGGCATCAGCACCGGAGATGTAGAGATCCATACTGTTGTCCGCTACGCCTGTGGCTTTGACCACCAGGGGATTCCCCTTGACGCGCTCGTCGGCTTTGGCCATATCCAGGTTCTTGGCATAACCCACGACACCCATCTTCACCGCATAATCGGGATCGACGTATGAGGCGTCATAGATCGTGGTGTTGTCCTCTGTGTAGACACGGGGGGACATGCAGGGAAGCAGTGTGTAGTCCCGTGCATCGATGATGATCCCCGTATAGGCGGCATCAGCTGATGATGTCACGCCTTCCCCGACCTTGGGGACATCTTTGGGGGTGTCATAAAGGGGAAGCATGAGTTTGGCCAGGTCGCCGGTGATGGCGATGCTCAGGACCACCTCAATGGTTCCGTCAGACATATATTTGATCTTCTCTTCCTTGTACCCTCTCAGGATCCCTTCCACTTTGGATTTGATGACATCATCCTTGAGCATGAAATTCTCCACCGTGGTCTCTGATGTCACATGGACACCCTGCATGACTTCCAGCAGGTTTCGCTGGGCATCCTGTAAAGCCGCTCTTTTTGCAGCAGGTCTCTGGGCTGCTGCGGGGAGATTGGGGTTGGGGGCTCCGATGCCCACAGATCTGATGACAAGCTCCGTCCAATCTATTTCGCCCTTGTCCAGCTGTTGAATCATGTTGTCTTCCTGGGCAGAAAGCAACGTAATGCCGCACAGAAGCACGAGCATTATGATCAATCCTCTTTTCATATCGACCTCCTTGGTTCCACCAATTTTTACAAGTATAGCAACACTCCTTTTTTTATCAAGGGGACTTTAGCCAAAATTTAACACCTGGATCAGGGCAAAGACAAGGGCTCCTGACATCACTGCAGCAACGATGTCATCCAGCATGATCCCCGCCCCGTTTTTCATCCTGTCGAAGACAGAGACCGGGAAAGGTTTCCAGATATCAAAGAGCCGGAAGAGGAGAAAGGACGCCCCCACAAGCCAGATGTTCCTTCCCGCCAGAAAGAGCGGGATGAACTGAGCCACAAACTCGTCCATGATGATGGGCGAGGCGTCATCGCTTCCGTAGAGGGCTTTGGACCGGTTGGAAAGGATGAGCCCGGCGATAAAGAGGGCCGGAAGCATCCAGATGAGGACGTTTGTATGGAAGACCCCCCAGAAAAACCAGAGGATCACCGCTGCCAGGCTTCCCCATGTCCCGGGAGCCGGCCTGATGTTTCCGAGATAGAAGAGCGAAAGGAAAAAACGGCTCGTCTGATCGAAGAACTCCCCTGCTGTGACGATTTTGCGGTTTTTGATGAAAAAGTCGATCCCCGAGTAGACGGTGAGGACCAGGGCCGCATAGAGAAGCAGAAGATCCAAATTCCTCAGGCTGTCACGCGTGAGGATATTGAGCATGGCCGCGATGATAGCCGAGAGCTGGACCACGGTCTTGATCTTTCCGCTCCAGACTGCGGCGATGACCACTTTTTTGCGTAAAGCGGCATCCCTGTGCAGGGTCACATAGACTTCCCGCACCAGGAGGACCAGGACGGCCCAGAGGGGAAAGCGGCCAAGCCAGACGAGGAGAAACAGGGCCGAATAGACGAGAAGCTTATCGGCAAAGGGGTCCCAGATCTTTCCGAAATCGCTCACCCATTGGTATTTCCGGGCCAGGAATCCGTCGAAAAAGTCGGTGAGGGACATGAAGACAAAAAGGCCCAGGCCGATGAAGCCGGAGGTCCTGTCGGTGTTCACCCGGGCAAAAAACCAGATAAAGGCCGGGACCAGGATGATCCGCATAAGGGTCAGGATGTTAGGTAGCCGTTTCATAACGTGATCTCTCCTTCCAGGTCATATTCATAACTTCCGGTGATCCGCACCGGAACCAGTTCACCTTCCAGGGCTCTATTATTATTGAAAAAGACGACTCCGTCAACATCCGGGGCATCCCGCCAGATCCGCCCCTCTTCTCCGGTGTAGTCCACCAGGCAGTCAAACTCCTGCCCCACAAAGGCGGCCATCTTCTCTGTGCTGATCCCGCGCTGGAGCGTCATGATCTCCTCCACGCGTTCTTCCTTGATCTCTTCTGCCACCGGGTCTCCCAGGGAAGCCCCGGGGCTCAGCTCCTGGCGGGAGTAGGCAAAAGCCCCCATCTTGTCGAAATAACCCCTCTCCACAAAAGCGGCCAGGTCCCTGAAACGGGCCTCGTCCTCGGCGGGGAACCCGACGATGAAGGTTGTCCGGAGAACGGCATCGCTGAAAGTCTTTTTGATCAGGTCAAGTTTGGCGAGGACCTCCTTCTGCGTGTAGCCGCGCTTCATGGCGCTGAGCACATGGTCGTTGGCATGCTGGAGGGGAATATCAAAATACGGAAGGATCCCGTTGTCGGCCACAGCCTTGAGAAAATCCTCGTCGATCCCCCGGATATCCAGGTAAAGCAGCCTCTTCCAGGGGAAGTCATAGCGTCCCAGAAGCACCAGAAGCTCTTTCAGCGAAGAGCCGTTGTCTTTCCCGTAGAAGGAAGTGCTCTGGGAGACAAGGATCAGTTCCCGGATCCTGCTGTCTTTTGCCAGCTCATCCAGCTCCTCTTTGATATCGGGAAGCAGACGGCTCTGCAGAGTCCCCCGGATCTTCGGAATGGTGCAGTAGCTGCAGGGCAGGCTGCATCCGTCTGAGATCTTGAGATAGCGGTAATGGGCCTTATCCAGGGGAAGGCGGTGCCTAAAGGGGCCGATGAAGCCTTTTGTCCCCTTCTCTTCGGGGACGGGTTCGCTCCTCACAAGCTTATGGATCTCCCGGTATCCTGCGGGGGTGATCCACTCCTCCACTTCGGGGATCTCGCGGGCGAGCTCCTCCCGGTGAAGTTCAGGAAGGCATCCGATCACGGCGATGCGCATCTTCAGGCCGCGCTCTTTGCGAAGTTCGGCATATTCCAGGATGGTCTCGATACTCTCTTCTTTGGCGGCATCGATAAAAGCGCAGGTGTTGATGAGAAGAAGGTCCGCATCATCCCACCGGGAGACCGGTTTTGCACCGGCCTTTTTGAGGCGTCCGGCGATCTCTTCCGAATCGACGAGGTTTTTATCGCATCCCAGTGTGACAATATGGAACGTCATCACGGCTTTGCCAGAAAGTTGGAATAGGAGCCCAGGTCGAAAAAGCCAGCTCTGTAGGGGATATGTTCAAAGCTTGAAAAGGAGTAGTAGACGATACTCCCGCTGTAAAAATTCACACTGATCTTCTGCGGCTTCCTGTGTCCGTCAAAGGTGAGGGAGATCTTTTCGATATCCCCTGTCTCTTCCCCTTTGGAGGTGAGGACATAGGCTGTCTCCCCTTTTTTGTCCACGGTGAAAAGCGTACGCGCCTCTTTCAAGATGGCAAAGGGCGAGATGAAGATAAAATCATCCAGCCCCCCTTCGATGAGCTCGTCATCTTCGGGGATATAATCCACAAATCCTTTTTGATTGGTGATGATCACCTCTCTCAGGGGCGAGGTGTACTCCACGCGGAACTCCTTGTCGGGCCTGAACCAGAGGACGCCTGTCATCTCCCCCTGAAGCTCGCCCAGGGTGGAATAGGTTCTCTGTGTGAATGCCGCGCGTATGGTGGGGTTCTCCTTGAGAGAACCGATAAAATTGTCCAGGGCATCGCCGGAGGCTTCTGATGCAAAAGCGCCCAGGAGAAGAGCCCCAGTTAAAATCCTGAAAAGAGTCTTTTTCATATATAATCCTTCAGCGTTTCCACATCCACGAGGATCTGGCGCCCTTTGGAGCCCCCCTCGGTGTCGATGATGCCTTCATCGGCCAGGGTCTCGATGATCCGGGCTGCGCGGTTGTATCCGATACTGAACTTCCTCTGGATGTAGGAGGTGGAAATAGAATTCTGGTCATCCAGGAGGTTATTGTAGATGAGCCGGATCACTTCGGGGAAAA
>CAZNOX010000010.1:0-58018 GCA_964574875.1 uncultured bacterium | reverse complement strand
GACGGGCTTGACCGTCTGGAAGAACTCTACGAGAAGGGATATCAGGCCGCTGAAAAGGCTGTGAAGAAAATGCAGAAATCTCTTCTCTTCACGCGGCGGTAGAAAAGGAGCCGAAAGCGATGCTGTATGTTCAATTTACACTGTGTGCTCTGATGATCGTCTTTTCAGGATGGTATCTCTCTTTCTATGCCGATATCATCGCGGAGAAGACAAAACTGGGGCGGGGGTTTATCGGTCTGATCCTTTTATCGGCGGTGACTTCTCTTCCCGAACTCATTACCAGTATCAGTGCTGTTGTCATCAGGCATGCCCCTGACCTTTCTCTGGGAAATATCATGGGAAGCAACATGTTTAATGTCTTTATCATCGCATTTTTAGAGATCCTCATCATCAGAAAACCCTTTCTCTACTCCATTTCCAAAGAAAACATGACCTATATCGGGTTCATGATCCTGGCCACCATGTCAGCCGTCATGGCTATGCTCGGTTTTGACGTTTCCGTCTGGAATATCAGCATCTTCTCCCTCATCATCGGGGGACTCTACCTTTCAGCCATGTATGCCGGGTACAGAAACATCGAAAAGAGTGAGACGGCGGAAGAAGCCCCTCCCCAGTATGTCTCGAAAAAACTCTCCACAGCGTTTCTGATGTTTCTGATCCTAGGCGCCGTCATCGTGGTCACCGGGAGTTATGCCACTGTCCTGGCGGACAAGATCGCCCTGGCCACCAATCTCGGCCGGACCTTTGTGGGAGGCCTTCTCCTTGCCGCTATGACCTCTCTTCCCGAAGTCATCACGTCGGTCTCTTCAGCCCGTCTGGGAGCCTACGATATGATCGTGGGTAATATTCTCGGGTCCAACCTCTTTAACCTGGGGATCATTGTCATCGCCGACCTCCTTTATCGTGACGGAAGTGTCTTTGCCGACCCCAAAGGAAACCAGGTCATCCCCGCGCTCTTCTCCATCATCCTTGTCTCCCTGATGATCTTCGGGATCATGAGGAAAAAGCCGGCCAGAGGGAAATTTAAAGTCCACATGGAAACATTTTTCATCCTGGGCCTCTATCTCATCGGGTTGTGGCTCATGTATATCAGGAGGTAAGAAGAGATGGATATCCTCATCATCGTCTTTCTTTTCATCTCCGTTGCTTTTTCCATGAAAAAAGGATTCTTCATGGAGATCTTTCAGCTGGCCAGTCTCCTCATCGCTTATTGGGCCGCAAAGAATTTCTATACGATTCCTGCAGACCTTGTCTTCAGAAGCATGCCCAATACAATGGCTAAAGAGTTCCTCTCTTATGCCCTGGCCTTTTTTGCGGCTTTTGTCCTCTCACTCCTCTTGTTTTCGTTCATCAGAAAAGCCATCAGCGGGGATAACAGCGTCAGGACAGTGGACAAGACCATGGGGGCTTTTTTCGGTATTCTCAAAGGCCTGATCATTCTGGAATTTCTTCTCCTGCTTTTGCTTCATTTTCAGATCGTGACCCCGGAAAAGGTGATGGAGACGACTCTGATCGGGAAGTTCCTCGTGATGGTCTCACGGCAGCTGGGTCTCATCGGAGGGTAGGATGTTGAAGCTTCCCTGTCATGACGAACCCGGAAAGTTTCATTTCACCGCACGTGTCGTGGAGACCGGCGAAGACCAGGGGCTCTATTTCACTCGTCTTGACCGGACCTGGTTTTATCCGGAATCGGGAGGGCAGCCGGCAGACAGGGGGATGCTCAACGATCTCCCGGTCCGGGATGTCCGGCTGAGCCAGGGAGAGGTGGTCCATGTGACCGATTCTCCCGTGGAGGCCAAAGAGGTCTGGGGCATCATCGACAGTGCTGCAAGGATCGACCATATGCAGCAGCACACAGGACAGCATCTCCTGTCGGCTCTCCTTCTTAAAGAGTGGGAACTCCCCACTGTGGGTTTTCATATATCCCGCGAAGTCACCACCATCGATCTTCCCCGAGACGCCTTCACTCCCGGGGAGATCAGCCGCCTTGAGGAACATGTCAACGGAGCCATCGGAGAACGCCGTCCGGTGACCTCCTTCTGGATCGATGTCAAAGACCTGCACCGTTATAAGATCCGAAAACAGGGCAAGATGGAAAAAGAGGTCCGTCTGGTGAATATTGAAGGGATCGACCTTTCCATGTGTGCCGGCCTCCACGTGGCCAACACCGCCGACCTGGGGCTGTTCAAGATCACAGGACAGGAAAAGATCCGGGGAGGACAGGTGAGGCTCACTTTTTTGTTCGGCCACAGGGCCTTCAGCCATTTTCAAAAGATCTCGCACGACATGGAAGAGATCAGGCGTGCGTTAAGCCTTCCTGAAAAAGAGTGTCCTGACGGTGTCCGCCGTCTTCTTGAAGAGAAGTCATCCTGGGCAAGAGAAAAGAAAAAGCAGGAGGCTTATCTTATCGAGCTCCTTTCTGAACGGCTGGCCTCTGAAGACGGCTATGTCGCAGCCACCCTTGACAGGGGAGATGAAGCTTTTCTGTGTGCTTTGGGGCGTAAACTCGTAGAAAAAAAGATGACCCTTGTGGCTCTTTTCCAACCCCATAAGGGATTTCTCTGTCTCCTCTCAGACGGGACTCTCTCTGTGCGCAGATGGGGTGAGACTCTCATCGCGCGTTTCGGATGTCAGGGAGGGGGCAATGAGACGCTTTTCAGGATCACCGGATGTCCCGGTGACTTCCGGATCGAATCACTCATGGAGGAGGTGTTCAAGCGATGACACTCAGTCTTTCCCTGGCGGGATGTTTTCTCCTCTCTTTTCTGTTGACCCGGGCCTTTCGTCTGCTGGCTCTCAGGTTCGGTGTCCTGGACCGCCCCGACAGCAGTGTCAAGATCCATAAAAAGGCGACCCCTTACCTGGGCGGGCCGGCGTTCATCCTTTCGGCGTTCATCGCGACTCTTCTTTACGCAGCCTTGTCCCCGTATACGCTTCCCCGTCAGGAATGGATCCTTTTCGCCGGGGGCGGGGCCATGATGATCACCGGAGCGGTGGACGATATCAAAAAGATCAAGCCCGGAACGAAATTCCTTCTGCAGGTCATGGCGGCAGGGGGGGCGGTTCTTCTGGGGATACGGCTGGACATCTTTTTCCTGCCTGTATGGGCCAATATCACGTTGACACTTTTGTGGTTTGTCGGGGTGACCAATGCCTTCAATCTCATTGATATTATGGACGGCCTCTGTGGGGGGATCGCTGCGATCGGCGCTTTTTTTCTCTTTTTCAGCAATGGTGACGGAAATGTCTTCCTTCTCTTCCTCACAGCATCCCTTGCAGGCTTCCTCATGCATAATTTTCCCCCTGCGCGGATCTTCATGGGGGATTCCGGGAGTCTGGCTTTAGGATTTCTCCTGGCCGGCTATTCCATAACAGGATCCTTTACCGTGACCAACAAACTGGCGCTCATCTCTCCGGTCCTGATTCTCTGGCTTCCCATCTATGAGACGATCCTCGTGTCTGTTTTGCGGATTTATAAAGGCCGGTCCCCCTTTTACGGGAGTAAAGACCATTTTGCGTTCAGGCTGAAAGCCGCCGGTTTCCCCCACAGCGCCATTCTCCTCCTGAGCTACTTTCTCTCCATCATCATGGGAGAATCAGCACTCATCGCTGTCTCTCTTCAGGCCGGTGACGCTCTTCTCGTCTATATGCTGCTCTTTTTCGTCTTTACACTCTTCTTCTATCTTCTCTCAAAGATAGATATCGATACTCTCGGGTGACCTTATGATGAGCAGACGTCAGACGGAGATCATCCAGGCCACGGTGAACCTTATTGCAGAGAAGGGGCTGTCCGCAGTGACCATGAAGGATATTGCCGATCAGTTTCATATCTCAGATGCCGCTCTTTATAAGCATTTTCACTCAAAAAACGAGATCCTTGCAGGGGTGGCCGGGCTCTTTGAAGACGATGCACGGCGCGTCCTGGAATCGGTCGCATTTGTTTCGTCACCTCTCAAGGCTGTTCAGACCTTTTTTCTTGACAGGTGTGATACATTTGCCCGCGATCCCGCTCTTTCCACAGTCCTGCTGGACAATGAACTCCTCACCGATGCCTCTTTCGGACTGCAGATGAAGAGGATGATGGAGGACCACCAGAAGACCATTGTCGTTACTCTCAAGAAGGGAATGGCGTGTGGTGAGATCAGAGGTGATATCAGTGCAGAACACCTTTTCATCCTTTTTATGGGCGCTTTACGACTTCTTATCCGAAAATGGAAGTTCTCCGGCTACAGGATCGACCTCTCCCGGGAGGGCCGTGACCTGTGGGACAGCCTGGAAAAGCTGGTCAAGCCTGCATCATCCGCTTCTTGAAAAAAAGGATAGGGGTTGATTCTTATCCAGCACGCATTACAATGGAACACGTCAGGAGGGACATGATACTTGATGATCTGAATGAACAGCAGAAAGAGGCGGTTCTCTACGACCAGTCACCGCTGCTTATTCTGGCCGGGGCCGGTTCGGGCAAAACACGTGTGATCACACATAAGATCGCATGGCTGATCTCCCGTGGTGTCTATCCGTCCAAAATACTCGCTGTGACTTTCACCAACAAAGCGGCCGGGGAGATGAAAGAGCGCATCTCCCGCCTGGTTCCTTCCATCGACATCAGAAATGCCTGGGTGGGGACGTTTCATTCCATCTCTTTGAGAATTTTGCGGCGTTATCCTGAAAAAGCCGGGCTGGAGAACAATTTTATCATCTATGACAGAGATGACCAGCTGGCGTTAGTCAAAGACCTGGCCAAAGAGGAGGACGCCACCCTTACGCGTTCAGAAGTCGCCGGGACATTGAATGCCATATCACGGGCAAAACAGGACGGGGAATCACTGGGACGCGATTGTGACGACCCTTTTCTGAAAAGGATCGCCCAACGGTATGAAGAACGTCTTCTTGAAGCCAACGCTGTGGACTTTGATAATATTCTCTGCTTTACTGTTAGTATCCTCAAAAATAACAAGGAGATAAGAGATTATTACAATCATTACTTCAACTATATCCTGGTCGATGAATACCAGGATACCAACAGGATCCAGTTTGACTTCATCGAACTTCTGGGACGGGGGAAAAACGGGATCTGTGCCGTGGGGGATGAGGACCAGTCCATATACAGCTGGAGAGGGGCTTCAGCTGATAATATCTTCCGGTTTGAAGAATCCTTTCCCGCTACGAAGATCATCAAGCTTGAACAGAATTACCGTTCCACGTCACTGATCCTCAAGGCGGCCAACAGCGTGATCAGGAACAACACATTCCGTAAAGAGAAGATCCTCTGGACCACAAGAGAGGGCGGAGAGAAGATCAGAATCATTCCGAATCCCGACCGGGAATCGGAGGGGCTGGCCGTGGCCCGAGAGATCATGACATTACGGCAAGGCGGGGAAAAACTCTCCGAGATGGCCGTTTTTGTCCGCACCAACGCCTTTACACGGGAGATCGAAAAAGCCCTGAGAAACAGCAAGATCCCCTATAAGATCATCGGAGCCCTCCGGTTCTTTGACCGGAAAGAGGTCCGTGATATCCTGGCCTACCTCAAAGTCCTCAATAACGAACGTGACCTGGTGAGCCTGAGCCGCATCATCAACACCCCGAAAAGGGGACTGGGGAAACAAAGCCTGGATCTCATCCTGACAAAGATCACCCGGGAAGGGGCTTCCCTCAGAGACCTGGCCGGAGACCCTGCACTTTCGCCGCGGATCATCAGGGCACTCGATCCCTTTGTCGCCCTCATCGGCCGTGTGAAAACGGTCTTTGAGAGTGAGGGACTGGGCAAAGGCCTTGAGGAACTCCTCAGAGAACTTCATTATCAGCAGTACCTTTCAGACGAATATGAGGATGCTGCTGACCGTTGGGAAAATGTCATCGAGCTCATGAATGATATCTATGAGTATGAATCATCAGCTGAATACCCGGACCTGGCCCATTACCTCAGTGAAGTGACTCTCATCCAGGATATCGACCTTTTGGGCCGGGAAGACGCCGATGCCGTCAGTGTCATGACTCTGCATAAAGCCAAGGGCCTGGAATACGATTCTGTTGTGATATCGGGCCTGGAAGACAATATCCTGCCCCATGCCAACTCCCAGGGAAGTTATGAAGAGCTGGAAGAGGAACGGCGTCTCTTTTATGTGGGGTTGACCAGAGCCAGGAAAAGAGTGATCCTGACCTATTCCCAGGCTGCTTCTCCCTTCAACCGGGCCTCTTCTTTTCTCTTTTCCGGAGACGGAGCCTTTTCCAAGCCGTCCCGTTTTCTTGACGAGATCTCTCCGGAACATAAAGAAGAATTTGGTAAACAGGCCTTTTTCCCGGGACGGAAAGAGGAGCACCGAAACAGGAACCCTCTGTCGCGTGTCAAATTGAAGACCGGGGCCAAGGTCTATCATGAAACGTGGGGAGAGGGGTTTGTCCTTGCTTCAAAGATGAGAAAGTATGTCATCGATTTTTCAGGTAAACTTCGTGAGGTGGATCCTTCTGTGGAAAAATTAGAGGTCATCTCATAAAAAGAGTTGTAATGTTAGCTGATTACTATATAATAAGAGCCGTTAAGGCATTCTTCAGGAAGGAGAGGCATGGCGCGTAATATTCTTTTGACACAGGATGAATTGAGAAAAAGAAGACAACATTTTGCGAAAGCCGTCCTGGACAACAGGGATATCCTTGTCCTTTTTGCAGGGACAGAGCAAAGGCTGCGTAACGGACTGGATAATGTCTATCCCTTCCGTCAGGACAGTAATTTTTACTACATGACCGGAATAAAGGAGAGCGAGGGCGTCTTTGTTCTGGCCAAAACAGCCAAAGGAGATATCCGCGAGAGGCTTTTTGTTCAGGAAAAAGACCCTATGAAGGAAAAATGGACCGGATTCCGCATGGGGAGAGAGGAAGCGTCCAGGATCTCCGGGGTCGCTGATGTCTTCTATCTTCCTCAGCTGGACGGGTATCTCAGCCACCTGTTCAATACAAGCAAGAGAGTCTGGATCCCGTATCCTTACAGGAGCACATTGGGCGAAGAGCCTGCACAGGAGCTCATGAGGATCAACCGCTATAAAGAGAGATATCCTCATCTCCGCGTCCTCAATGCCCTGGACCCGCTGAAAGCCATGCGGACGAGGAAAAGCCCGCTTGAGGTCAAATTCCTGAAAGAGGCGGTGAAGATCACAAAAACAGCTCTCCATAAGACTTGGAAGAAGATGAAACCCGGGATGACGGAATATCAGATCAGGGCTCTTGTGGAATATGAGTTCAAAAGGCAGGGGGGAGACATTGCTTTCAACTCCATTGTCGCTTCAGGTGAAAACGCCGTTGTCCTCCACTATGTGGAGTGTGACAGGACTGTCGAAGAGGGAGATCTTGTCCTTTTTGACGTGGGAGCCGAATACGGCCTCTATTCAGCGGATATCACCAGAACTGTCCCGGTCTCCGGACAGTTTACGCCAGAACAGCTGAAATATTACAAAATGGTCCTCGAATGCAACAAAAAAGTGATCGAAGCCGCCTGTCAGGGAAAGACTCTGGGAGCGTTGAACACCATGGTCGTGGAGACTCTTCAGCAGAGGCTCACAGAAGACGGCCTCATCACCAAACCCGAAGAGGTGTCCCGTTACTATTACCACGGAGTCAGCCACCACCTGGGGCTGGATACACACGACCTGAGCCAGGAGCGTGATGAAGGGCTTCCCGTCAATGCTGTGATCACCGTGGAACCGGGGCTCTATATCAAAGAGAAGAAGTTGGGCATCCGTATTGAAGATGATATTGTCATTAAACGGAATCAGGCTCTCAATCTGTCGAAATCCATCGCCAAAGAGCCTGAAGAGATCATGGGAATCATGAAAAAATAAGGAGGAAACATGGGAAAGATCACAAAAGATATGCAATTAAAGGATATCATCAGCCAGTATCCCCAGGCTGCAGCCGAATTGGGCCGGCTCGGGCTGGGATGTATCGGCTGTTTTGCCGCCCAGTTTGAAACATTGGAGCAGGGCCTCAGAGCCCACGGCATGGATGTCGAGGATGTCCTGAAAAAGCTCAACGCCATCGTCGAATAACCGTTTTTCACGTTTCAGGCCGGGAGACGGCGTCTGACTTGCTCCCGGCTCTTCTCTCCGCAGACTCTTTACCCTTGACTCATCACCACTTTTTTCTATAATCGTAGATACACATTGACAGGGAGGTTCTTATGCTGAAGAAAAAAAAGTCCGATTATGATTGGGATATGCTGGTCCACAGCCGGCTGGAGTACCTGGCCAGAGACTTGTCGATCATGCTTGAAGACATCGATAATGTCAAAAGAAGGGTCCAGGCTTATTATGAAGAAGTGAAAGAGATGCAGAAAGAATTCGAAGAGGCTCTCTTTCCCGAAAAGAATAAAAAATAAAGAAAGAGGTCTCTATGAGCGACAAAAAGAAAAACAGAGGATGTTTGATCGCCCTGCTGGTGGTGATCGGGTTGATGCTTGCCGGGATCATCATCTTTTCTTCTTTTATCGGACATCTCTCCTCGGGGAAATCTGTCAAGATCACAGACGGGACGACGGTGGTCCTGGATTTCAACGGGCCTGTGGCCTATCAGGAACACGGCCTCTGGGAGGAGAACCCCGGTGGTTTCTACCCTCTTCTGAATGCTCTGGACAGGATTCCCGGAGACTCCCGTGTCACCTCTCTTGTCATCCGCTACACAGGGGCTCCCTTATGGCAGACTGAAGAACTCAACAGCGCCCTGGAGAAGATCAAAAAGAGCGGGAAAAAGATCTATGCCTATTATGATAATCTGAACAGCAGTTCATTTCTGGCATCAAGACTGGCTGACGAGATCTGGATGGAACCGTCCGCCTCGTCCTTCATCGATCTCAAGGGGTATTATTACAGCATGCCCTTTTATAAAAGGCTTTTTGATAAGATGGGGATCCAGTTCACTGTGATCCATATGGGCGCTTATAAAGGGACAGGGGAAAACTATACCCAGCAGGACATGTCTCCGGAGATGCGCAGTAATCTGGAATCCGTTTTCGACGGGATGTTTCAGAGGTTTATCGACCTCTTTGCCCAAAGCAGGAAGATCGACAGGGACTCTTTTGAAAAAAAAGTCCTCAATGGAGATTACTTTCTGATCTCTCCTGAAGAGGCACTCGAATACGGCCTTGTGGATAAGATCGGTTATGAACCGGAATTTTATGAGTCCACGGGGATCGACAGAGAGAAATGCGTCTCTCTCACCGATTACGCATCACGGGAATCCCTCCCCATGGCCCGGGATAAAATCGCCCTGATCTATGCCCAGGGGACCATAGCAATGGGAGAGAGCAAAAACTCCTACAATCCCCTCTTTGGACGGATGCAGGTCCTCGGCGAGAAGAGTTTCTCGGAGGAGGTCCGCAAGGCGGAAGAGAGGGAGGATATCAAAGGGATCGTCGTGCGTGTGGACAGCCCCGGAGGAGATGCCCTGGCCAGTGATATCATGTGGGCCGCTCTGAAAAAAGCTGCAGAAAAAAAACCCGTCTATGTCTCAGTGGGCGGGATGGGGGCTTCAGGAGGGTATTATATCTCCACTCCGGCCAAAAAGATTTTTGTCGACGAGAGTTCCATCGTGGGATCCATCGGTGTGGTGGCTATGCTTCCCAACTTCACACGCCTTATGGAAGATAAGATCGGGCTTGATTACCGGGTGATCTCAAAAGGCCGTTTTTCCGGTTTCGGGAACCCTTTTAAAGAGGTGACCGGCCAGGAAGCGTTCAGGCTGAAAGAGAGTATGAAAAAGACGTATACGGAATTTAAAAGCCGTGTCGCCGAGGGCCGGGGGTTGGACATGGACCGCGTTGAAGAACTCGCCCAGGGAAAGATCTACCTCGGGCGGGATTTCGTCCGTCTGGGACTGGCTGACCACATCGGCGGGCTGCAGGACGCTCTTCAGGCCATGAAAGAGGAGTTGAAGGTCGGCAGAGCCCAGGTGGTGATCTACCCTGAACCGCTCTCCTTCTGGGAGAGGCTACGTCAGGGTTCGTTATGGGGGATGAGCCGGGAGACGATCTCCGCGGAATCGTTCCTTCGCTCTTTAACGGGGACAAACCCTGTCAAAACGGAGTTTCTCTACTGGGACCTGGACGAGGCGTTATAGGAGGTGGACGATGAAGCTGATGTATGTAGGCCATTCGGCCATGTATTTTGAAGGTGATGTTAAAATTCTCATAGACCCCTTTATCACGGGTAATCCCTGGGTGAAGGACCGGCAGTATGACTTTTCTCCGGATTATATCTTTCTCTCTCACGGACACGGAGACCATCTGGGAGATGCCATTGATTTCGCGAAAAGAAGCGGGGCGACGATCATCGCCCCCTATGAGCTGGCCGCCTGGTGCAGCTGGCAGGACGTCCTGACTCACCCCATGCATATCGGCGGGAAGTTTCAATTTCCCTTCGGGTGGGTGAAGCTCGTCAATGCCATCCACGGCAGCGGGCTCATCACCAAGCATGAGATCCATTATATGGGCCACCCATGCGGTTTTTTATGGGAAACCCAGGGGAAACGCTTCTATTATGCCGGAGATACCGCATTGACATACGACATGAAGTTATTGAAAGACTCCTCCATCGATTATGCCTTCCTTCCCATCGGGGGGAATTTCACCATGGATGTGGACGATGCTTTGAAAGCCGCGGAGATGATCCGCCCGAAGACTGTCATGCCTGTCCATTACAACACCTTCGAAGTCATCGAAGCCTCTCCGGAAGAATTTGTCAAAAAAGTCAAAGACAGAGGGATGGACGGACTCTATTTGAAACCGGGAGAAGAAAAAGAGTTGTGAACGGGGAAAAGGACTCTTCGCTGAAAGATGAATGGACAAGGGCCTTGTCCATACAGCACAAGGCTCGGGAACAGGGATTTGACTGGCCCCATGTGAGTGGTGTCCTGAATAAGATCGCCGAAGAGGTGGACGAGATTCGCTGTGAGCTTGAAAAGGGAGACCCCGCCGGAGTCAGCGTCGAGTACGGCGACCTCCTTTTCTCCGTGATCAAGCTCGCGCGTTTCATTCCTCTGGATCCTGCCGTCTGCCTCTCCCTGACAAATGAGAAGTTTTCCGCCCGTCTTCACGCGATTTTCAGGCGGGCCGAAGACGAGGGGATTCCCTTTTCCAGCCTTACGCTTGAAGAGATGTCCCGCTGGTGGGAAGAGGCGAAAATCAATGAGCCTGCGAAAAAAGACTTGCAAAAACTCTTTTAACTGGTATCATAAGCCCGCATTGAGAAGGAGATGATATTTATGTCCAGAGTATGCCATTTTTGTGGGAAAAAAGCCATGACAGGCAACACTGTCAGCCATTCCAATAACAAGACACGCAGGACCTTTGACCCTAACCTTCAAAGAGTCACCATCGAGGAGTCCGGACAATCAAAGAAAGTATACGCTTGTACCAAATGTATAAAGGCGGGGAAGACCTTAACCGTCTGACACGGTTATCCCTCCCTTTTCTTATTCTCTTCCTGATCCTCTTCTCCCCGCTTCTCTGGGGAGAAGAGGGGACTCTTCAGACGATTCTGATCACCGGGAACAAAGCCCTGAAAACGGACGTATTGAGGGAGCAGTTAAAAATGACTCTCAACACGCCCTTCTACCCCTACATTTTTTATAACGATGTGGATGGGCTGAAACGGTTTTACAGAGAAAACGGTTTTCCCGAGGCGCTGATCACCGCTGAATATGAGAAAACGCCATCGGGAGTCGTCGTGAATATCCAGGTGGAAGAGGGGACTCCTGAGATCATCACGCGGATAGACGCCTTCCCGGAATCAGCCTCTTTCAACAAGATCAGGAAAAAATTCCTCAACAAGCGCTGGGCCCGGGGTGTGGAAGAGACTCTGATCCTGCTCCTCACAGAAGAGCTCCAGAAGCGGGGATATTACAAACCACTGATCGATATCCGGAAGAGTGAAGAAGGGCCTCATCATGTGGGGCTTGATGTCCATATCGATAAAGGGGAGCGTTTTTATTTCGGCGAGATCTACTGCACCGGACTGAAGACGATTCCTGTGGGTTATGTCCTGCGGGAAGCGCCCTTTTCGTCGGGAGACCTTTTTAACATCGATGCCGTCCGGAAATATCAGGAACGAATCTATGCCCTGGGAGTCTTTGAGGATATCAATGTCAGACTCATTGATGCTGAACAGACAGTCACGGTCCTTGTGGATGTCAATGAAGGGAAATCAAAATGGATCGGGATCGACCTGGGGTACACCTCCCCGGCGGTGGGACGGTTCGGGCTGGAATGGGGCAACAACAATGTCTTCGGAAAACTCCACAAATTCAGTATCGTGAACCGCAATGAAGTCGATTTTGAGACGATGAATCATCAGATCGCCGTTGACTTCAACTATTCCGTGGGATGGGTTTTCGGAAAAAAGGTGGATATCGCCTTCATCAATTCCATTTTGAATGAAAACCAGGACAAAGGGAGAAAGACGCAGCTCTCCTTCAAGATCCTGGGGCATAAAGAGCTGGGGGAAAACCGGGACCTGGTCACGGGATATGAGAAGAGGCTGGATTACTACTCGGATATCTACAGTGATGAGACAGCCCTTCCCACTGATGAGTGGCTCATTACCAACGGGCTGATCCTGGAGTATTATCAGGACAATCTCAAAAACAAAGTCCATCCCCGGGAAAGCGGATATTTCATCAGCAGCAAGAACTTCGTTTCCGGGGGATTCCTCGAAGGGGATTTCAGTTATATCAAGACTCAGACCGAGGGGGCCCTCTATCTGGATCTTCACAACAACAGCCATATCCTTGTTTTTCACGGAGCCTTCAGGACGCTGACTCCCATGAGCGGAGACCTCAGGGCCCCTTATGATGAGCTGTTCGCCCTGGGAGGAGCCTATGATCTGAGGGGATATGCCTATAAGGGCTTCGGCGATGCTTTTTACAAAACAGCCCTGGGGAATATCGAATACCGTTTTCTTCTTTACCGCTCCTTCTGGGGAGAGGTCTTCTGGGATGCTGCTGCAGGGACGGAGCAGAACAATGCCCTGAAGTGGTCGGAAGGGGTCGACTCCTTCGGAGGCGGTGTGCGTTATGTCCTGCCTTTTATCGTGATCAGGGTCAATTACGGGATGAGAGACTTTTCCGATGAGGGGGTCTGGCATTTCGTCCTGGGGCAGGTCTTCTGATATGAAGCATTTTCTCTTTTCCCTGGTCAAAGACCTGGGGATCGCTGCCTTCATCATTCTCTTTCTCTACCTTTTCGCATCCTATGCCCAGGTGGATGATTATCTTCTGAAACATACCCTTGGCCCGGTCATGGAACAATACCAGGTGGATACGGAAGCCATGGAGTTCACCTATGTCTTCCCGCTCCGGTTTAAAGTGCGCGGTGTGGTCTTCGGACACAATTCATTTATCAAAGAGATCGACCTGATGATCTCCCCCCTGACGTTTTTTAAAAAGGACTCTGTTTCTCTCCTCAACCTGAAGATCAGCGATGCCATCATCGATTCCGAAGATCTCAGGACTCTCGTGAGGCCCCGTGACGGGGGACAACAGAGACTGGCGCTGGATATCTATTCTTTCCGTCTGGAGAACATCTATCTCATCAGAGATGAGGAGTACGTCAAGATCACAGAAGCGGCCATGGGGATCTCTCTCGATGAGAACAGGTCTGTGAACCTTCGGTCTCTCAGCGGGGAAAGTTCCCTGATGAAAAGCCGTTTTTCCATCCGTGAAGGAGACTATACGGACAACAGGCGGACCTCGTCACAGACACTTTCACTCGTAGGGACTCTTAACGGGGGCGACTTTCTCTTTGAGGGAAGGCTGAAATCAGGAGACCTGTCTGCACAACTTTCTCTCGACCGCCTCCCCCTGGATCACCTCACCCAGGGATTATCGGGATATGCAGGCATAAAGGGGACCCTTCAGGGGACATTCCGTGAACCCGTCCTCACGGGAAACATCTCTTTCGACAATGTCCATTACCGTGAATTTGTCATCCAGAACGGACAATACGGCGTACACTTTTCCCCCCAACGTCTTTCCTTTACCCGTATTTTCGCCACCACCGGAGAGGGGACACTTACGGGGAACCTGTCCATCAATCTCAGGCCGAAAACAGGGATCGAAGGGGATTTCTCTTTTCAGAAGATCGATTTTCACGAGATCATTGAGAATTTTCCTCTGAAGACCAAGCTGAACGGGACCATCCATCTTCAGGGAGAAAGCGGAATCATCCAGGATTTCAACGGGACGGTGACACTGAAAGACCTCTCGGGGACCATCGAGGATGAGGATGTCTCCAGGGGAGAGATCAATTTTATCAAAAAGGGAGATCTCTTCCGTGTGGAAAAAGCACAAGCCGATATCGGTGAGGGCAGGGTCTCCCTCCAGGGTGATTATTACAGACGGTATTACAATTTTGATATGGAGATCGACACCATAACCCTGGACAGGCTTTTCCCGCGCTCACAAATGGAAGGGACTGTGGATTTCAAGGGCGTGGTGAACAAAGATGAGAAGGGCTTATCCGTCATGGGATATGCCTCGGTGGGGGACTTTTCCTACAGTGAAGCTCTCCATGTGGAAAGTATCAACATCTTTCTTGCCGCAGGAGAGAAGATGACCGCCAATCTGTTTTACAGCGGCCTCTCTTTGAAGGACAGGATGCTTTCTCCTTCCGGAAAGATGGACCTTTCCCTGGAAAACGACGGATCCCTGTTCAGGATCAAAAACTCCCGCCTGATGATCAATGAGGCGTCCTGGGCCACACTGGATGTTTCAGCTGTGCGCGACCAGGGCGCGTGGCATGTGACGGACATGGACAACAGGGCCGAGATCGGAGATCAATCCCTTCTCTTTGGGGTGGGCAAGATGACGCTTCACGGCAAGATGGTGGATCTCGACGGGTTTTATCTGGAGCACGGGAATTCCAGGACAGAAATATCCCTCCTGTTCGACGGATCATGGGAAAACGCCTCTCTCGATGTCACCGGGTCTCTTGACTTGAAAGAGCTCAATGATCTTTTTCGGATTGTTCCGGATATCAGAGGCACGGTCTCCCTGGAGACCGTGAAAAGGGACAGGCAAAAGCCGGAGATCAGAGTGAAGTCCTCGTCTCTTGAGCTCCAGTTGTCTGATTTCGAGACCATGTCGTATGAGAACATCTCTCTTGTCTGGCATATGGATCAGGAGAAGATCAACATCACCCAGCTCCGCTTTGATGTCTCCGGAGAGACCAATGAGCTCCGGGGATCCGCGCTTCTGGGACGGGAGGGGAACCCTTTTGCCCTGCGCTCTTTTGAACTGAACGGAGACCTGAAGAAGGTCCATTCGGCCTACCTGGTGAATCTGGCGACCCCGGATGCTTCGGTGACTTCAGGCTACTTTTCGGGGCCGGTCCATCTCCTTTACGACGGCCGGTTTCACCTGGACGCCAATGTCTTTCTCGAGGATACGCAGCTGATCATCTTCGGCCTGGGGGATGTCTTCATCCACAACCTCAGGGGAGATGCCCTTATCCGCAACAACAGGATCACCATCAACATGTTCAGGGGAGACGTGGGAGAAGGGGGCAAGTTCTTTTTCTCCGGGAAGATCAAAGATTTTATCTATGATCTGAGTTTTGATTTCAAGATCTCTTTTGAAGATGCTGTGATCAACCATCTCTGGTATTTCAGCGGGATGGGAAGCGGTGAGATCACCTTGAAGACAGTCGAGGGCCACACAGCCATGTCAGGGGAGGTCCGCGTAGAAAACGGGCTTGTCGCCGGTGAATTCGGGGAGATGTTTGCCGCCAAAGATTTTCTTGAGATCAAGGGCATGGACATGAACGTCCATATCCTCGCTGACAACAACGTCTGGCTCAAGAACAGCCTGGCCAACATTGAACTCTCCACCGATTTTTACTACAAGAGAGAAAGAAAGACCGACCGGGTCTTTTTTTCCGGATCCATACAGACATTAAAAGGGACGGTCCGGTTTCTCAATGTCCCGTTCCAGGTCCGTGAAGGGGTCCTGACCTTTTCCAATTCCCCCGAAGTCCTTCCCGCCATCGATGTCACAGCTGAGACATCGGTCATCTATAAGGAGCGGATAGGGATCGAACTGGATGTCACCGGCGATATTCTCAACCCGGTGGTCCTTCTCACGGCCGACGACCCCACTCTCACCCGGGAGGATATCATCTCCCTCCTGACGTTTAACCGTCCCGCTTATGATATGGCCGGTGAGGATGCTGTCGCTCAGAAGATCGGGGAGCTGGCCACCGATTATATCCAGAACAAGCTCTTTTCCCCGTTACGTGAAAGCCAATGGGTGGACTCCTTTTCCGTCAGGGGGAATATTCTTACAGCCGATGACCCGTATCTCGACCTCCAGGTGGGAAAGTATATCAGGAGCAACCTTTATCTGAGTTACCAGGACGAGATCCTCAGAGGCGATTCACGGCGGTTTGATTTCATCTACTATTTCAATAAGAATCTTTCTCTTCAGACAGGAGCCGCTGAAGAGGAGGGGGATTTTACTTATAATATCGATTTCAAACTCAAATTCAAATATTAAAAAAAACTGGTTGCTTTTCCCATGCCTTTTTTATATAATGTCCCTGCAAAGGAGGCTGCATGAAACTACCCTATGCTGAACCTTATCGGATCAAGACTGTGGAGATGATCCGGAAATCGACTCCCGAAGAGAGGGCCAGGTGGATCCGCGACGCCAAATACAACCTGTTTAATCTGAAAAGCGACGCTGTTTTTATCGATCTGCTCACCGATTCAGGGACAAACGCCATGAGTGACAAGCAATGGGCTGAGATCATGACAGGGGACGAGAGTTATGCCGGAGCCCGTTCATACTTCAAATTGAAAAATCAGGTGGAGGAGATCCTGGGGATCCCCTATTTCCTTCCCACCCATCAGGGCCGCGCTGCCGAAAATGTTCTCTTTTCCGCTCTTCTCAAGGAGGGAGACATCGTCCCGGGAAATGCCCATTTCGATACGACAAAAGGGCATATCGAGTTCCGTAAAGCGAAAGCCGTGGATTGCACCATCGATGAAGCTTTCGATACCACAGTCAGCCATCCTTTCAAAGGGAACATCGATCTGAATAAACTGGAAGAGGTGCTGAAATCACATGGATCGGGGCAGATCCCCCTTGTCATCCTCACCGTGACCTGCAACTCTGCAGGAGGGCAGCCTGTCTCCATGAAAAATATCGAAGAGACAGCCGCTCTCTGCCGCAAGTACAATATTCCGCTCTTTTTCGATGCCGCCCGGTTTGCTGAAAATGCCTATTTCATCAAAGTCCGCGAAGAGGGATATGCAGGGAAGAGCATCAAGGAGATCGTCAAAGAGATGTTTTCCCATGTGGACGGGTTTACCATGAGTGCAAAGAAGGACGCCATCGCCAATATCGGAGGAATGGTGGGATTCAGGAACGAAGAGTTGAAGAAGAAAGTCTCTGTCTTCAACATCATGTTTGAAGGGTATCTGACCTATGGAGGACTGGCGGGGCGTGACCTGGGAGCTCTTGCCCAGGGTCTGGATGAGAGCACTGAATTTGATTATCTTGAAAGCCGCATCGGACAGGTCGCCTATCTGGGCGAGCAGTGTAAAGCCATGGGGATCCCCGTACAGGAGCCCTTCGGCGGGCATGCGGTTTTTGTCGATGCGAAACGTTTTTTCCCCCATATTCCCCAGGCGCAATATATCGCCCAGCTTCTGGCTGTGGAGCTCTACATCGAGGGAGGGGTCCGCGGAGTGGAGATCGGAACACTTCTGGCCGACAGGGATCCCGAGACAGGACAAGACCGTTACCCCAGACTGGAACTTCTGCGGTTAGCCATCCCCAGGCGTGTCTATACCAATAATCATATGGATTACACGGCCACGGCTCTGGGTAATGTCTTTCAGCGCCGTGAATCCATCACAAAAGGATTGAAGATCGTGAACGAAGCTCCCATTCTTCGCCATTTTACCGTTGAACTGGAGCGCTTATAAGCTGGTGTGGCTCAGTGGTAGAGCAACGGTTTCGTAAACCGTCGGTCAGCGGTTCAAATCCGCTCACCAGCTTCACGGCCCGGGGGGTTCCCCGGGCTTTTTTTATGTGTTGAAGAATTTTCCTGAGACGGTATAATCAAACATCATGAAAAGGAGGCCGTTATGCTGAAAAAGTGTTCTCTTATCCTTATCCTCGTGATGACTCTTCTGCTGCCGCTCACTGCGCGTAATCTGACTGTCTACAACAGCGGATATGCTCTTTACGGAGAAGAGGTCCGGTTTGAGATGAAAAAAGGGGTCCATACCTATTTTCTTCCTGAAGTCCCGGAAACACTGGATACGGGATCCATCACCATCTATCCTGTAGACAACAGGGGGATTGTCATCTATGAACAGAACTACGACTACGACCTGGTCAATACCTCCCAGCTCTTTAAAAAACAGCTGGGAAGAAAGATCACCGTGACCACACTCAAAGGGGATGATGTCCGCGGGACGCTTCTCAACTATGACGGGTCTTCCATCCTTCTGGATGTCCAGGGGGAGATCCAGTCCATCAGGGGAGACCAGATCTTCCGGTTTTCCTTTGAGAAGAGCGGAGAGATCATGGTGCGCCCCACACTGTCCTGGATGATGAAAAGCCCAGCCCAGGGGAGTGAAAAATTCAAATTAAGCTATCTTCTCAACGGCATGCGCTGGTCTGCCAAGTATAATCTGATCCTGAACGATGATGAGACAGAAGGCATCCTCAATTCCTGGATCACCATGACCAATGAATCCGGAAAAGAATTTACAGATGTCCGCCTGCAGCTCATGGCCGGGGATGTGCAGCGTCTCACAGAGAACCGCCCTGTCGCCCGGGCCAAGGGGATGGGGATGTATGAAGAGATGGCTATGAGCGATCAGGAAGTCAGCGAAGAGGGGATGATGGAATATCATCTCTACTCCATCTCCCGCGATGTCTCCATCGCTCCCCGTCAGAAAAAGGAGATCCCCTTTTTCGCCCCTCTCTCCATCAAGACAGAGAAGAGACTGAAGTATATCATCGCTGAATACAATAAAAAGGTCAATGTGACAGTGGAATTCATGAATACCAAAGACAATGCCATGGGAATGGCGCTTCCTGCAGGGATCCTCTCCGTCTACAAGAATGATTCCGCCGGAAATCTTCAGTTTGTGGGGAATGACAGGATCGAGCATACGCCGAAAAATGAAAGGATCTCTGTGCGGATCGGGGATTCCTTTGACATCCTGGGAGAAGCTGTGGTCCTGAAACGGGAAAAAATCCGTAAAGACACCTATGATATCCAGTATCAGGTCACATTGAAAAACAGGAAAGAGAGCCGGGAGACTGTCTATGCCTCCTATTTCCGCTCTCCCCGCGAAAAACTCATCCAATATGAGATCAAACCCAAAAGTGAGGAGACCCGCGAGATCATCTTCGCTGTTCCGTTGAACGCCGATGAAGAGCGCGTCTTCACCTTCACTGTCCGAACCCAATACTGATCTTTTTCAGGCCCGGGGACGTCTCTTTCCCCGGGCCAGATTCTCTGATTCTCCTTGATTGAAAACAGTTTCCCCGCTACTATCGATATATACAGTTAAACATATAGGGGGGTTATGCTCATTCTGGACAATGTCTCCTTGAAGAAAGGCTTGTTCCGTTTAAAAGAGATCTCATTCAGCCTGTCTGAAGGGGAGTATCTGACCATGGTGGGGCCCACGGGATCGGGGAAGACCATGATGCTCGACACCGTGATCGGCATCAACCGTCCTCAGACAGGGGAGATCAGGGTCAAAGGGAGATCCATGAGCCGGGTTCCTCTTCAGAACCGCCCTGTGGGGATCGTCTACCAGAACCTCTATCTCTTTCCTCATAAAAATGTCTATGACAATATTGCTTTCCCTCTTGCCATCAAGAGGATGCCCAAAAAAACGATCAAAAAAAAAGTGGAGGAGACAGCCGCTTTTCTTAAGATCACCGATATTCTGGGGCGGAGCATTCAAAATCTTTCCGGAGGAGAAAAACAGCGTGTGGCTTTGGCCCGGGCCCTGGTGCCCGAACGTCCTGTCCTCCTCCTCGATGAGCCTCTTTCCGCTCTGGATGCCATCACCAAATGGGAGATCATGCAGGAGCTCAGGCGCATCCACAGGGAAAAGAGACTCACGGTCCTTCATGTCACTCATGATATCGAGGAGGCCCTCTTTCTTTCAGATAAGATCGGAGTCCTGATCCAGGGAGAACTGAAGCAGATGGGGCCGGTGGAGGAAGTGATGAACCGTCCTTCAAGCGAAGAGATCGGGCGCCTGATCAGGAAAGACAACCTCTTTAAGATGACCTATGATGCCCGCCGGTCTCTCTTATGCAAAGGGACGTTTACTCTTTACAAGGAAGGGCTGAAGGACAACAGGGAATATCTGGTCCATATCCCCCCCGAAGATATCATCCTCAGTCATGAGCCCCTGACCACGTCCAGCGCGCGGAATTGCTACAAAGGGCGTATCAGCTCCATCATCTACCATAACCTGGGTGTCAAGATCGGGATCGATGCCGGTATCCGGCTCGTCTCTCTTTTGACACAGCGCTCTTTTCATGAGCTTGAGCTGGAAACGGGGAAAGAGATCTATCTTATCTTTAAATCCAATGCTGTGGGAGTCTACGGAGTATGAAAAACTCATTCTTCAACCTCTTTTTCAAGATCCTTTTTGTCATCCTCCTGATTCTTATTGCCGCCCCCATCGTCAATATGCTCATCTCTCTCTCCCCGGGGCTTATCAACTATGTCTTTCAGGATAAGGAGATCGTCCGCTCCATCTTCTTTACATTAGAGGCGTCCTTTTATGCCACTCTCTTCGGCCTCCTCTTCGGGATCCCCGCGGCCTATCTCCTGGCAAGAAACGATTTCTGGGGAAAAGGGGTCATCGAGGCCATTGTGGACATCCCTGTCATGTTTCCCCATTCGGCAGCCGGGATCGCGCTTCTGAGTATCTACGGCAGCCGGTTTATTTTCGGAAAGTTCTTCGCTCTTCTGGGAATCGGGTTTGTGGATACGGCCTTCGGAGTCATTCTGGGGATGTTTTTTGTCAGCTTCTCCTATCTGGTCAACAGCGCTAAGGAGGGGTTCAAGAAGGTCGATGTCCACCTGGAGTATGTGGCGCAGAACCTCGGGGCCACACGTTTTCAGGCCTTCAGACGCGTGGTCCTTCCCTGTTCTTTTTCGGATATCCTTTCAGGGATGATCATGATGTGGGCCCGGGGATTGAGCGAATTCGGTGCTGTTGTGATCCTGGCTTATCACCCCATGACGGCTCCTGTCATGATCTATGAACGGTTCACCTCGTTCGGGCTCCAATATTCGAAACCCATCTCTGTGATCATGATCTACGTCTCTCTGATCATTTTTATCGCACTGCGTTTCATTCAGCACAAGATGAAAGTCCGGGACAAGGGAAAACGCTGATTTTCCCCTTCAAAAATACAATTCCATTGACAGAAGACCTCTTATGGATATCATCGTTTTAAGGAGATGTATGGTATTGATATAAGAGACGAAAGGAGCTTATTTATGGCAGATGTCAGGCCTTTCCGGGGAGTCAGGCCCCTCGAAAAATTGGTGGAAAAGATCGCTTCTCCTCCTTATGATGTCATCAATTCTGTGGAAGCGCGTCGCATGGTCAGCGGGAATGAGTATTCCTTTCTTCACATAACCAAACCGGAAGTGGACCTGCCCGTTGATACCGATCTTTACGATGATGCTGTTTATGAGAAGGCAGCCGAGAACCTCAAGAGATTTATGGACAAAGGGTGGCTGAAAAAGGACGCCGCGCCCTGCTACTATATCTACAGGCAGGAGATGGGCGGCCATGTGCAGACAGGCCTTGTCACAGCAGCTTCAGTGGATGATTATGAAAACGATATTATCAAAAAACATGAATTTACACGGCAGGACAAAGAAGATGACCGGACACGCCATGTCTATACTCTCAATGCCAATACAGGGCCTGTCTTTCTCACTTATACAGCCAGAAAATCCCTGGACTCTTTTGTGAGCCGGTATGCCGAAGAGCATGCTCCCGTGTATGATTTTACGTCCACTGACCTCGCTGAAGTCCGGCACACGTTCTGGGTCGTCAACGAGGAGGCCTCCATCGCAAAGATCAGGGATGAATTCAGGCAGATCCCTGTTCTCTACGTGGCCGACGGGCATCACCGTTCAGCGGCAGCCACACGTGTCCGCGCCATGAAGAGGGATGAGAACACAGCTCATTCCGGAGAGGAAGAGTACAACTATTTTCTGTCGGTGATCTTTCCCCATGACCAGATGAATATCATGGATTACAACAGGGTGGTCAAAGACCTCAACGGGCTCTCTTCAGAAGCCTTTTTTCAAGCCCTGGAGGCGTCTTTTCTTGTGGAAAAGAGTACTGAAAAGGGAGAAAAAGCCAAACCCTGCTGCACACACCGGTTTTCCATGTACTTTGCAGGCCAGTGGTATTCCCTCACAGCCCGGGAGGGCAGTTTCAGATCCGATGATCCCATCGCCTCTCTCGATGTCTCTATCCTTCAGCAGAATTTTCTCGCTCCTGTCCTGGGGATCGGGGATCCGAGAAAGGATAAAAGAATCGATTTTGTCGGAGGGATCAGGGGGATGAAAGAGTTGGAGACACTGGTGGACAGTGGTGAATATACCGTGGCTTTTGCCCTTTACCCCACATCGATTATCGAGCTCATGTCCGTAGCTGATGCCGGGAAAGTCATGCCTCCCAAATCCACGTGGTTTGAACCGAAACTCCGCAGCGGCTTATGTCTGCATCTTCTTGATGAGAAGGCATGACTATGGATTTTATTTCAAAAATCAGGCATGAGGGAGCATTAAAACGAGGTGTCATCTGTCTTCCGGAAAGCGGAGACTCGAGAACCCTTGATGCCGCGGCCATCCTGGTCAGGGAAGACCTTGTGAAGTCGGTGGTTCTCGTGGGGACAGAAGAGGCCATCGGCCCGCAATTGGACAAAAGAGGGGTTCCCCGTGACAGCGTTGTGATCGCGGATCCGCTGACTCATGAAAAACGGGAGGATCTGGTCCGGAAATTTTACGAAAAACGGAAACACAAGGGATTGACGGAAGCAGAAGCGGCTGAAGTCCTCAAAGACCCTCTCTACTATGCGGCCATGCTTTTAAGAGAAGGGGATGTGGACGCGGCTGTGGCCGGAGCGGAACACACCACGGGAGATGTCCTTCGGGCCGCTCTCCAGGCTGTGGGCCTCAAAGAGGGGATGAAAACAGTCTCCTCTGTCTTCATCATGGTCCTGAAAGAAAAGGCCTTCGGTGAGGAGGGGCTGCTGGTCTTCGGAGACTGTGCCGTGGTCCCGGATCCCAACGCGGAACAGCTGGCCGATATCGCTGCAGCCTCTGCAGAGACAACACAAAAACTGCTGAACACGGAACCCCGGGTGGCTCTCATGAGTTTTTCCACAAAAGGAAGCGCTTCTCATGAACGCGCCGATAAAGTGATCAAAGCGGTGGATCTTCTCCGTGAAAGAGGCGTCTCCTTCGCCTTTGACGGGGAGCTGCAGGCTGACGCTGCTCTCGTGGATTTTGTGGGAGCGAAAAAAGCACCCGGTTCCCCTGTGGCCGGGAAGGCCAACTGCCTGATCTTTCCCTCGCTTGAAGCAGGGAACATCGGATATAAACTGGTCCAGAGGCTGGCCGGCGCTGAGGCTGTCGGCCCTGTCATCCAGGGCTTGAAATACCCCTTTAACGATCTGTCAAGGGGATGCAGTGTTGATGATATTGTCAATACAGTATGTTTGGCTTTGCTGAACAGATAACAGAGGAGATGATGCGATATGCCTTTTTCTGAGATTGTCGGTTCGCTGTCGGAATCGCCCACATTGAAAGTGACCCAGCGTGTCAATGAGTTGAAAGCCATGGGGGTGAAAGTCCTCTCTTTCGGGGCAGGGGAACCCGATTTTGATACGCCTGATTATATCAAGCAGGCGGCGATTGAAGCGTTGAATAACGGAAAGACACGGTACACGACTGCTTCAGGCATTCCTGAGCTCAAAGATGCCGTGATTCAGAAACTGGAAAGCGATAACGGGCTGAAAGGGTACACAAGGAAGAATATCCTCATCTCATCCGGAGCGAAACATGCCCTCTGGAATGCCGTCTTCACATTGCTGAATCCCGATGATGAAGCCATTGTCTTTTCTCCCTACTGGGTCTCCTACACAGAGCAGATCAAAACAGCTGAAGCCAGGTCTGTCATCGTCCCCTGTCACGCCGAAAACCATTTTGAACCGCGTATGGAGGATATCGAAGCTGCTGTCACCGCCAAAACGCGCCTCATCCTTCTGAACACACCCAACAATCCCACAGGGGCTGTCTATACCAAAAAATTCATCAAGGAGCTGGCCAGGTTCTGCAGGGAAAGAAGCATCTGGGTCATCTCCGATGAGATCTATGAGAAGCTGATCTATGACAGTAAAAAGCACTATTCCATCGCTAAATACCTCCCTGAAAAGACGATTGTCATCAACGGCGTCTCCAAGGCCTATGCCATGACAGGATGGCGTATCGGCTATGTGGCCGGGCCGGAATGGATCATCAAAAAAATGGCCATGCTCCAGGGACAGATCACATCATGTCCCAATTCCATCGCCCAGTATGCCTCTCTGGCGGCCATCAAAGGAGACGGGAGTGATATCGAATATATGCGTGCTGCCTTTGAGGAGCGCAGGGACTATATGGTGGAGAGACTCAATACCATCCCCGGGATCCATTGCAAAAAACCTGCAGGGGCCTTTTACGTTTTTCCCGAGATCAGTGAAGCCGTGGAAAAACTGGAGATGAGCGGAGCCGATGAGCTTGTGGAGTATCTTCTTGAAAAATCGAGTGTGGCTGCTGTGAGCGGGACCGCCTTCGGAGCTGAAGGCTTTTTGCGCCTCTCGTATGCCACCTCTCTGAGTGAGATCAAAGAGGGCCTGGATAAGATCGAGTCCCTTCTCAAATGATGAGAGAACGTCTCTTTCGGGATTTCAGGGAGATGGTGAGGATCCCGTCTCCCTCGGGACATGAGCACCGCCTGAACAGGCATATCGTCCGTCGGCTGGAATCCCTGGGATGCCGGGTGGACTATGACCCCGCTGAAGGGGGATCCATCGGATCGGACGGCGGCAATATCTATGCCTATTACCCCGGAGACGAGAGACGGCGGCCTCTTCTTCTCTCAGCCCATTCAGACACGGTGACGCCCACAAAAGCCCTGGACCCGAAGCTGGTCGACGGAAAGATCACAAGCGACGGAACCCATATTCTGGGCGCAGATGATAAAGCCGCCATCGCCGTTATCTTTGAGCTTCTCAGACAGGCGGGGGAAAAGGCCTTTCCTCACCCTCCACTGGAGATCGCGATCTCTGTATCAGAAGAGACCGGCCTTCAGGGGGCTTCTCTTATGGATATGAGCCGTTTCTCTTCACAGGAAGCCCTGGTCCTGGATATGTCGGGTAGCGATCAGATCGGTTATGCCGCTGTGGGCTCACGTGACATCGTCATCGATATCAGGGGAAAAGCATCGCATGCAGGGTGGGCCATCGACGAAGGGGTCAATGCTATCCTCGGAGCCTCTTCTCTCATGGGGAAGCTGTCCACAGGGACAGTGGATGAGGAGAGCGTTTTCAATGTCGGCTTGATCAGCGGCGGAGAAGCGGTGAACATCGTCCCTGAAAAGGCAAGGATCGTCGGCGAGATCCGCTCTTTTCAGGAAGAGAAGATGGATGCCATGGCGGAAGAGGTCCGAAAAGCCGCGCGGCAGACAGAAGAGGAGATCCCCGGCCTTATGGTGAGCGTCACTGAAATAAAGAAGTACGAGCCCTATCATAACGACCCCCGAAGTCCCCTTGTCACAGCCCTTCAAAAGGCAGGGGAACGCCTGGGAAGGCCCCAGAGCCTTGTCCGGTGTAAAGGGGGAAGTGATGCCAATATCTTTAACCGGAAAGGATTAGAGAGCATTGTCCTCAGTATCGGCATGGAAGATGTTCACAGCTCGAATGAACATATTTTTCTGGATGATATGGTCCGATTGACAGAGCTGCTTGCTGAGTTTTTCACAGAGAGGGATGCATGACCGATTCCCCTTGACACCTCTTTTTAAACCAGTAAAATCCGTGTAACAAGAGGCAATAATAAGGAGGATTACGATATGGAAAAGATTATGCCGAAGGATGTCCACAAGGTTATCGGAGAACATATGCTGGCCGACGGGTTTGATATGGTCTACGATATCAGGAAAAGTCACGGAAGTTATCTTTATGATGCAAAACATGACAGGGAATATCTCGATTTCTTCTCTTTCTTTGCCTCACAGCCCCTGGGACACAATCACCCCAAGATGACTGATCCCGACTTTCTGGATCATATCGAGAGAGTCGCGATCTCCAATCCGTCCAACAGCGACATCTATACACCGGAAATGGCGGCTTTTACCCGTGCTGTGGCGTCCATCACCATGCCGCCCTATATGAAATACCAGTTTTTTGTCTCCGGCGGAGCTCTTGCCGTGGAAAATGCCATGAAGGCGGCTTTCGACTGGAAAGTGAGAAAAAACTTCGAAAAAGGCTACAAGGAAGAAAAGGGACTGAAGATCATCCATTTTGAGCAGGCCTTCCACGGGAGGACAGGGTATACCCTTTCTGTCACCAATACTTATGACCCCAGGAAGACCAAATATTTCCCCAAATTCGACTGGCCCAGGATTCCCAACCCCAAGATGATCTTCCCCCTGGAGGAGAATCTGGAAGAAGTCAAGAAAAGTGAAGAGAGAGCCCTCTCCATGATCACAGACCTTGTCAGGAAGGATGCGGATGACTATGCCGCCATTCTCATCGAGCCGATCCAGGGTGAAGGAGGAGATAACCATTTCCGTCCTGAGTTCATGCAGGCCCTTCAGACGATCTGCCGTGACAATGATATTCTCTTTATCCTGGATGAAGTCCAGTCCGGGCTGGGGATCACCGGGAAGATGTGGGCCCATGAGCATTATGATATTCAGCCTGATATCATCAGCTTCGGGAAAAAGATGCAGGTCTGCGGTATTTTCGCCGGTCCTCGTATCGACGAGGTGAAAGACAATGTCTTCAAAGAGGCCTCGCGCATTAACTCCACCTGGGGCGGCAATCTCACCGATATGGTGAGAGCGACCCGCTATCTGGAGATCATCAAGGAAGACGATCTTGTGAACCATGCTGCCGAGATGGGAGAGTACATCATCAATGAACTGCGTCAGTTTGAAGGAGCCATCAGCAATATCCGGGGGAAAGGGCTCATGATCGCTTTTGACCTGGAGAGTCCTGAGAAGAGAGATGCCTTCAAAGATGCTCTTTTCGAAAAAGGGCTTATTGCTTTACCCTGCGGACGCAAGTCCATTCGTTTCAGGCCTTTCCTTGATGTCACAAAAGCTGACGTCGACAAAGCCGTTTCCATTATCAAAGCGTGTCTCTGATATCTCAAGGCCGGGGATCACTCCCCGGCCTTCTTTTTTTAAAATGACCACATTTTGATCTTCTCTTCAGGATGTCTCACAAAGTAGTCAGAAAGAAATCCTGATGCTTCCTCCGGGGTCCGGGAGGAGCGGACACGGTTGAGAAGATGAGTGCCCCAGAAGAGGTGCGGTGCGAGAAAAAGGGTAAAATGCTCTATCCGTGCCTGTCTCAGGGGCTCGGGGACAAGGGAAAAGAGCCGCTCTGTGAAAAAGGCGGCATAAGAGGAAAAATCGACTGACCGTGAAAGAGACGGGGTCTCCCCGGACTCCGGGGAGTTCAGAAAAGACTTCAACTCGCTGAAGAGCCAGGGAGCCCGGGCGGCAGCACGCCCTAACATGACGGCGAACGGGGCGTAATCGCGGAGAAGCCCTGAATAGCGGCTGAGAGACGAGATGTCTCCGTTGGCGACCACGGGAAAGGGACAGGCCTCTTTGACTTTCAGAAAAAGGTCCCAGCGGACGTTGCGGCTGAATTTGTCTTTTTTCGTGCGGCCGTGAAAAGTGACAAAGTCGGGGCCTCCTGTGATGATCTTTTCGAGGAAAGCTTCCAGAGCAGACACGTCGTCTGTCACACCGATCCGGAACTTCAATGAGAAAGACTTCCCCCTGGCGAGAGAGCGCAGTTCAGCAAGAAGCTCAGGAAGCTCCTCTGTCCTGGACATCCAGGCCAGGCCGGCTCTTTTTTTCATGATGAGAGGAGCGGAACACCCCATGTTGATGTCGATCCCGCCCAGTTTGGGATACCGGGAAAGAAGAAGGCGAGAAGCATCCACAAGATCAGATGCGCGCCCTCCCACGAGTTGTGCAATAGTCTTTTCAGGGCAGGGGGAGAAGTCACAATAGTAGTCTTCAAGGGGGCCCTGTTTCAGCAGGGCCGGAGCACTGATCATTTCGGTGAGATAGAGGTCGGCTCCGCCGTAAAATTCACAGATCTCACGAAAGAGGACATCAGTGACCGAAGCCATGGGAGCCGAGAGGAGAGCGCCTTTAAAAAGCATAATCCCTATGGTAGCCGCCGATATCACGAGTGTCAAGAGGAGCTCCTGAGCGTGAAACTATTTGCATTGTGGTCCAGTTATGGTATATTTATGGAAAAACAACCAGAGGAGGTTTCGCATGTCAGGTCATAATAAATGGAGCACAATCAAACATAAAAAAGGAAAAGCCGATGCCGCCCGCGGTAAAGTCTTTACAAAGATCATCAAAGAGATCACTGTTGCCGCCCGGCTGGGCGGAGGCGATTTGGCCAGCAATCCCCGCCTGAGGATGGCTGTGGACAAAGCCAAGATGAGCAATATGCCCAAAGACAACATCGAGAGGGCGATCCAGAAGGGGACGGGAGAACTCCCCGGTGTGGTCTATGAAGAGGTGACCTACGAAGGGTACGGGCCTGAAGGAGTCGCTGTCTTCATCGAGGCGATGACAGATAATAAAAACAGGACTGTGGCTGAAATGAGATATATCCTGTCCAAAGCCGGAGGAAATCTCGGAGAGAACGGATCAGTTGCCTGGATGTTTGATAAAAAGGGGATGATCGTCATTCCCAAAGAGGCTGTGAGTGAAGACAAACTCACAGAGATGGCCATTGAAGCCGGAGTCGATGATATCCAGGATGCCGGTGAGAATTTTGAACTCTATTGTGATACTTCAGCTTTTATCGATGCTGTCCGTGCTCTGGAAGAGGCCGGGCTCACATTGGAGGATTCCACGCTGACCATGATTCCGAAAAACAGTGTTTCCCTGGACGAGAACGGAGCGAAGAAAGTCCTGAAGATGATGGATATGCTTGAAGATAATGATGATGTCCAGAATGTCTTTGCCAATTTTGATATCGACGATGAAATCATGGAAAAACTGGCCGGAGAATAATGCTTGTTTTCGGCATCGATCCCGGTGTCAATAACACGGGATTTGCCCTTGTGGAGAAGAGCGGATCCCGTTTTCGGGTTCATCAGTTCGGCGTGATCAGGCCGGAAAAAGAGTTAAAAGATGAAGAAAAGATCCTTCACGTCCATGAGGCCGTCTCAAAGTTGTGCGCTCTTTACCACCCTGAAGAGGCGGCTGTGGAGGAACTCTTTTTTGCAAAGAATGCCCGCTCGGCCATTGCCGTGGGCCAGGTCAGGGGAGGGGTCCTCCTCGCTTTCGCCCAGCACGGGATCCCCGTCTTCGGGTATTCCCCCAAGGAGATCAAGATGGCTCTTGTGGGAACGGGAACAGCCCTGAAAGAACAGGTCTCCAGAATGGTGGCCCTGCTCACCGGTGTGAAGGAAAAGGAGCATCCCTATGATGCTTATGATGCCGTAGCAGCGGCCATCTGCCATATGAACAAAAGACCGTTGACGAGGTTGCAATGATCACTTTTCTGAACGGGTTTTTATGGGGGCGCAAAGACGACGGGATCATTATCGATGTGGGCGGCGTGGGGTACCAGGTCTTTATGGCTGAACCGGCCATGAGAGAGCTTCCCCCTGTGGGAGAACCGCTTTTCATCCACGTCTATCACCATATCCGGGAAGATGAATCCACATTGTTCGGCTTTGCCAGTGAAGGAGGACGGGATTTTTTCGTGACCCTGATCAGTGTATCGGGGATCGGCCCGAGGGGAGCATTGAAGATCCTCGACCAGGCTGCTTTTCAGGATATCGCCTCGGCCATTGCTCATGGAGACCTTGCTTTTCTCTCTTCTCTCTCCGGGATCGGGAAAAAGACAGCTGAACGCCTTATTGTAGAGCTGCGTGAAAAAGTCACAGAGTATGCCCCTGAGGAGAGCATGCGCGAGGGGGAGGACAAGGCGATGGCCGAAGCGCTGGAAGCTTTGAGGAATCTCCAGTTCCCCGTTGCTCACATCAGAGAAGCTTTAGCGGAAATCATGCGCGACTCTGCAGAAAAGCTCTCCACAGAAGAACTCATCCGCAGAGCTTTGCGGTTTATGGGAAAGGGATGACATGGAAGACCGTTACACAGACCCCCGTCTCCATTCGGATGAGAAAGAGACCGAACTGAGTTTAAGGCCTCAGAAACTTGACGACTTTATCGGGCAGGGGGAACTGAGACAGAAGCTGAAGGTCTATATCCAGGCGGCCGGTCAGAGGCAGGAGCCCATCGACCATACCCTGTTCTACGGCCCTCCGGGGTTGGGCAAGACCACCCTGGCCTTCATCATGGCTCATGAGATGGGAGTCAATATTAAGATCTCGTCGGGCCCCGTCCTGACAAAACCGGGAGACCTGGCAGCTATCCTCACGAACCTTGAATCTCATGATATCCTTTTCGTTGATGAGATCCATCGTCTCAACCGGAGTGTGGAAGAGATCCTCTATTCCGCTATGGAGGATTTCGAGCTTGATATTATCATCGGAAAAGGGCCGGGGGCCAGAAATATCAGGATCCCGCTGCAGCCGTTCACCCTTGTGGGCGCCACGACAAGAGCAGGATTGCTCACGTCTCCTCTGAGAGACCGGTTCGGGGTCATGGAACGGCTCGAATTCTACGGGATCGAAGAGATCACCACGATCATCAAACGCTCTGCACGGATCCTCAATGTCACGATCCAGGAGGATCCTGCCCGGGAGATCGCGAAACGATCGCGTTTTACACCCCGAGTGGCCAATCGTCTGTTGAAAAGAGTGAGGGATTTTGCAGAAGTGCAGAACGGGGGCGTCATCGACAGGCCTCTCCTTGAAGAATCCTTCCGCATGCTCCATATCGACAGTTACGGGCTGGAAAAGATGGACAGGGAGATCCTGGCCGCTCTCATCGACCGTTTTGAAGGCGGACCGGTGGGGCTTGACACCCTCGCTGTCATGGTGGGTGAAGAGAAAGACACCATCGAAGACCTCTATGAACCCTTTCTCATGCGTTCAGGGTTTGTCCAGAGGACACCCCGGGGACGATGCGCAACACCTCTGGCGTATGACCTTCTGGGCAGAGAGATGAAAAAGGATCTGTTTTCAGATTATGACGAAACCTAAAGTTCTGCTTCATATTTGCTGTGCTCCCTGTGCTCTTTTCCCGCTGAAGACTCTTCGTGAGGAGGGATTCACGGTTTACGGACTCTGGTATAATCCCAATATCCATCCCTTTGCTGAATACAGGAAACGGCGTGAAAGTGTTCTGAAGCTCAGCGAAGAGGAGGGAATGGAGCTCATCGAGGCGGGGGGATATCCCGTGGAGGAGTTTTTCAGAAGGACAGCCTTCAGGGAGAATGTCCGCTGCCCCCTCTGTTACAATATGCGCCTGGAACAGACAGCCGCTGTGGCGCGGAAAGGGGCCTTCGACTTTTTCACGACGACGCTTCTCTACAGTAAATTCCAGAATCACGAAGAGATCTCTGGCCAGGGTGAAGCCGCTGCCGGGAAGTACAGGCAGACATTCCTTTACCGGGATTTCCGTCCGGGGTGGTCCTATGGGATCGAAGAGTCGAAAAGGAGAGGGTTTTACCGCCAGCAGTACTGCGGGTGTCTCTACAGTGAAAAAGAACGTTATCGGAACGAGATCGAGATAAAAAAGGAGGAGATATGAAAAAGATCATTAAAACAGACAACGCTCCGGGAGCCGTCGGCCCCTACAGCCAGGGTGTGGCCACCGGAGGATTTGTCTTTACGTCAGGGCAGCTGCCCATGGATCCCCGGACGGGGAAATTCGTCGAGGGAGGGATCCGGGAAGAAGCCAGGCAGTGCCTGGAAAATGTCAAAGCCGTTCTTGAAGCTGCCGGGACATCTCTGGACAAGGCTGTCAAAGCCACGGTCTTTCTTGCAGATATCAAGGATTTTGCAGCAGTCAACGAAGTCTATGCCACTTTTTTCACAGAGAGTCCTCCTGCACGGAGTGCTTACCAGGTGGCTGCGCTCCCGTTGGGAGCCCGTGTTGAAATAGAAATGATCGCTTCTCTGGACTGATATGAGGCTTCTTCAACTGGCCGGGTATAAAAAAAGCGGGAAAACGGCTCTTGCCGAGGTCTTGACCGCCAGGGCTGTGAAGCGAGGCGAGACCTGCATTGTCATCAAGAACATCCACGGAGAGCTCGGGCTCACGGGAAAAGATGACGGGGAGAGGTTTTTACAGTCCGGAGCTCAAAGCGTTTATCTTTTCCGTGACGGACTCACTGATACACTCAGCCGGGCAGGAGGGGTGATGGATCTTGTAAGAAGAGCCCTGGGGCGCTGTGACCTTCTTCTTATCGAAGGGTTCAAAGAGACGGCGCTTCCCTGCATCTGGTGCGGAAGCCCTCAGGATCCCTGTGAAGCGAAAGGGCCTCTTTTAGCCCGTTTTTCCCTGGATAAACCTCAACGGGAACCGCAAGGGGGGGAGCGCTGTTTATTCACATTGAACGAGAAGACGCTCGAGGCTCTGGACAGGATCATCGAGAGCCTGCCGCCTTTTCCCGCAGGGCTGGATTGCGGACTCTGCGGAAGCGACTGTTTCGGACTCTACTGTCAACGTCTGGAAAAGGAAGATGTACGCTGTCCTGTTCAGGAAGGAGAAAAGAGTGTCACGATTTCGATCAACGGAAAAGAACTGTCCCTCATGCCTTTTGTCCAGTCTCTTTTCCGAGAGACTGTAAAAGGGTTTGTCAAAGAGCTCAAAGGCTATGAAGAGGGCTCTGTCGAGATCACCATACACCATCAAACGAAGGAGGAAAAAAAATGAACACATTGATCACTGGAATGCTCACGGCTCAGGCAGCCACAGGACAGAATCCCATTATCGGACTTCTGCCTATTCTTGCGTTTTTCCTGGTTTTTTACCTGATTCTCATCGTTCCCCAGAAAAAGCAGAGAAAAAGACATCAGGAGATGCTGAACCAACTCAACCCCGGAGACAAAGTCCTCACTAATGCGGGTCTTTACGGGACCATCGTCAAGATCGAAGATGAAAAAGTCGTTTTGAGGATCGCTGACGGAGTCAAGATCGAATACCTGAAAAGCATGATCGCGGGACTGGCCACAGACCCGAAGACGGGGGAGGACCTCCAGAAGCAATAAAAAAAGGCGCTTTAAGCGCCTTTTTTTTTATGACCCCAGTAGGACTCGAACCTACGACCCGCTGATTAAGAGTCAGCTGCTCTACCAACTGAGCTATGGGGCCAGGGTGGATGATGGGATTTGAACCCACGACCAACGGAGCCACAATCCGTTGCTCTACCAGCTGAGCTACACCCACCGTATGATAAGTGACCTGATTAAGCACGTCCGACAGGATTCGAACCTGTGACCCCCAGATTAGAAGTCTGGTGCTCTATCCGGCTGAGCTACGGACGCATTTGCTCCGGGAATTCATCGGGGTGAGAGGATTTGAACCTCCGACCACCTGCTCCCAAGGCAGGTGCGCTACCGGGCTGCGCCACACCCCGCCGTCAGGCACGGGTATATTACTGGATGCCCCTATATTTGTCAACCCAAAAGTTCTCCCGGCATGAAACAAAAAATATATTGAGATAATACTGATTTACTGTAAAATAATCTACGGGGAAAGGAGAATTATGGAACAACTCATTCAAGGTTATGAAGAAGGGATCCGACAGAACTGGGACCGTCCGGCCTTTTCTGATTACCAGGACAAAAGCGTGACTTATGGTGAATTTGGCCGTGAGATCATGCTTTTTCACGCGTTATTCAAGAAATTTGATATCAAAAAAGGCGACAAGATCGCCCTTTTAGGCCGAAACAGTACTCACTGGGCTTATGTCTATCTCTCAGCACTCACTTATGGAGCCGTGGTTGTTCCCATCCTTCCCGATTTTCATCCGGAAGATGTCCAGCATATCGTGAATCATTCGGATTCCATCCTCTTTTTCGTCACTGAATCCATTTATGAGAAGATCGACGAAAACTCTCTGAAAGATCTTCAGGCCATCTTCTCCCTGGAGACTTTTGAAGTCCTTTTGAGCCGGATATCCGGCGGAAAAAAGGAACTTGACCGCCTGAGAGACTCCTTCCGGGATCAATACAAGACACTTGCCGCTGAGGAGTTCTCCCTTCCGTGGAAGGCCATCGATCCTGAGGACTGTGCGGCTATCGTCTATACATCAGGGACATCCGGCCTTTCCAAAGGGGTCATGATCCCATACAGAAGCCTTGCGGTGAATGTCCGTTATTCCCGTGAAAACATGCCTCTTGAAGCCGGGGATCAGATCCTCTCTTTCCTTCCCCTTGCTCATGCATACGGGTGTACCATCGACCTTCTTTTTCCCCTTTCCAGGGGATGCCATATCACGTTCCTTCCCACCATTCCGTCCCCGAAGATCCTCCTCAAGGCTTTCGATGAGATCAAGCCGCGCCTTGTCAATATGGTGCCCCTGATCATTGAGAAGATCTATCGCAAGAGGATCCAGCCCGCCATCGGCCGGGGAGCGGTCAAATTCCTCACCTCTGTTCCCGGAACACGTAAACTGATCTACAAAAAGATCAAAAAGTCTCTCTATGAATCCTTCGGGAATCACTTTCTTGAAGTCATCGTGGGAGGGGCTCCCCTGAACCCCGAAGTGGAGCGCTTTTTCAAAAAGATCAAGTTCCCTCTGAGTGTGGGTTACGGGATGACAGAATGCGGCCCCTTGATCTCCTATGCCCCCTGGGACAAACATCCCCACGGATCTGTGGGGAAAGCCATGGATTATTGCGCAGCCCGGGTGGACTCCCCGCATCCGGACAGGGTCGCCGGTGAGATCCTGGTCAAAGGGGACAATGTGATGCTGGGTTATTACAGGAACACCACAGCCACCGAAGAGGCCATTGACAAGGACGGATGGCTCCACACAGGTGACCTGGCCCTCATGGACAAGGGAGGGTATCTCCACATCAAAGGGCGGAGTAAAAATATGATCCTGGGCGGATCAGGACAGAATATCTATCCGGAAGAGGTGGAAAACAAGGTCAACAACCTTTCTTTTGTCCTGGAATCCCTGGTGATCGAACGCGACGGAGGGCTCATGGCCCTGGTCTATCCCGATTACGATGAGCTTGATGCCATGGATCTTGACGGCACTGACCTGGAGTCCTTTTTGAAAGACAAGATGGAAGACAACCGTATTCAGGTCAATAAAACACTGCCCGCTTATTCGCAGATCAAAAGGATCGAACTTCAGCCGGAGCCTTTCGAAAAGACTCCCACAAAGAAGATCAAACGATTTTTGTACGATAAATGAGTTGTGTTGACGAATGAATTATACCGGTTATAATTTTGCAGGTTGATGATCCCGGTTCGGGATAAATACAATAACGTTCAGGAGGATTGTGTTTCATGAAAGAAGTCCATATCTCAAAAGAAAAATATCAGGAACTGGCTGAGGAGCTTGATCGTCTGAAAAAGGTCGAGCGGCCGGCTATCATCAAAGCCATTCAGGAGGCCCGGGCCCTCGGGGATCTCAGTGAGAACGCCGAGTATGCCACGGCAAAGGACAAGCAGGGGCTCATCGAGACCAGGATATCAGAGCTTCAGGAACGGCTTCAATATGCACGTCTTTATGATGAAAGCAAATTCAGGGATGATGTCGTCGTCGTGGGAGCCCGTGTCCGCCTTGTGGACCTGACCACCGAGGAAGAGATGAGTTATGTTATCGTCGGGTCGGATGATGCTGACTATTCCGCGAATAAAATATCTGACGAATCACCCATCGGGAGTGTCCTCATCGGGAAAAAAATCGGGGACAAAGTCCTTGTCCGCGCCCCTGAAGGGTCGCAAAAACTGCAAGTGGTTGGAATAGAAAAAGGTATCTGAGATCAAGGAGGTTCTTTGTGTTGACGTTCAAGGGAGGCATCCATCCCCCTGAGGGAAAAGAATTATCGGAACATAAGCCCTTAAAACGGCTGTCATTGCCGGACCAAGTCATCATCCCGCTTTCGCAGCATATCGGGGCTCCGGCTAAAGCCGTCGTCCAGGTGGGGGATACCGTCCTGACGGGACAGAAGATCGCTGAATCCGCAGGGACCATTTCGGCTCATATCCACTCTTCGGTGACGGGGAAAGTCATCGGGATCGCCGATTTTCCCCATCCTGTCTCGGGAAGGGGAGAGGCCATCGTCATCCGGAGAGAGGGCGAAGACCGCTTTTTCGAATATCCGAAATACACGGCTGATTCCTGTGACAGAGAGACATTCTTAAAGGTCGTCGCGGAAATGGGGATCGTGGGGATGGGCGGAGCAACATTTCCAACTCATGTCAAGCTGGCGCCTCCTTCCTGGAAAAAAGTCGACACGATCATTCTCAACGGCGCTGAATGCGAACCGTATCTCACCTGTGACGACAGGCTCATGCAGGAAGAGAGCGAGAAGGTCGCTCTGGGCCTTCTTCTCATGGTGAAGAATACCGGTGCCGAATCGGGAGTCATCGGGATCGAACACAATAAACCGGAAGCTTACCGAAAGATGAGCGAAGCCTGTGCTCCTTATCAGGAGCTCCGTGTGGAGATGGTGAAGACCAAATATCCCCAGGGAGCTGAAAAACAGCTCATCGATTCCCTGACCGGAAGAAAAGTCCCCGCAGGCGGCCTGCCCCTTGATGTGGGGATCATCGTTCAGAACGTGGGGACGGCTTTTGCCGTCTACGAGGCTGTTTATGAAGGGAAGCCTCTCATCGAGAGAGCCGTGACTGTTTCCGGTGAAGGGATGAAGGAGACGGCGAATTTCATCGCCCGCATCGGGGACACCTATGAGCGTCTCATCAACGAAGCGGGGGGGATGCGTGAAGAGGCCGCCTGTCTCATATCAGGAGGGCCCATGATGGGGTTTGCCCAGTATACACCTGAGCAGCTTCCTGTTCTGAAAGGGACATCAGGGATCCTTGTCATGACCCGGAAAGAGATTCCCCGGTCTGAAGAGAGCCCCTGTATCTCCTGCGGCGCCTGTGTCACCGCCTGTCCCATGAAACTTCTTCCTACTCAGCTTGTCACCCTGGTGAAGAATAAGAAGTATGAGGAAGCGGGAGAGATGAATATCAACTCCTGCATCGAATGCGGCAGCTGTGCTTATGTCTGCCCGTCGAAGATTCCCCTTGTTCAGTATGTCCGGCTCGGGAAAGGGGCTTTGCGTAAGATCTCGGCCCGTCAGCGGGCGAAAAAAGAGGAGGCGAAATAATGGCTGAGAAATTTATTGTTGCGACATCGCCCCATATCAAAAAGAATATTTCTGTGACCAAAGTCATGTGGCTTGTGGTCCTGGCTCTTTTGCCCGCCTATATCCATACGGTCCTTCTGTTCGGGATGAAGACGGTCTGGGTGAGCCTGGCTGCTGTGGCCGGTGCGCTTTTTTCTGAAGCTCTCATGCAGTTTCTTTTTAAAAAAAAGATCACAGTCCATGACGGAAGCGCATTTTTAACCGGCCTTCTCCTGGCGTTCAACGTCCCGCCGACGATTCCCCTCTGGAAAGTCGCCCTGGGGAGTGCTTTTGCCATCATCGTCGCAAAACAGCTCTTCGGAGGACTGGGATATAACATCTTCAACCCTGCCCTTGCCGGCAGGGCCTTTCTCATGGCCTCCTATCCTGTGGCCATGACCTCAGGATGGACAGCTCCGGCAGGAGGAGCCTTATCGCTGAACCCTGCTGTCTCACAGGCTGTCTCCGACCCGGCTGTAGCTAAATTTCTGGATTCGGTGACATCAGCGACACCGCTCAATGCCCTGAAAACAGCCCGAGCGGCCCTTGATGATCCAACTCTTCATGAACAGGCCCGGCATGTGATCGGTGAGCTTTTTTCAGAGGACAGTGTGATCAACGCCTTTTTGGGCAAGATCGGCGGATGCCTGGGAGAGACCACAGCGCTTTTCCTTCTCATCGGCGGGATATTCCTTATTGTCACCAAGTTAGCCGACTGGCGTGTCCCTGCCGGATATCTGGGGACAGTGGCTCTTCTGACCTGGGCTTTCGGAGGGATCGACGGCCTTTTTACCGGAGACCCTCTCTTCCATCTCTTTACGGGAGGGTTGATGCTGGGAGCCTTCTTCATGGCCACTGATATGGTCACCTCCCCCATAACAGCCCGGGGCCGTTGGATCTTTGCCGTGGGTTGCGGAGTCCTCACCTTTACCATCAGGATGTGGGGCGGTTATCCGGAAGGGGTCTCCTATTCCATCCTGCTCATGAATATTTTTGTTCCCTTGATCGACCGCTATACGGTCCCTGTTTCATTCGGAGAGGTGAGATCATGAAAGACTTTATCAAACTCGGATTTGCGCTTCTGGCTGTGACTTTTATTGCAGGTTTTGTCCTCAACACGGCCTATGAGAAGACAAAGCCCAAGATCGAGGAGATCCAGAGGAGCCAGGAAGCGTCAGCCAGGAAAGAGGTTCTGCCTGAGGCGGTGGAGTTTACTCCTGTGAAGATGCAGGAGGATGTGAAAGACTCGGCATTGATCGACAGCACAGTGGAAAACCGCTACTGGGTAGGACAGAATGCAGAGGGTGAGGAGACAGGGATCGTCATCAAAGTCTTCGCCTACGGGTATGACCCGTCTCCTGTCACGGCCATGGCGGGCCTGAAAAGAGACGGAACAGTCATCGGACTGAAGATCATTGCCCAGACAGAGACCCCCGGACTGGGGGCCCGTATTCAGGAGACCGTTGAGGTCGAAGGGCAGCCCGTGGTGTGGTTTACACGGCAGTATGAAGGCCTTAAGGCCGGAACCATCGATGTGATCAAAGGAAAAGTCTCTGAAGGCGTGAACGGGATTTCAGCCATCACGGCAGCGACGATCACCAGCAAAGCCGTGACAGACGCTGTGAATAAAGGGTATCTTGCCGTTGTGAGAGAAACAATGAACAGGGAGGGGGAGTAGCATGTCTCTGAAACAGAAAACAAAAGCAGTGTTCCGCCGGATCTCCGATTGGCTTGTCCCCGTGGGGAAACGGTCGGCAAAAGAGCTTTCAAAGGGGCTTGTGAAGGAGAACCCGACCCTGGTCATGCTTCTGGGGCTGTGCCCCACCCTGGCTGTGACCTCGTCGGCTCAGAACGGGCTGGGCATGGGTCTGGCGACTCTCTTTGTCCTTCTGGGTTCGAATATTGTGATCTCCCTGATTAAAAAAGCTGTTCCCGGGAAAGTCCGTATCCCTATTTTTATCGTTGTGATTGCGACTTTCGTGACGATTATTCAGTTTGTCATGGCCGGTTTCTTCCCCGACCTCAACAGATCACTGGGCCTCTTCATTCCTCTCATCGTCGTGAACTGTATCATCCTGGGGCGGGCCGAAGCCTTCGCCTCAAAGAATAACATCTACTACTCCATCCTCGACGCCATAGGAATGGGCCTTGGATTTACCCTGGCCCTGGTCCTCATCGGAAGCATCAGAGAAATCCTGGGAGCCAACAAGATCTTCGGGATGTCCCTTGTCCCGGGATATGAGCCCATGGGCCTCTTTATCCTTCCTCCCGGCGCTTTTCTCACCATGGGTCTTATCATCGCTGTGATCAATAAGCTTAAACAAGGCAAGAAGGGTTAGGAGGAGACATTATGGCTATCGGATCACTCTTTATCATCGCGATCTCCGCGATTTTCATCAACAACTTCGTCCTGATCAAATTCCTCGGGATATGCCCGTTCATGGGAGTCTCCAAAAAACTGGACTCGGCCCTGGGAATGGGAGGGGCGGTCATCTTCGTCATGACCATCGCTTCTGCAGTGACATGGACGGTTCAGCGGTATGTCCTGGATAAACACGGGCTTCAGTATCTTCAGACCATTGTCTTCATCGTCGTCATCGCCTCTCTTGTCCAGTTTATCGAGATGTTTTTACAGAAATCGATTCCGGACCTCTATAAAGCCCTGGGAATCTTCCTTCCTCTGATCACGACGAATTGCGCTATTCTCGGCGTGACTATTATGAACATCACAGAGAAGTATTCGTTTATCGGAGCTGTGGTCAACGGTCTGAGCGCCGGGATCGGGTTCACCCTTGCCCTGGTCATGATGGCCGGGATCAGAGAAAAACTGGACCTGGCGGATATCCCCGCAGCACTCAAGGGAGTCCCCATCACCTTTATCACAGCCTCTTTGATGTCTCTGGCTTTTATGGGTTTTTCCGGAATGAAAATCGGTTAAGGAGCATTTATGACAGCTGCACTTGTTTTAGGGATTTTGGGATTATTGCTCGGACTGGCCCTGGCTCTGGCATCAAAAGCCTTTTATGTGGAAAAAGATGAACGCATTGAAAAAGTAGAGCAGGTCCTTCCCCAGGCCAATTGCGGGGCCTGCGGTTATGCCGGCTGTGCCTCTTTTGCGGAAGCTGTGGTCAAGGGTGAGGCTGAGATCAGCGGCTGCATTCCCGGAGGTTCTGATACGGCAGCAGCCATTGCCGGGATCCTGGGAAAAAAAGCGTCACAATCGGAGAAGATCGTGGCCGTCGTCCATTGCCGGGGAGATATCAATGCCATGAGGAACCGCTTTGAGTACCAGGGGATCAAAGACTGCAATGCCGCCATGCTTCTCCATGGCGGTGACGTGGATTGTCTCTATGGATGCCTGGGATACTACTCCTGTGTGGAAGCCTGTCCCTTTGATGCCATGGACAAGACGGAAAACGGCGGTGTCCGTGTCAATGAAGAAAAATGTGTGGGCTGCGGTGTCTGTGTGGACGCCTGCCCCAAAAAGATCATCGAATTGAAAAAAGCCTCAAAAAAAGTCGATGTCCTCTGCTCTTCGAGAGATAAGGGGGGCGATGTGATGAAGGTCTGCAAAGTGGGCTGTATCGGCTGTAAAAAATGTGAAAAGGCCTGTCCGGTGGATGCCATCAAGGTCACGGGGAACCTGGCCCGGATCGATTATGATATCTGCATCTCCTGCGGGAAATGTGCTGAAGTCTGTCCCACACATGTCATTGATGACAAGCTGGCCGCGCTCTTCCCCGGGGGAAAGCGCATCCCCCCGGTCATCGAACCCGAAAAGTGTATCGGATGCACCATCTGTGCAAAAAACTGTCCTTCGGATGCCATCAGAGGCAAGGTCAAGGAGATCCACGAGATCGACCCGGAAAAGTGTGTGGCTTGCGGGATCTGCGTGGAGAAATGTCCCAAAGATGCCATCCGCTGGCATGAGGAATAAGGAGCCTGTATCATGTTTAAAAATTATGCTGAGATCAAAAATTTTATCACAAAAGAAGGGATCACCACCATCGATCTGAAGTACACGGATCTGAACGGGAAGATGCGCCATCTCACCCTTCCCGCCGCTCAGCTCACTGAAAAGATCGTCCGTGAAGGAGAGGGTTTTGACGCCTCTTCCACATCGGGACTGAAATCAGTGGAATCCGGCGATATGGTCATTATCCCGGATATTGCCACGGGATTCATGGATCCCTTCTGGGAGACCCCGACACTCTCTTTTCTGTGCCGGATCGCTGACGCGGAGACCAAAGAGTTCTTTCATATGGATCCCCGCGGAGTGGCTCACCGTGCCCAGGAGTACATGGAAAAGAGCGGCATCGCTGATGAGAGCCTCTGGGGCCCTGAGTTCGAGTTTTACCTGCTCACGTCGCTCTATTACAAAAATGCAGAAAACGGAGCCGCCTATTTTATGGGAACAGGGGAGAATAACTGGGACATGATGGAAAACAGGCCCGATTATTCTCTGGCAGGGTCCATAAAGATCACCGATAAAGACGGTTATCATGCCCATCCCCCTGTGGACCTCTATTTCAAAGTCCGTGAAGAGATGGTCCAGCTCATCCGTCAATGCGGCTACCAGATCCGGTATCATCACCATGAGGTCGCAGCCGCCAGCCAGCATGAGATCGAAGTCCAGCCCATCGGCCTGGAAAGGGTGGGGGACATGGGACAGGTGGTCAAATATATCATCAAGATGGTCGCCCGGAAACACGGGCTGCATGCCACGTTCATGCCCAAACCTCTCTTCAACAGAGCCGGCTCAGGGATGCATTTCCATCAGTTTCTCAAGAAAGAGGGGCGGAATATCTTCTTCAGTAAGGGCGGATATGCCGACCTCAGTGAGACAGCCCTTTACTATATCGGAGGGATTCTCAAGCATGGACGTGCCATCACCGCTTTTTTGAACCCGTCAACGAACTCCTACAAAAGGCTTGTCCCGGGTTTTGAAGCTCCCACCGCTCTTGTCTTTTCAAAAGGAAACAGAAGCGCTGCCATCCGGATCCCTAAAAATTTCACATCCGAAGAGGACAAAAGGATGGAATACAGGCCGGGAGATGCCACGTGTAATATCTATCTTGCTGCATCGGCCATGCTCATGGCAGGGCTGGACGGGATCCGGAACAGGATCGACCCGGCCTCGTCCGGGATGGGCCCCTATGATGAAAACCTGGAACATATGCCGAAAAATAAGCTGAAAAGGATCGATCATGTCCCCGGAAGCCTGCATGAGGCCCTGGACGCTCTTCGAAAAGACATGGCATTCCTGCTCCAGGGCGATGTCTTCAACACGGAGATCATTGACAGTTATATCAGACTGAAAGAGAGAGAGAGCCTGGAGATCAGAAACAGGCCCCATCCCAAGGAAGTCGACCTCTATTTCAATTGCTAATACGTGTATTGATACACGTATTGGTTGACATCCGGCGGGTTAGACAGTACTATTGTGGTAAAGGATTTTATAAAGGAGGAATTTATGGCTAAAAAAATCATGAAAGCCATCGACGGAAATACGGCAGCGGCTTATGCTGCCTGTGCCTTGACCGAAGTCGCGGCTATCTACCCCATCACGCCATCATCTCCCATGGGGGAGCTGGCTGATGAGTGGGCGGCCCACGGCCAGAAGAATATCTTCGGCCAGCCTGTTCTTGTCTCAGAGCTTCAGTCCGAAGCCGGCGCCTCAGGAGCCGTTCACGGGTCTCTGACAGCCGGGGCCCTCACAGCGACGTTCACAGCGTCCCAGGGCCTGTTGCTGATGATCCCCAATCTCTACAAAGTCGCCGGTGAGCTTCTTCCCGGAGTCTTCCATGTGGCTGCTCGCTCAGTGGCTTCGCATGCTCTTTCGATTTTCGGAGATCATTCTGATGTCTATGCCGTGAGACAGACAGGAGTGGCCATGTTGGCGTCCAACTCTGTCCAGGAAGCCATGGACCTTGGTGTGGTGGCCCATCTGTCTGCGATCAGGTCGAGCCTTCCCTTTGTCCATTTCTTTGACGGATTCAGGACATCTCATGAGATCTCCAAAGTGGAGATGATCGATTACGAGGATATCAAAGAGATCGTGGATTACGATGCCATCGAAGCTTTTAAAGAGAGGGCGCTGCGTCCCGAGAAACCCATTCTCAAGGGAACAGCGCAGAATCCCGATATCTTCTTTCAGGCCAGGGAAGCCATCAATCCCTACTATATAGCTACACCCGCCATTGTCCAGGAAGAGATGGATAAACTCTCTTCCATCACGGGACGCAGCTATCGGCTCTTTGATTATGTGGGAGCCCCTGATGCAGACAGAGTCATCGTCGCCATGGGGTCCGGGTGTGAGACCATCGAAGAGACCATCGATTACCTCACAGCCAGGGGAGAAAAAGTGGGACTCGTGAAGGTCCGTCTTTACCGCCCCTTCGCCAGGGAAGCCTTCCTGAGGGCACTCCCTGCCACAGTCAGAAGCGTTGCTGTCCTTGACCGTACCAAGGAACCCGGCTCCGAGGGAGAGCCCCTCTACAAAGACGTCTCCACGCTTCTCTACGAAGAGAGAGAGGAGATCACTGTGGTCGGCGGACGTTACGGGCTGAGTTCAAAAGAGTTTACCCCGGGGATGGTCATGGCTGTCTACAGAAACCTGCTCTCCAAAGCCCCGAAAAATTATTTTACCGTGGGTATCCAGGATGATGTCACCGGAACATCTCTCCGTGTGGAGCGTGATATCGACACGGCTCCTCAGGGGACTGTCCAGTGTAAATTCTGGGGACTGGGTTCAGACGGGACTGTGGGTGCCAATAAGAATGCCATCAAGATCATCGGAGACAATACCGACCTCTATGCCCAGGGTTATTTTGCTTATGACTCCAAGAAATCAGGCGGGCTGACTGTCTCACATCTGCGTTTCGGAGAAAAAAAGATCAAATCCACCTATCTTGTGAGGACAGCCGACTACATCGCCTGCCATAACCAGTCCTATGTCTATCAGTATGACCTCCTCGACGGCCTGAAAGAGGGGGGGATCTTTGTCCTGAATACGACCTGGGATGAAAAAGAGCTCGAATCAAAGCTGCCCGCTTCCCTGAAAAGAGCCATCGCCGGAAAAAAAGCCGAATTTTACATCATCGATGCCGTGCGGATTGCTGACGAAGCAGGACTGGGCCAGCGTATCAACATGATCATGCAGACGGTCTTTTTCAAACTGGCCAAGGTGATCCCCTTCGAAAATGCGGTCAAGTACCTGAAAGCCGCCATCAAGAAAAGCTACGGCAAGAAGGGGGCCCATATCGTCGAGATGAACAACAGCGCCGTGGATAAAGCCGCAGAAGCCCTGGTCAAGGTCAGTTACACCAAGAAGTGGGCCGATGCTGAAGATTCTGAAATGGGCCATGTCACCGTGAGTGACTTCTTCACCAGTGAAGAAGAAGCTGATTTCGTCGGAAACGTGATGAAGCCCATGCTGGCTCAAAAGGGCGACGACCTCCCTGTGAGCAGCTTTACACCTGACGGGACCTTCCCCACGTCGACCACCCGTTTTGAAAAACGCGGGATCGCCATCAAGATGCCCCGTTGGATCGCCGAAAAATGTATCCAATGCAATCAGTGTTCCTTTGTGTGTCCCCATGCCGCCATCCGTCCCGTCCTTCTCACTGATGACGAGATGAAAGAGGCGCCGGAGACCTTTAATACAGTGAAGCCCAAGATGCCGGCCCTGAAGGAATACAACTACAGAATTCAGCTCTACCCCATGGATTGTACAGGGTGCGGCAACTGTGCAGATATCTGTCCGGTCCAGGCTCTTGACATGACGTTCTTCGATGAGATCGCCGAAAAAGAGTCGGCCAACAACCAGTTCGCTCTCACTGTGCCTGTGAAAGATGCAGTCCTTCCCAAGGACAACGTCATCGGCAGCCAGTACCAGAAACCTCTTTTCGAGTTTTCAGGAGCCTGCGCAGGCTGCGGAGAGACGCCCTATGTGAAGCTTGTCACTCAGCTCTTCGGAGACCGGATGATGATCGCCAATGCAACCGGCTGTTCCTCGATCTACGGAGGATCCGCCCCCAGCTGTCCTTATGCGGTGAACGACGAGGGGAAAGGCCCGGCCTGGGCCAATTCACTCTTTGAAGATAATGCTGAATACGGCTACGGAATGGCCATCGCTGTCCGGCAGAAGAGAGAGACACTGGCCGCTATGGTGAAAGAACTCCTCGAAGGTGATGAGTATTCCGAGGATCTGAAAAATGCAGCAAAGGAATGGCTGGAGAATAAAGAGGACGGGACTCTCTCCAAGGAGTCCGGCGAAAAATTCGAAGCGGCCCTTGAGATGGAGGATGTGGACTCCGAACTCCTTGACAGGATCTATATGCTCAGAGACTACTATACGAAAAAATCCATCTGGATCGTCGGAGGGGACGGCTGGGCCTATGATATCGGATACGGCGGCCTGGACCATGTCCTGGCTTCCGGTGAGAATGTCAATGTCCTTGTCCTGGATACGGAAGTCTACTCCAACACAGGGGGACAGGCCTCCAAGGCGACTCCCTATGGAGCCATTGCCAAGTTTGCAGCTTCAGGAAAAAAGACGAAGAAAAAGGACCTGGGACTTATGGCCATGACTTACGGTTATGTCTATGTGGCATCTGTGGCCATGGGCGCTGATAAAAACCAGCTGATGAAAGCCCTCCTCGAAGCCGAGAAATACGACGGGCCTTCCCTGATCATCGCCTATGCGCCCTGTATCAACCACGGGCTTGACATGGGACACACCCAGAAAGAAGAAAAACTGGCTGTGGAAACAGGATACTGGCCGCTTTTCCGGTACAATCCACTTCTGAAAGAGGAGGGGAAGAACCCCTTTGTCCTTGAATACAAAGGGCCCCAGAAGGATGTCAGTGAGCTCATCAACAATGAAGTCCGCTACAAATCCCTGGAAAAACTCTTCCCGGAAGAAGCCGTCAGGCTGGATGCTCTTCTCAAAAAAGACCTCGAAGAGCGTTATCAGCGTTATAAGAACCTCTCGGAACACGGGTTTTAAACCCGCGGGCCTTGATTCACAGGGGGCGCCGAAAGCGCCCCCTTTTTATAAGGACGATAAGGATGAAAGTCATCTCAGTGAACAGCAGCATTCGGGTCGGGGAGATCAAAGAACCCGTTCCTCAGGGGCGATTCCTCGCAGACTTCGGGATGGAGGGGGATGCTCATGGCGGAAGCGGCCGTCAGGTGAGTCTGCTGGCCCGGGAAAGCTATGAGAAAAATGAAAAGACAGCCTCGCTTCCCTGGGGATCCTATGCTGAAAACATCACCACGGAAGGGATCACGCTTCATCATCTCTCCGTGGGCACAAAGCTTCTCATCGGGTCCGTTGTGCTCCAGGTGACCCAGATCGGGAAAAAATGCCATGCCGGATGTGCCATCCAGGAGCTGACCGGGGCCTGCGTGATGCCTCTGGAAGGGATCTTCGCCCGTGTGATCACCGGGGGAGACGTGGCTGCCGGTGACTCCATTGAAATCCTTTCCGGCTGAAAATATTGTCTTGCATTGTTTTTCTCCCATTGTTATACTCTATTATAGAGGACAAAACAGGAGAATTATGGTTTCTATTAAAGAATATGTGTCGCGAGAGTTGATTTTTATTCAAAACGAAGTCCCTTCAAAAGACCAGGCTCTGGATTTTCTCTGCACCCGCATTGCAGAATTCAAAAAAACTCAAGCCGATGAACTCCGCGAAGCTGTCCGGGAGAGAGAAAACAAGATATCCACAGGCATCGGGTTGGGAATCGCCGTTCCCCACGGACGCCTTCCGGAATGGGGGGAGACCACGCTGTCTGTCCTTCTTCTGAGAAAACCTCTGGACTATGATGCCCTTGACGGCAAACCGGTGAAGCTCATCCTTCTTTTTATCTCCGACAAGGATAAACCCTGCGAGCACATCAATCTCCTGTCCCGGATCTCCTATATCTTATCTGATAAGGATAATCTTCAGACATTGCTGAAGAGTGAGACTCCGGACGACCTCTACAAGAGTTTTATTGAATACGGTGCTCAACTGTGATATAATCACCCGGTGAAAATTAACCGCTACCTTCAATATATCACTCCGAAACGTTATCAGCGTCTTTCCCATGTGGCTTCACGCCGCAGCCGCTATTTCACATTTGTCTTTGAAAACTTCTTTGATATCCATAACATCAGCGCCGGACTACGCAGTATAGAAGCGTTCGGTTTTCAGGATGTCCATATTGTCGAAGGGATCAACCGGCTGAATGTGAATAAGGATATCACCAGGGGAGCTCATCAATGGCTGACACTTCACCGGCATGAGACGAGTCGTGAGTGTTTCCATGCCCTTCGGAAAAAAGGGTATCAGATCCTTGTGGCCGACCCCGACCCGGATCAGCCGCCTCTTCATGAGATGGAGTTCAACCGTCCTGCCGCCTTTGTCTTCGGCCAGGAGCTTTACGGGATCTCAGAGACAGCCCGGAAAGAAGCGGACGGTGTCTTCCGAATTCCCATAGCAGGTTTTGTGGAAAGTTTCAATGTCTCTGTCACCGTGGCACTCACAGCCTATACAGCAAGGATCTATGCAGAATCCTCACTGAAGGACCGCCAGTGGACACTCTCTCCGGTTCAATATCGGGAACTCCTTATGTCATGGGTCCTGAAACAGCCGGTGATACAGAAGATCATCCGGAAGGAGGAGAAACATGGATAAAGTCTATATCACGTTCAAGATCCCTGACAGGGGAATCGCACTTCTCAACAAAGAGTATGATGTCCGGATCAACCCCGAGGAAAGGCCTGTCTCCAGAGAGTGGCTTCTTCAACACGGGGGAGAGTATGATGCCTTTATCACCATGCTGCACGATACCATAGACAAAGAGGTGCTTGAAGTCATGAAAGGCCGTGTCCGGGCCATTGCCAATTATGCCGTGGGATACAACAATATCGATACAGAGTACGCCGCACAATGCGGGATAACAGTGACCAACACCCCCGATGTCCTGACCAATGCCACAGCTGAGATCGCGTTTGCCCTTATGCTTTCGGTCATGCGGCGCATCGTCGAAGGAGACCGTTATGTGCGCGAGGGATCGTTCGATATGTGGAAACCTGAACTTCTTCTGGGGGAGGAGACCGCAGGGAAAACAGTGGGGATCCTGGGGATGGGGCGCATCGGGCGGTCTTTTGCCAGAAAATGCCGCTGTTTTGATATGTCGATCATCTACCATAACAGGACACCTCTTCCACAAGAGGAGGAAGAGTCCCTGGGAGCCCGTTACGTGGATTTCCACCAGCTGCTCAGCGAATCAGACGTGATCTCCATTCATCTTCCTCTGACACCTCAAACCCGTCATCTTTTCACATGGGAGACATTTCTGAAGATGAAGAAGGGGGCCTATCTGATCAACACAGGCCGCGGGCCTCTCATCAAAGAGGATGACCTTGTAAAAGCCCTGAAAACGGGCTTGATCAAGGGAGCCGGCCTGGATGTCTATGAACATGAGCCGGAGGTCCACAAGGGCCTTTTAGAGCTTCCTAACACGGTTTTACTGCCCCATATCGGGAGCGGGTCGGTCAAAGCGCGGGAAACCATGAGCCTCATGGTGGCTCAAGCTGTCATTGATGTCCTTCACGGAAAGATTCCTGAACATCAGGTGGCCGGGCCATAATGGACACTCCCGACAAGATCAACCATTTTCTCTCATTGATCCTTCAGGAGGGAACTCCTGAAGAGACCTCGGCTCTTCTTCTCCGTGAGTTTCGCGTGGAAGATATCGCTGAGATCTTCGATCAGCTTGATGATGACCAGGTCACCCGGCTTTACACACGCTTTTCTCCTGAGATCAAAGGCGAATTGCTGACATTCGCCGGGCCCGCCCTGATTCCGGTCCTCATCGCTGTCCTTGATGAGCATTACAGTGACGAAGAGATCGCAGAGATCCTTTCGGATGTGAGCGATGATGATGTGACCGACATCCTCCTGGAATTTCCCAGGGAAAAACGGGAATCCATCCTGACTCATTTTTCTATTCAGGACCGCAGAGATATCAAAAACCTCATCGTCTATCCTGAAGATTCCGCCGGCGGGATCATGACCACAGACTTCTTTGCTGTGAGGGATGAACTGAATGTCCGTGAAGTCAAGCTGCGTCTGAAAAATACAGAGGATATCGAATCATTGCTTTATATCTATATTCTTGATCAGCAGAACAGACTCGAAGGCGTCTGTTCCCTTCATGACCTTCTTCTGGCCTTTGATGATGAAAAGATCACCGAGGTCATGACAAGCGAGATCATCCATGTGAACTGCTATGAAGACCAGGAGTCCGTCGCCAGGGTCGTGGAAAAGTATGACCTGTTTGCTATTCCCGTAACAGATGAGAAGATGCATCTTCTGGGGATCATCACTGCCGATGATATCATCGATGTCATCCGGGAAGAGCACACGGAAGATGTCTACAAGACAGTGGGAACCGTCGAAGACGAACTCTACACCAAGAATGTCTTCCGGGTCGCCAGGCTTCGCCTGCCGTGGCTCATAACGACCTTTTTCGGAAGTATGCTGTCTGCGGCCATCCTGTCGGCCTTCAACAGGACGCTCCAGGAGATCATCATCCTGACAAGTTTTGTCCCTGTCATTACAGCCATGGGAGGGAACATCGGAAGCCAGACAGCGACCATCGTGGTCCGCGGCCTTGCCGTGGGCTATATCAATACAGGAAAACTCAAAAGCACCGTCCTTCGGGAGATCGGAGTCGCCTCTGTCATGGGGCTTGTGGTCGGCGTCATCGTCTCTTTCATCGCGATCCTCTGGCACGGGCAGCCTCTTTTAGGGCTGATCCTCGGCCTCTCCATGATCTCAGCGATCATCGTCGCCTCTCTCATCGGAAGTTTCGCTCCTTTTCTGTTTGAGAAGATGAGCATCGATCCCGCCATTGCCGCCGGGCCGCTGGTGACAACGGCCAATGATGCCACGGGGATCGTGATCTATCTGGGGCTGGCGACGCTTCTTCTCCAATGGCTCCACTGATATGGTGATCAGGGATTCCGCCTTTGTCCTGAAAAAAATACTCTATAAGGAGACGTCTCTTATCCTCAACGTCCTGAGCAGGGCCGGGGGACTTCAGAGTTTTCTCGTCAAAGGAGCTCTCCGCCAGAAGAGTCCCTTCTTCGGGATGATCGAGTTTCTCAATGAAGTGGAGATCCACTACTATAAAAAGGAGAACACGACCCTGTACACGTTGAACAAGGCTGAGTTGGTCAGAGACCATTTTGCGTTGTCCATGACACCGGACACCCTCATGGCCATCGGAGAACTTGTCCAGTACACACGGCGGAATATTCCGTTTAATGAGCCTGTCCCGGCCCTGTTTCAGAGTTTCTCCTTTTTACTGCGCGGGGTGGAAGAGAAGAAAGAAAACAAGGCTCTTCTCTACTATTTTCTGACATTGCTCCAGGAAATGGGGCTTCCCTTGAAACTCACCGGCCGCTGCTCATGCGGGGAGACGGAGAGAAGCTTCTTTAACCCTGAAGAGGGGGCTTTCAGCTGCTCACGATGCCGAAAAGGGATTTTTGTCGGCTCAAAGATGGCAGATGACCTGACGGCCCTGGCAAGTCACAGGGGAAAAAATATCGAGATAAGTGCAAAAGAAGCTAAAGATTACATGGATATTTTAAAGGAATACATGAAATATCATAAATAAAGGATACGCCCAGGAGGATTCGAACCCCCAACCTTTTGGTCCGTAGCCAAACGCTCTGTCCAGTTGAGCTATGGGCGCAACGGGGTAATTATACAAAAGCGTCTTCAGCTGTCAATAAAAAAAGAAAAATCTCTTGCAATTTTCTCCATCTTCTGTAGTGTTAATAATAGGTAATTTAAATATGAAATATAAAATCGCCGATTCTGATGACATGACTTTTCAAAAGAGTGAACCTCTCCGCTTCCTGAGACGGGGCAGCTCTGATGAAGACAAAGAGCTCTGTTGTATCACGCGTGAGGGGAGGGAGGCTGATGAGGCAGCTCTCTCATGCCTTATTCTCTCTTCACAGGAGTTCTTCTTCGAAGAGAAGGGGGCCGGGGCCTGGGAAGAGCTGAATGCAAGGGCTCGGGGGGGATTTATCGATTTTTTTCTCCGGTTCGGAAAACCCTATCCTGTCAGCGGATACCCGCAGGGATCTCTCTACAGGCTGTCGCAGGAGTCTCTTGATTTTTTTCTGGCTGCTTTTTTGAATGCGTCGTCTGATGATCCTCTTTTCGTCCTTTCCGGAGAGGAGTTTCTCTACACGAACTCCGCGTTTCTTCTCCTCACAGGACGGAATGCATCAAAAGAGCGTCCGCTGCTTCAAAAAGACATTTTTCCGGATCTGAAACAGGCCCCCTCCGGGCGGAACAGGGAGGCTCTGCGTGTGTCAAGCAGCCGTGTCCGCTGTTATGAGGTCCATGAGCGGCGGTATCGTCTTCGCCTCTTTGATGGACACGCCTTGACAATCGGGGCTATCCCCGAAGGAAACCGCGCGCGTCTCTATGAAGAACAAGCGAAAAAAAGCAACCGCCTGGAGACAGTCGGCCTCCTTTCATCCACGATTGCTCATGACCTGAACAATATTCTGGGTGTGATCAAGGGATACTGTGAGATCCTGGCCAAAAAGGAGTCTCTTTCCAGGAAAGGGGCCAGAGAGGTCGATGCCATCCGCTCCTCAGCTGAGAAGGGAATCCGTCTGGCGTCAAAGATCCTTGATGCGGGGAAAAAAGAACAGAGAGACAGAGAGCCTGTCTCTCTCCATCATAAGGCCAGGACGGCCATGGAGATGATGGCCCGCCTCTACCCGGGGAAACTCGTCCTTGAGACAGCTTTTGAAGCCGGACACGATCTTGTCCTGGCTGATTCCGTGGAGATGGATCAGGTCTTCATGAATCTTCTCATCAATGCCAGAGACGCTCTGGGAGGAGAGGGCCATATCCGCATTGCAACCGACAACAGGACAGGGGCTACAGGAGAGGCCATTCATGTGGCCCTTTCCGATGACGGCCCGGGAATCCCTGATGAGGTCATGCCGCATCTGTTTGATCCCTTTTTTACAACCAAAGAGCACGAGAAGGGATCCGGGCTCGGCCTTTATATCGTCAAACTGATCATCACCGGCATGGGCGGAACTGTCTGGGCCGGTTCCTCTTCAGAAAAGGGCGGTGTGATCCATTTTCTTCTTCCGCTGGCCGAGATCCCTCGCTTACAAAAACGGTAGCAGCAAGAAAATCTTATCAAACCCTTGAATTTTGCTCTGTTTGGGTCAAATATTGTAGGATGAATATCTATATTCTTGATGATCAGGAAGAGAACCGGGCATTGATATCCCATATTATCAAGCATGAGACATCTCATGAAGTCTACGATTTCGCCACAGGGGATGCTCTTTTAAAATACCTGGAACGGGGAGTGGGAGAGCCCGATCTTTTTCTCCTTGATATCCTAATGGCGGAGATGGATGGTTTTGAAGTCGCCCGTCATATCAAGAAAGATGAGCGGTATTCTGATATCCCCATTATTTTTCTCACGGCTCTCTCTGACAAAGAGAGCCTGGCCCGGGGATTCCAGTCCGGGGGGAGCGATTATATCTCCAAACCTTTTTCAAAAGAGGAGCTTCTGGCCAGGATCTCTGTCCACCTCAATCTTCGCAAGTCTCTTCGGGAGTTGAAAAATCATTCTCTGGAACTGGAGAAAGACAAAGAGCTCTTTCTGATCAGGGGAAAGGAGTTGAGAGGCCTCTACCATATCCTTCAGCACGGTATGGAGGATCCCTCTCTGGAAGATTTTATTCGCGAAACTGTCCGCAATATCATCCCGGGAGCGTTTTCCTCGTCAAGAAACCCGCTGGTCTTCATCAAATACCGGGGAGAAGTCTTCCATAATGCCCGTGAAGGAGAACAGCCGCCACGCTATTCCATAAAAGCTCCTTTACTGATCCAGGGAAAGGAGGAGGGGGCCCTGGTCGTGGGATTCCAGTCGGGAAAGAGGGAAAACTCGGCTGAATTCGAACGTCAACTGATCTACCTCTTCGCCGAAAAGATCGGCATGGTCCTGGAGCATTTGGAAAAAGAGTCTCTCCTGCGTTATGATGTCTTTCTCTTGAGAAAAACTCTGGATTTCATGGAGGAGAGGGGCTATCTCCTCTTTTCGGCATCGCATCACGTCATCGCCCATAATGATGCTTTTCTCAACGCTTTCGAGATCACACCGGACGGGAAGGTCTATACACGCGAAGAGCTCTCAGGGCTTTTACAACCTCAAGTCAAAAAAGTCCTCAAGATGTTTCTTGACGAGGACAGCCGGAACTCGATCCCCATAACAGCCCGGAACGGCACTGAATATCAACTTTTATCTGTTCCTCTTGAGGACAACGGGATCGTCACCGGCAAGTTGTGGATCCTGGAAAAAGAAAAGGAGACAAATGGCTGAAGCCCCTGTGAAAAAGACATTGCTTATTATTGAACAATTCCCGGAAGACGCCCGGACACTGGAAAAGATCATCAAGGACAATACCGCGCTGACACCGTTGACGGCTTCAGGGGGTGATATGGCTCTTGAGATGTTCGAGGTCCACATGTTCAAGACAAAAAAGTATCATCTCCCGGAACTCATCATCATCGATGTCCTTCTTCCCGGGGAAGACGGGTTCACATTGGCGAAAAAACTCGGTGAAACCGACCAGGCCAAAGAGATCCCCATCCTCTTCATCGTCTCGTCTTCGGACATTGCCAACAAGAAGAAGATCTACCAGGTGGGGGGGAAAGATTACATCGAAAAGCCCTTTGTGTCAGAGGAGGTGCTGACCCGCATCGACTCTCATCTGCGTTATAAGGTGATCCGCGATGAGCTTGTCTTGAAAAGCGGTCTTCTGGATGACAATGAAAAACTTCTTGTGAAGAGAAGCCGGGAGATCAAAGGACTACACGACCTGCTTGGAGTCCTCGGCAGCGGAGAGAACATCGATGCCATGATGCAGGAGATCGCGAAGAGGATCATTCCGGAACATCTCCAGTATCCGGACAGGACCTTCTGCGAGATCGAAGTGGATAAAAAGGTCTACTCGAATTTCACCAACGTCTATTCCACGAACAACTTCTCTTTCATCGCCCCGGTCCGCGTCGGCGGTGTGGAGCGGGGAAATCTCAAGGTGGGCTATGAGCGTCATGAGGAGAAGTATCTCAGCGCCTATGAAAAGAGGATGATGGAGATCTACGCCCATGAGATCGCCTACTTTATTGAAAAGAAGGAGCTCACAGCGAATGATCAGAAGATGAAAGAGACCGTGGAGCTGACCCTTGAAGCTTATCAGGACGGGATCCTTCTCATCTCCAAAAGCGGGGCCGTCGTCCGGTACAACAAGACGTTTCTTGACATCTGGGGCATCAATGAAGAGGTCATGAAAAAAGAGGGGACGCAAAAGACAATGAGCACCATGAAAAACAAGCTGGAAAATCCTGAGATCTACGACGATATCTTCAAGACTTTTATGGCTTCTGAAAAGGAGTTTGCCGTGGAGATGGCCTTTAAGAAGGGGGCTGTCTACGAGGTGAAAGGCCGTCTTCTGCCTTATTCCAGGGGAGACAAGGTCTATATCTGGAACTTCCGGGACATGACATCGGTACGGCGCCTGAAAGAGGAGCTGGACAAGTCCAGGGAACGTATTGCTCAGATGGAGAAGATGGTCCGTTCAAAAATGGGTTGATCCCGTCTTGAAAATTCTCTTATCCCTGATAAAATACCAATAAACGCATGGGCCTGTCTCAAGAGACGCCAGTGCTGCCGTGCTGATGAGATGAAGTATATGGAACACAAATGAAAGGATCCTTATGAAGAGAGTGAAAAAGGCTGTTGTGATTCTTTTGGCTCTGTTTTTTCTCACATCCTGGGCATGTTCTGCTCCTGAAAACCACCACCCCCGGTATATCTTTCTTTTCATCGGAGACGGAATGGGCCTGGCCCAGGCTGCTGCTGCCGAACTCTATCTCAATGCATTGAAGCACGACAGCGCACCCTTCCGGACAGCAAGAGAGCTTACCATGACGTCATTTCCCGTAACCGGACTCATGACCACACATTCGGAGAACGATTATATCACAGACTCTGCAGCGGCAGGGACGGCCATGGCTTCAGGGACAAAAGCTGAAAACGGTTTCTTTTCACCGGGAAAGAGGGGACGGTTGCCCGAACATTTCATGAAAAAAGGCTACGGGACAGCGATTCTCACGAGTGTTCCCGTCGATCACGCCACTCCGGCCGCTTTTTACTGCAGCAGCCTGTCCAGAAAAGACTATCACACCATCGCCCTGGAGATGATGGACTCCCCTGTGGATATTATCGCCGGTGCGTCAGTTTTAGGCAACAGGCCCCATTCAAGAGAGGGAAGCCCTGACTTGTTTCAGGAAAACCACACAAGGGTCAGAGTCTCGCTCTCTGCAAAGAGTGTGGACTGGCCTGCAGAAAAAGAGACCAAAGTCCTTTTGATCCCTGACGAAGAGATGGGCCAGTTCCCCTATGCCATCGATGACCCCGGAAACGGATTGCTGGAGAAGGCCTTTCTCTCGATTTTACAACGACTGGATGAGAACGCCTTCTTTTTTGTCATCGAAGGAGGCAATATCGATTGGGCCTGTCATAACAATGACATCGCTGCTGTGATCCATGAAGTGGCTGCCTATGACCATGTCATCGGTAAGGCCGTGGATTTTTACAAAAAACACCCTGAAGAGACGCTGATCCTGATCACCGGAGACCACGAGACCGGGGGGCTGGCTTTAGGCTCGGAAGAGGCCGGATCCCTTTTCCCTGCTTTGATCAGTGAGCAGAGAGTCTCCTCTGAGATGATGGCGTATGAGACCAAAGAGTCTCCACTCCCTTTTGAACGTGTGGTGAAGTCCTTTTTCGGAGATGATTTTTACAGCTATCTTGTTGAAAAAGGAGAAGGGGAGAGACTCGCGTCCCGATGGAACGAAGCCCGCCAAGGGGATGATATCAACGGACGGTTTGCCTTTTTTGCAGAACTCACACGTCTCTTTGCAGGCCGTGCGGGTTTTTCGTGGGGGACCGGAGGCCATTCCGGAAGTCCTGTTCCCGTATGGGCCATGGGAGAGGGGAGCCTGGAGTTCACCGGCCTCTATGACAATACACAGCTTTATGAAAAAATATTGAAATTGGCCCCTTGAGAGGCTCATTTTTCTCTTGAAGGAAGAAGAAGGTTTTGGTATACTCTTTTCACCTTCAAAGGGCACATAGCTCAGCCGGTAGAGTAGCTGCTTGACGTGCAGTTGGTCGGGGGTTCAAATCCCTCTGTGCCCATTTCTTCCTTTGCTCTATGGGCATGTAGCTCAGTCGGTAGAGTAGCAGCTTCACATGTTGTTGGTCGGGAGTTCGAGTCTCCCCATGCCCATATTTACCCCGTTATGTCAGCCCGGAAGAGAAGACTTGCCTGTGACATCGAATCGGCGCTGGACCGCCTGATCAGAGATCCGCATACTCCGTTTTTCCCCCTGGGAGAAGATTATCTCATTCTCAGTGATTTTCACATGGGAGACAGATCTGAAGCGGATAATTTTAAAGATAATGAAGACATCGCCTTTGAAATGATCGATTATTACTCAAAAAGGGGTTATATTGCCGTTTTCAACGGTGATATCGAGGAATTATGGCAGTTTTCAAGCGAATCGGTCCGGACGGCGTATCATCGCTTTTTTACGTCTCTCAGAGGCCTGTTCAGAGGCCGTATCATCCGACTATATGGAAACCATGATGCTGCAGCGCCGTATCCCGGCCTCTATCCCGGAATCATCCTCAGGGGCAGACATACAGAGAAACCTCTGCTCGTCACCCATGGCCATCTCGGAAGCAGCGAAAGCGATCTCTACAGCTGGTTTTCCCGCATTTGTGTGCGTTTATTCCGTTTTATTGAGCCGGTTTTTATCAAAACGGGCCTGATCCGGGCACCGCTCTTCAAAAGACCTCGTTTTCGGCATGATTTTGAAAAGATCCATGAACAATGGGCCGAAAAAAGGGGATACCGGATCATTTGCGGCCACTCACACCGTGCTGTCTTTGCTTCCCGTTCATTTTACCAGAAACTCAAAAGAGAACGGAAAAAAACAACAAGCTGGAAAAAGATGACGGCCATGACTTGTCAACTTATCAAAGAGATCGTCAAACATCGGGACGTAACGATTGATCCCGGAGAGAGCGGCCTCTATTTCAATTGCGGATGCGGGCTTTATAAGAAAGGCATCACGGCCATCGAGATCAGAGGTTATTCCATCAGGCTCGTGAAATGGGAAAAGCGGGGGAGGATCATCTATGAAGAGGCGGCCCTGGAAAACGGATGACAATCATTCCTGCAATGTCCTATAATATATGTTATGTTGAGTAGTATGAATGATAAAGAAAAGGACAG
>CAZNOX010000009.1:55200-67572 GCA_964574875.1 uncultured bacterium | reverse complement strand
CTCTTCTGTCAAGTTTATTTAATGAACATCATTCGGTTATGATCCGGATCACTTCATCAAGCCGTTTAACGAAATAGATGGTCAGCCCCTTCTTGATCTTGGCCGGGATCTTCTCATAATCATTGCGGTTCGCTTCGGGAAGGATGATCTCTTTGACCCCGTTGCGTTTCGCGGCCACGACTTTTTCACGGATTCCTCCCACGGGAAGAACATTTCCTGTGAGAGAAAGCTCCCCGGTCATGGCCAGGTCGTTGGAGATTTTCACTTTCCTGAAGAGGGAGTAGAGAGCCGTGGCCATGGTCACCCCCGCTGAAGGCCCGTCTTTGGGTGTGGCTCCTTCCGGGACATGAAGATGGACCTGGGACTCTTCAAAGGCCTCTTTGGGGATCCCGAGATGTTCACGGTTCGCCCGGATATAGCTGAAGGCGATATTGGCTGATTCCGACATGACCTCTCCCAACTGGCCGGTGAGCTTGAGTCCGCCCTTCCCGTCCAGGGTCACTGCTTCGATGACCAGAGTGGTCCCGCCCAGAGCGGTCCAGGCCAGCCCCCGCACCATTCCGGGTTTGGTGACACGCTGCCACTCTTCTTTTGTAAAGAAGGGCTGTCCCAGGTACTTCTCCACACATTTGGGCGTAATGGTCATGGAGAGCTCTTCGCCGCTTTCGGCGGCTTTCAAGGCCACTTTCCGCATGATCTTGTCAATGAGCTTCTCCAGGTCGCGGACACCCGCCTGGCGGGCATACTTTTTACAGATCTCCGTGATCGATTTTTTCGGAAACTTGACACTCTTTTTGGAGATCCCGTGTTTTTCCATGGATTTGGGAACCAGATAACGCTTCCCGATCTCCGTCTTCTCCTCATCGATATAACCGGAGAGACGGATGGTCTCCATCCGGTCCAGAAGAGGACGGGGGATGGTATCCAGTGTATTGGCTGTGCAGATGAAGAGGACTTCCGAGAGGTCAAACGGGATATCCAGGTAATGGTCCCGGAAGGTGTAGTTCTGTTCCGGATCCAGGACTTCCAGCAAAGCAGCGGACGGGTCTCCCTGGAAACTGACCCCCAGTTTGTCGATCTCATCCAGCATGATCACCGGGTTTTTCGTCTTGACGATGGCCATGGACTGCATGATCTTTCCGGGCATGGCCCCCACATAGGTCCTGCGGTGCCCCTTGATCTCCGACTCGTCTCTCATCCCGCCCAATGAAAACCTGAAGAACTCCCTGTTCATGGAGCGGGCGAGCGACCGTCCCACAGAGGTCTTCCCCACTCCCGGAGGCCCCACGAAAAGGATGATGGACCCTCGTGAATCGGGCTTGATCTTCTTTACTGCCAGAAATTCCAGGATCCTGTCTTTCACATCCTGAAGCCCGTAGTGATCGGCATCCAGGATCTTCCTGGCCCTTGCGATATCGATATTGTCTTCTGTGCGCTCCACCCAGGGCAGGGAGAGGAGGGTATCCAGATAATTTCTTACAACGCCGTATTCAGCGGAGATGGGTTCCAGGAGGTTGAGCTTCTCCAGCTCCTTTTCGATCTTTTCACGGACCTCTTCTGAAAGGGCTGTCCGGACACTTTCATACCGTTTTCTGAAACCTTCCACATCCTGTGTCTTCTCGTCCTTTTCCATCCCCAGCTCGTCTTTGATCATCTTCAGCTGTTCTCTCAGAAAGTATTCGCGCTGACGGTTGGCGACTTTCTCCTCGATCTCTTTACGGATCTTGTTCTGCATCTTGAGCATCTCCTTCTCCTTGTTGAGAAGGATAAGAAGCCTTTCCAGGCGTTTTTTGATCTCAAAGGTCTCCAGGATCTTCTGCTGCTGGGCAGACGCGATGTTGAGGACACTCACGATGATATCGGCCATACGCCCGGGATGTTCATTGATGTTGATGAGATTGAGCTTCATCTCCTGGGTCATGAGAGGGTTGTTCTCGATGACGAACTTGATATCGGCCAGCATGGACTGGGTGAGAGCGCGCAGTTCGATATCGTTCTCATCGGGCTCCTCTTCGTCAAAATACTCCACGGCCACGGTGATATAGGGCTCAAAGGAGATGAACTTTTTCACCGAGAAACGTTTCATGGTATTGACCAGGATATTGTAGTGCCCTTCAGGGAGTTCCACCTTCTTGAAGATCTTGGCGGCGGTCCCCACCATATGGAGGTCGCCCTGGGTAATGGCACTCATCTCATCCACGTCATTTTTCAGGTAAATAAAGCCGATCATATGATCCCGTTCAAGGATATCATCGACCATCTGTTTGAGCTGCTCTTCGACGACCAGGACAGGAGCCACAAGGCCGGGGAAGATCGGCCTCATCTTCAAAGGCAGAATAAAAAGTTTATGCGGAAGGATCTCGTCGGCGATGACAATTTTCTTTTCCGTTGAGACCTCTTCACGATCCTGTTCAGGATCTTTGTTGTCTAAACTGTCATTCATCGTAACCTCCATTCTCGTTCATAGTTCAGGGACTCTCCGCTGAGGGGAGAAGTGTCCGATATAACCGGCCCACTCATCCCGCTGATAAGAGCTGTCCACGGAAAAGCCCGTCTTTTCGAAAAACACGTCCGCCTCTTCCCTGCGCCCTTGGGGAATCCCTGAGATTATAACACATGTCTCCGGGGAAAGTTTCTCTGCAAAAAGAGAGAGGACAGGGAAAAGATAGCGCGGCAGCATATTGGCCAGGAGACAATCGGTCTTGTCCCACAGCCTGTAATGACCTGCAAAAGCCATATGGTCTTCCTGAAAAGCGTGAAACGTCACCCCGTTCAGCGCCATGACACGGGCGGCTGTATCACTGAAATTATCGGCCACATCAAAGGCATACAGCTCTTCAGCCCCCTTGAGCAGAGCGTAGAGGGTCAATATCCCGCTTCCGGCCCCGGCATCGATGACACGCTTTCCTGTAAAGTCGAAACGCTCCATCATCTCCCCCATGAGGCGCGTGGTGGCATGTTCCCCCGTGCCGAAGATCTGAGACCCCCACAGGCGAATCGCCTTTTCTCCCGGGAGAGGAGTCACCTCTTCTCCGAGAAGAATATGGACATCACCGGTAAAAGAGATCCGCCGGGGATAGAGAGTGATCTTCCCCTCCTCGAGATAAGCAGAGACCCCCGGGGGAAGCACCCTGTCCAGCAGATTTTTCACGGTGACCGCCTCGTCATAGTGGGAAGCATAAAAGGCAAGACGCACCTGGCCCTTTCCCACGGGGTAGGAATCCGGAAGGGCATCAGGATCGTCCCCGTACACAGCCAAAAGCTCATCGAACTCTTCCACAGAAGCTCTGGACAGCATGTCAGGAGTAAAACAGGCCTCATAGGGGCCCAATTGCTGAAGATTCCAGTCCACAATGATCTTATAAAAATGTTCCATTAAAGGCCGAGTTCTGAGGATATCCCCTTCATTCCGTCCAGAACCACATCGATAAACTCTTCAAGGGGCATAAAGGATTCGCAGGAACGGATAATATCCCTGTTCGCTCCCCGTGCAAAACTTTTCTCGTTAAACCGGCGAAGGATAAACTCTCCGTCAAGAGCTTCGATTTTTTTGTCAGGATGCATCAGAGCTGCCGCCACGATGAGGCCCGTGAGAGGGTCAGCGGCATAAAGAGCTTTATCCATGAGGGTTTCACGGGGCAGCTTCCCGGGATGAGCTTTGATGGCATAGATCATCTCCTCATCCAGGTCGGCTTCCTCTTTCAAGATCTCTTCGGCCACGAGCCCGTGTTTTTCAGGTGTCTCCATGGTCCGGTCGTAATCGATATCATGCAAAAGGCCTGCCAGGGCCCACCGGCCGCTGTCGCCGTCCAGCTTCTCCGCCAGGGACTTCATCGCCGCTTCCACAGCCAGGCAATGTTTCACCAGGTTCTTCGTCTTGAGGTGTCGTTTCAACAGGGCAAGGGCTTCACTGCGTTCTGTCATGATCAGGAAGCTCCTTCACTCTTTTTTGTGCTTTTTGAAGATGTCGTACCGCTTTTTCGGCTTCCGGAAGAGGATGAGGATGTCTTGTCTGATGCGGCGCTTTTTTTCTTTGTCTTCTCTTCTGCGTCTTTCTTCTCTTCTTTCTCTTTCCGGGCGGCTTCTTTTTCTTTTTCTTTTGCTTTTTCTTCCTCTTCGGCCATGCGTTTCAGATCGGCATCGTTGATGTTATGCTCCTCTTTGATCCGGTTGATATCAAACTCCAGGTTATTGATCTTCTCATTGATCACATTGATCTTCTCAAAACGGGCTCTGATCTCCGTTCTGCTGCAGATGTCCTCCTCCTTCCTGCTGATCAGGTCATAGAGGCTTTCGCCCATCTCGGTAAAGAGGTTGTTCTTCTCTTTATTCAGGGAACTGATCTTGATCTTCAATTCTGCGATGGCGGTATACTCCCTGCCCTTCTCATAGGCCTCAGAGCTGAATTTCTTCACTTTATCCCAGACTTTATGCATGGTCCCTTTGTTTTCACTTTCTTTCATATTCATAGGCCCTCCTTGCTTATTCCCCTTTTATCTTGATTATACCATCTTCAGTGTGGATTTCAAGGGGAGAGGGGAAGGCCGCGGGACTGAAGATGAAGCGCTCGCGGATAAAGAAATTCAACGTCCCGGTGATCGTCAGCGCCACGAGATTACAGAGCAAAACACCCCAATGGGTCATCTGTTCAAGAAGGATGATGAGGATCATCTTGATCCCGAGGATCATGAGAGCCGCGATATCATAGGCGGCGAACCGTTTCCAGAAGTGGTGCTTGAGGCCCTGCTGAAGACGGTCGGGCCAGATCCAGAGACAGGAGACTGCAAAGTTGATAAGCATGGCCAGTTGAAAGGAGAGGACCGGGCCGACGATGTAGGTCGCCGAGTAACTTCTGACCAGAAGTGTAAAGAGCCAAAGGAAAAAAAGATCTGCAGCCGTCCCCAGGAGGCTGGCTGTAAAATAACGGGTCAGTCGTCGCAGCGGAGTGAAATGGTGGTGCATCCTACTCCCCTTTGACAGGATCTCCGTAATGACGAAGGTGTTTGATGTAACACCGGCGGCGTTTATGCTGCCGATGGGGGAAAAACCTCCACTGTCCCTGCACATTGGCATTCTCTTCCAACTCGGGATTGCTTTCCGCTTTGGGGATCCCCAGGCGGATATAGTTATGGAGAAACGTGTTGATGAGGACGGCATTGACTCCTTTCCCCTGGAGCTCATGTCTCACGGCCACAAGATAGAGATCCACCAGATCCACCTTTTTGATAGCCCGGAGAACATCGAAGGCCCCTCTGGGGAAAAGACGCCCACGGCATTTCTGCATGGCTCGGGACAGCGAGGGCATGGTGATCCCCACGCCGGCCACCTTCTCCTCCTCATCGATGACCACACAGATATAGTCCAGCCGGAGAAATCCAAGATACTGATCGATGTATTGGTTGATCTGCTCTTCCGTGAGGGTGACAAACCCGTAGAGATGTCCGTAGGCATCATTGATCAGGCTGAAAAGCTCATGGCCGTAGCGTTTCACCAGTTCTTTTTTGTTTTTCGGATTGTAGACCCTCAGCCTGTTTTTTTTCAGGACAATATCCGTAAGCCGTTCCAGCTTCTCCACAGGTTCTTTCGGGATGGTGATCTCATACTCCACCCAGTCCGTATCTTTGACATACCCCAGCTCTTCAAGATGACGGGCGTAATAGGGGTGGTTATAGATAGTGGCAAAGGTCCCCAACTCTTCAAAACCCTCCACAAGGACGCCCTCTTTATCCATATCGGTAAATCCCAGGGGGCCGTGAAGGGCATCCATTCCCTTTTGAAAGGCCCATTTTTCCACGGTATCCAGAAGAGCCCTGGTCACATCCACGTCATCGATCACGTCAAACCAGCCGAATCGGGCCTGTTTGCTGCCCCATTGCTCGATAAACCGGTTGTTGATGATCCCGGCGATCCGGCCGGCGGGTTTCCCGTCTTTATAAGCCATCCAGTAGACAGCATCGCAAAATCCGAGAGCTGCATTCTTCCCCGGGGTCAATGTGTTGATCTCATCCATCAAAAGCGGAGGAACCCAGTAATCGTTCCCTTTATAGAGGGAAAAGGGGAATTTGATAAACTTTTTCAGGTCCCTCTTGCTTGTCATCTCTTTAATCGTGATGCTCACGGCTTATCCTTCCTGCGTCTCCTGCGCGACGCTTCTTTCAGCCCTTTTTGACCACCCAACACTGATGAGGCCTGTGCTGTTGAAAATCTGCCGGTATCGTCTCTTCAGTGATCTCCCGGATCTCTGCCTCACCGGACAAAGCCGGATCCATTTGAAACTTTCTTGCGTTGGTCGAAAAGAGGATCGTCCCCTCTCTTTTCAGCAGCGGAAGAGCTTGTCTGATAAGCCGGGAATGATCCTTTTTAATATCAAAGACATAATCCATCTTCTTGCTCGTTGAAAATGTGGGAGGATCGATGATGATCATATCCCACGCCCCTCCCGGAGCCCGGTCCAGAAAGGCAAAGACATCACTGTTTTCCACGCGGTGCTCCTTTGCCGTGATCCCGTTGAGTTCCAGGTTCCGCCGGGCCCACAGACAATAGGGACGGGACAGGTCCACAGAGAGAGTGGACGCTGCACCGCCCAGCGCTGCGTAGACTGAAAAGGCCCCGGTATAGGCATAAAGGTTCAGCACATCCTTTCCCGCCGCCCGGTCCCGTACCCATTGACGTGTCAGGCGATGGTCTGAAAAGAGTCCGGTATCCGCATAACGTCCCAGTTTCACCAGAAACCTGGCTCCCTGCTCACCCACGATGACCTCCCGGGGAGGGAGTTCACGCTTCCTGTACTGGCCTCCCGCCCGGGAGTGCCGCTCATGAAGAAAGCAGTGGCCTTCCGGACATCCTGTGACCTTAAGCACCGCCTGTGTCATCGCCTCAAGCCAGTCCCTGTCGCTCCTGTCTTTCCTGAAATCGTGGACGGTCACATAATCCCCATAGATATCCACGGTGAGGGGAACCTCGGGAAGGTCTCTGTCATAGAGGCGAAAGGCATCGAGCCCGTGCCGTTCCGCCCACGGAATGAGAAGACGCTTCTTCTTCTTTAAGCGGTTGTAGAAAAATCCGGCGTGTTCTTCCCCCGCGGTCATCCTCAGCGGCCTTTCCGTTCTCCTTCTGCCAGAAGAGCTTTCATAAACTGAAGACGCTCGATCTCTTCGGGATAACGCGCTTTGTCTTTACTGAGCCGGCCCCGGAAGGCCTCAAGGGAAGAAAATCCGTGTTTGTCCATCCATTGGGAGAGTCCGGCATTCAGTTTTTGAAGATGATCCAGCCCGTTGCGATAGAGGGTAGAGCAGACCTGGACTGTGGTGGCCCCGGCCAGAAGCTGTTTGATGACATCTTCAGATGAATGGATCCCTGTGGCTGCAGCGAGTTCACAATCAGCCACGCCGTAGAGAAGAGCGACCCACCGCAGGGTGTTGGACATCTCCGCAGGAGTGCTTAAAAACCCTCCGTAAGCCAGGCTGATCGTGTCGATATCAAAGTCGAACTGGTAGAACCGGTTAAAAAGGACCAGGGCATCAGCTCCTGCGGCGGAAAGCCTGTCTGCGATACGGAAGACCGAAGTGAAATAGGGGCCGATCTTCATGGCAAGGGGAAGAGAGACCTCTTTTTTCACCGTTTTCACAATGTCGACATAGCGTTTTTCCATCTCCTCGGCGGTCTCATAGGGAGATGCCGGAAGAAGGGCTGTGTTCAGTTCCAGGGCGTCAGCGCCCGCCTCTTCCACGTGACGGGCATACTCGCTCCATCCCCGGGACGAGTAGGCGTTGATGCTGGCGATCACAGGGATATCCACAGCCTTTTTCGCATCCTGAATCAGGCGAAGGTAAGCCTCCTGCCCCCGATGAGCGATCATCTGTTCCACATAGTCGAACGCTTCTGCGTACTGGGGGTATCCCGACTCCAGCTCCGTCCTGATGCTTTCTGCTGTAAACTCCTCCTGAAAAATAGATTTGAGGACCACCGCTCCGGCCCCATACTCCCGGCACTTCTTTATCTGTTCGATGTTCTTGGTAAAGTCACTGCTGGCGACGATGACCGGGCTTTTCAGCTCCAGGCCCATGTATCTGGTTTTTAAATCAGCCATTTTTCCTCCTCATCTTCTCTATGACAACACATCCGGGCCAGGCCCGGGAACAGTTCAACTCTTTTCCTGCAGGATCTCCACCGTGCTTTTATCAAAACGGGCGAAATGCTCATTATACCGGACAAGGTTTCCCAGGGTCGCATAGAAGTTTTCCCCCAGGAAACCGTCCCTGGCATCCACAGAGAACCCTTTCCGGACAAGGTCGATGGAGCGGCGGGCCATGAGGACAGCGGCAGAAGCCTTCACAGCACAACTCCCTTTGGCTCCGTCACAGAATATTCCGCAGATGGACGAGATGTAGTTTCTGAAGGCAGCAAAAAAGAGAGGAAGCTGCTGATCCAGATAGAGCATCCCCGCCATGGCTCCCGTCCCTGCTCCGTAGACCCCCCCGCAGATAGAAGAGACCGCTCCGAATTTCTGGGTGATCAGCATGGTGACCAGGGTGGAAAGCAGGACGCTCTTCTCGATATCCTCCCGGGAAGCCTTGATCTCCGCTCCGTACCGGGCCGGCGGAATGATACTGATCAGTCCTTTATTTCCGGAACCGGCCACACTCATGACCGGAATGGTGTCTCCGTGCATGCGGGCATAGACAGCTCCGGCGACTCCGAAGTCATCAGAACTCTTATCATAGCGTGTCCCGTATGCGGCGGCATTCAGGTTGATTTCGATTCCTTTGCGCAGTTTCGCCATGAGCGTGAGGTCCCGGGAAAGCTTGTCCACGATGTCAGCCCAGTATTCATCATGAAAACAGGCTTCGTCCGGTTGAAAAGGATCGTTCTCTTTCTGTCCCGTCTCCCCTTTCTGTCTCCAGGGAAGAGGGCGGGAAGCCCCGTTCTGGCTGATCTCTGTGATATTCAGGTGCTTCTCCCGAGTCTCCACGACGATCTCGGATGACCCGGCCCGGATCGTGGTCCTGATAAAGAGAGACTCCTTGTCCAGGACATGAACACGGACGGTGTTGGCCTCCAGATACGTTTTGGCCTTGTGGACGATATCATCGTCCAGGCCGTTGAAGATCTCCAGTTTCAGTTCGGGGCGCGCTGTGAGATACCCGTAAAGGGCAGCCCAGATGGTGCCATGCTCGCCTTCTCCGTTGGGGATCCCCGCATTATAGGCATTTTTATAAGTGAGCAGGTCGATTTCGATCTCAAATGAATCGGGGGTCTCCCGGCCCAGGTAATACCCGGCGACAGCGGCATTCAACCCGATGGCCGCCGGTTCCGTACATCCTGAAGTAAACTGATACGCTTGTCTGAGCAATGAGGCCAGCGAATGTCCCACGTCTGAACTTCCTTTCTTTGCACCTGTCAGGATCTGCTCTTCTTTCTTATTGCTTCTCTTCTCTCACTTCATAGGGCAGAAACCCGTCATACTTCTCAAGATAATCATAATAGAGGGAGACCCCCTGCTTCAACCCGGTAAAGGGACGGTCATATCCGGCCTTTCTCAGGGCATCTGTATCAGCCTCTGTGAATGCCTGGTATTTCCCTTTGAGCGCATCCGGGAAAGGAACCGTGACCAGCGTCCCGCATCCCATGCGTTCAGTCAACGTCCGGGCGATGAGGGTAAAGCTTTCGGCCTTCCCTGTGCCGCAGTTATAGATCCCGCTCACCCGGGGATGATTCAGTAAAAAGAGATTGACATCCACCACATCATCCACATAGATAAAATCACGCCGGAATGTGTCGCTTCCCTCGAAGAGACGGGCTTCTCCTGTCTCTTTCAGCTGGTGGTAGAAGTGGTAGACCGTAGAGGCCATCCGCCCTTTATGGTTTTCCTGCTGCCCGTAGACATTGAAATAGCGCAGGCCTGCCACCTGGACAGGGCAGTGATGACGATGTCTCCTGACGTAAACATCGAAAAGATACTTGGAGAACGCGTAGACGTTCAGGGGGTTTTCATTGCGCGGGTCTTCGTTGAACCCGTGGATCCCGTTCCCGTAGACCGATGCCGAAGAGGCATAGAGAAAACGTACCTTTTGTGCCATGGCCACTTGAAAGAGATCTTTTGTATAGTCGTAGTTCATGGCCATCATCTTCAGCCCGTCATGTTCCATGGTATCGGTACAGGCCCCCTGATGGATCACAGCTTCTGTCTTGCGGGTGAGAAAATCTTTGAGCCGGGCAAGAAAGACATCTTTATCCACATAATCTCTGAATCTGAGAGCGTTCATGTTCCGGCTCTTTTCTCCCTTGTGCAGATCATCCACAATGAGGATATCGTGATACCCAAGCCGGTTCAGGCCCCTGACGATATTGCTTCCGATAAAGCCCGCTCCGCCTGTGACAATGATCATATACTCCTCCTCACCTTTCACCATATTGTGAAAGGAAAATAGCCTATTGTCAAGTCATCCTTCTTCCGTTTTTTCGGATTTCAGATGAGAGGCCCGTCCCCTTCCTCCGGTACGCCGAAGCGCTCCAGGTCAATGAACCCGCGCGTCGTCACGGCCACCCCTTCTGCTTCCAGAAGCCTCTTCTGCTCCTCAAACCCTTCCCCCTTCAGAGAGATATGGCCCCCGGAACCCACGACTCTGTGCCAGGGAAGATGATGACTCCTGCTGGAGGTGTGAAGGACCCTGGCCACCTGCCTGGACGCTTTGGGGTTCCCGGCTCTGGCCGCGATCTCTCCATAAGTGGCCACACAACCTTCAGGGATCGCACGTATGACGTGAATGATCCTCTCCGTCAAAGGATTCACAAATCCTCCTTTCTCCCCTTATGGCAGGATCAGGGTGAATAAAGCGATCATAAAGGGGACAGCTATACTGAGAACAAGTCCGCTGAGAAAAGAGAGCGGAGCATATTCAGATCCTGAAAACCGCGTTACAGCAGGGAGAGTGACATCCATGGATGTGGCCCCTCCCGCCATGATGGGCCCCAGGGGAGTGAGATAACGCGCCATGAATCCTGCTCCGGCCAACGTGATCAATTCACGCATCATATTCGAGACCAGGGCCACAGCTCCGAGAACAGGGTCTCCCTGCTCGGTGATCAGGATCGCCGAAAGGCTGTAGTAGCCGTACCCGGCCCCTCCCAGAAGAGCCTCACGAAGGCTCATCCCTGAAAAGAGCAGCGCGGCGATGATATTACCCGCAGCAGTCCCGAGGATCACTCCCAGGGGGATGAGAAAAATACGCCCTTTCATCTTTTTCACTAAATTCAGGATCCCCGGAGTCCCGCCCACACTCAGCCCCACAAGAAAGACAAGAAAACAGAGGACGGCCATCCCGCCGCGGTCCACAGGAGCAAGGCCCAGCCTGGCCGCCCCGATCCCGGCTCCGAACGCCAGGAGAGGAATGAGGTTCTCCCTGATCAGAGTCATTTCTGCATCACCCGTTTCCATAACAGGTACCCTGCGCCGAAGCTTCCCAGGAGAGAGGAGACGGCGATCACAACAGCATCTCCGCCGATACGGCTCCATTGTCCGAGGACAGTCTTGTCTGAACCGATATCCATACCCATGAAGAAAAGAAGGATCCAGATCGCCAGAGTCAGGGCCTGATGGATCACTTTCAGGGCTCTTCCCCGGGGCCTGAACCTCCATCCCATAAGAAGGCCCAGGATAAGAAAAAGAATCACGATCATACAGTCTCTCCTCTTTGGGTTCCTTCGTCACACAGGCTTGATCTTTTCATACCGGTTGATTCTACGGTATTCCTGCCACCGGGAAAAGGAGAAAAGCATGATCCCGGCCCAGATGAGTGAAAAACTCGCCGTGTGGAGCGGGGTAAAGGGTTCTTTGTAGAGAATCGTGGCCAGAACCAGGTTGATCGTGGGTGTGAGGTATTGGAGGAAGGCGATGGTGCTCAAAGGGATCCTGTTCGCGGCCAGTGCAAAAAGAAAAAGGGGAAAAGCCGTGACGATCCCTGAAAAGAAGAGAAGAAGGTGAATGTGAACCGGGGCATTTCCCAGGGCAGCTCCCGGGCCGGCCGTGAGAAGAATATAGAGAAGAGCAGGCGGTGTGGCCAGTGCCGTTTCCAGGGCCAAGGCCGGCAGGGCTTCGGCCTGTGCCTTTTTCTTCATCAATCCGTAAAGAGCGAAACTGAAAGCCAATGTCAGGGAGATCCAGGGCGGACGCCCGCTTCCCACGGCGATGAGCGCCACTCCTCCCAGGGCCAGGACAATGGAAAGCCTCTTAAGCCTGTCTGCAGCTTCTCCCAGGACAATCACCCCGATGAGAAAGCTGATCAGGGGGTTGATATAGTATCCCAGGCTGGCCTCGACGATCCGGCTGTGGTTCACCGCCCAGATATAGACGAGCCAGTTGACACTCACAAA
>CAZNOX010000009.1:0-55100 GCA_964574875.1 uncultured bacterium | reverse complement strand
CCTTTCCGTTTTCCCAGATAAAGGGCCTGGTCAGCCTGGATAATGGTCTGAGGCAGGGTTGTGTTTCCCTGATAGACACTCACCCCGAGGGTGATGGTCACCTTTAGGGGCTCTCCCTTGTAATCGAAGAGCGCCTGTTCCAGGGTATGCCGGATCTTTTCAGCTGTGACTTCTCCCCCTTTCAGATCCGTTTCGGGGAGGAGGAGGATAAACTCTTCACCGCCCCAGCGGGCGGCGACATCCTGTTTTCTTAAAGCCTTCTGTATGGTCCGGGCCACATTCTGGAGGAGAAAATCCCCGCAATCGTGTCCGTACTTGTCGTTGTACCGTTTAAACCCGTCCAGATCACCCACAATAATCACAAAACTCTTGTGGCTCCGCTCAAACCGGATGAGTTCAGCCTCGACCTGCTCCATAAAATAGCGCCGGTTGGCCAACCCAGTGAGAGTGTCATGGTTGGCCAGCTCCTGAAGCCTGGCATAAGCGATCTCCAGCTCCCTTTTCTTCTTCTGAAGCATGGTCTTGGCCTTGGTCAACTCGATGTTCCTCAGCCTGAAGATCTCCGCCTCCTGCTTTTTCCGTTCGATCTCATGCTGCATGGTGATCTTTTCGAGGGTATCCTCTTTATTCCGGGTCATCAGTTTCGCATTCTCCTCGTGGAAGGCCTTGAAGTGTTCCAGAGCATGAGGGATATCACCGGTCTGTTCATAAGTGAAGGCTATCTTTTCCTGCAGGTCGCGGTGCATCTCGGGAAGATTCAGTTTCTCCGCCAGGGCCAGGGCCCAGCGGTAAAGGCGGAGGGCACGGACATCCCGCCCCTCGTTCTGGAAACATCCCGCAAGAGCTTCCAGGTTTTTGGCGATGGCAAAGGAGTCGTTTCTTTTATGGAAAATGTTCAGGGACCGCCTGTAGTGCATCCTTGATTCTGCGTAGTGACCCTTTCTCAGGGCAATGAGGCCCAGATTATGTTCAGAGATCCCGATCCCCTTGTCATCCCCGGCCTGCGTGCGTAATGCCAGGGAGCGCTGCACATACTCCTCTGCGGAGTCGTACTGTTCCAGGTCGCAGAAGATCAGGCCGATATTGCAGAGGGTATCATTGTACCCCCGTTCTTCTTTGGCCAGCTTATAGAGATCCAGGGCTTTGAAATAAAAGTCCAGGGTCTTTTCCCGCTCCTCAAGATGACGGTAGACCACACCGATATTGTTGTAGGTCACGGCGATCCTCTTGTAGTCATCCTTTTTTTCATAGAGGGGCAGAAGACGAAAATATTCACGGAGAGCTTTTTCATAGTCTCCGAGATGCCGATAGACGATACCCAGGCCGGTGAGGGCATCGGTGATCATATCGTCAAATCCCTTCTTTTCCCCCAATTCAAGGGCATCCTGGTAGGATTCCAGAGCCCGGCGGAATTGTGATGTATGCCGATACGACCTGGCCAGCTCGATGAGCAGGTGCGCTCTCTCTTTTTGAGGAAGGCGCGGTGTCTTGAGCAGCTCCTCAAGCAAAAGGGACGCTCTCCGGGGCTCACTCCCCATGAGAGACTTCGCTTCTTCCCTCTGTTGTTCAAAGAGTTTCTTTTTCACGTCTTCTCTTTTCTTTCGGGTTTTCCATCATCTCTTTCAGCATATCAAAAAGCACGGATATCATCAACTCTCAATCTACGACATGGAAAATTTCTCCACATGGATGCGTTTCTCCTCCACTCCCATCTCTTTCAGGATCCTGATGATATTTTTACGCAGCCCCGCCGGTCCGCAGATGAAATAATTGGCCCGCAAAGGCTGCTCCACATATTTACGGATCCGTTCCAGGTCGATATGCCCCTTCTCGCCCCGCTTGGACTTCTCCCTGGAGAGGATATGGACGGTTTTGAAACGTTCCATGTCCAGGGTCATCTGCTTCAGTTCCTGGCGGAAGATGATATCGTCTTTTCGTTTGTTTCCCCAGAGGAGAAGGATGGGGTGGCGGCTTTTCACGGCATGGGCATACCTGAGCATGGAAAAAAGAGGGGTGATCCCGATCCCGCCGGCAATAAAGACCATCTCGGACGATTCATATTTGAGAAAGCTGAACTCTCCGTACGGCCCGTCGATGATCAGGGAATCGCCCGGCTTCAGATGATGGATCGTCGACGTGAAATCGCCCACCCACTTGACGGTGAAGGCGATTCTGTTTTCCCTGGGCTGCGTGGTCATGGAAAAGGGATGGGGGGCCGAGATCCGTCCGTTGTGAACGGTCCTGACAAAGGCGTATTGTCCCGGAATATACTTGAATCCCTTCTTTTCACAGACGACAGTCCAGACTTCATGATTCTCCTTGATCACGTCAAGGATCCTGTGAGATTCTTTTTTGAGCCTGCTGTTTCTTTTCAAACGGCAGCCGGCCAGGACTGCAAAAAGGCCAAAGAGAGCCATGTAGTAGAGAGCCATGGGGGAGAGATAATCTCCTCTGTAGATGACGATCCCGTGAAAAAAGAAGAGGGGAAAGACCAGGAGTGCGCTTTTGTGAGACTCAGCCCAGAGCTGATAGCCCACCACTCCGGCTTTGGCCCCGTAACTCAGAATGAGATTGATACAGAGAAGGATAAAACCTATGTGGGCCGGCCAGAGAAAGAGGTCGCCGGGGAGCTCGCCGTAGACAGATACCAGAAGGAACCCGTGAGCAAGGAGGGCAGCCAGGGCCATGAGCCCTAATTTTTCATGGATCTCATAACTTCCCTGTGTCCCTAAAAGAGACTCTGTCCAGGGGAAGGCGATGATGACAAAGGACTGAAGAAAGAGAAAGGCATAGGCGATGTGGCCTAAAAGCCCGGCCATATCCAGAATCGCCACTTCCCCTCCCTGGGCAGCCATGCTTGCACTCCAGAAATAGAGAGGAACAGCGACACAAAGGCTCCAGCTGATAAAAAGGATCATTTTTCTCATAACGCTCCTTTTCACATCCCCGGCTGTCTGCTGCGAGGGAGTTCGGGCTCGAAAACGCTATTCATAGACCGAGCCTCTGTAATAAGCTGTATGGACATAGAAGACTTCACAGGCGCCGTCTCCCGTATCCTTGCGGCTCAGGCTGGATCTCCAAAAGACTTCCTTCCCCTTGACAAAACCATGGGCATAGACCAGAAATCCTGTCAGCCTGATGACCTCTCCTTTTTTCAGGCGTTTCAGCAGATACCTGAGATTGGGTGTTGCAGGAATAAGATGATGATTGGAGGAGTGGAGAGCGACATATCCCGGGCTGAAGGGGCTCTCTTCCTTAAGCCTGTAATAGTACCACCGTCCGGACTGGCTGAACCGGACGGTCTCACGAGCCTTTTCCTCAGCCAGGGTCCCCCAACCAAGCGCAAAATCATACGGGACCATCTCGGCACTCCATCCGAAAAAATATCTTTTTTTGGACAGGACCGCTGCAGTCATATCATATTCAGCCAGAGGGGTGAGCATCATGGTTCCGTTGGAGATCCGTATGGGGAAATCCTCTTCTGATGTCTCTTTCTGGACCGGATCCGCCTTGGGGTCCAGGGGGATATCGTAGGATCCCGTGGGCACCGGTTCAGGTGTCTTCATGACCGTCACCAGAATCAAAAAGAGAAGAAGCCCCGCGAGAATAACGAGGAGAAATTTCATACGGCCCCCCTTTCCACAAGCCGTCTTCTCCTTTTCCGGGTGAGAAGATATCCTCCGGCCATGATGAGCAGCCCTCCTGCGACAAGGTATCTGTTCAGCTGCAGATGAAGAAAGAGGATCTCATTCACTGTTGTAAAGAGAATGGTCATGAGAAAGAGTATGGATGTCTCATTTGTGGGAAGAAGGGAGAGGGCATAGTTCCAGAGGATATAGGCGGCTCCCGACTGGAAGATCCCCATCTCGACAAGCCAGAACCATTCCCAGAAAGTCTGCGGCCACCGGCCCGGGATAAGCAGAAGGGGCGACATGAGGACAGCTGTAATGGTGAAGATCTTCATGAGAAAAGCGACGATATCGTCCGGCCTCCCCCGCAAGGGCCGGACCAACACAGCTGAAAAGTAGACATAGACTCCGAAGGTCATCCCCGTGAGAATACCCAGAAAGATCCCGAAATAAAAGAGGGGGTGAAGATCATGGAAATGCTCCTTGCCCAGGACGATGAGAAGGACACCCCCGAGGGAGAGGGCCAGAGAGAGAAGTTCCACAAACCTCGGCCTCACCCGCTCCAGGAGAAAAGAGAAGAGAAGGACAAAGACCGGAGAGAGGTTTTCCAGGATCATCACCAGGGTCCCCGGGAGATAGATCAGGGTCAGGTGATAAAAGAGCGAGTTGAGCGCTACTCCGACAAAAGCAATGAGCAGCACAAGGCGCAGACGCTCTTTAAACCGGATCTTCCGAAGATGTCCGCGTCGGAGTGTATAGAGGAAAAAGACAAAGGCTCCCATCCAGAAGCGCAGGGCTGCAACCACATACATGTTCACACCCTGAAGAGCAAGAAAGCGGCCCGCAGGCCCGTGGATCCCCCACAGGAAAAGGGCGGCAAAAGCATAGATGAGTCCCAGGCGATGGGGGTGTATCTCTTTCGTCATCAGGTGATCCTGACCTCCCGGATCAGAACATCATCCAGGGGAAAATCCCGATGGGGGCCCCTGGTGCCCGTGGGGGTCCCGGCGATACGGTCCACCACATCCATCCCTGAGGTCACACGGCCAAAGACACAGTAGCCGAATCCTGCTCCCGTCTCATCTTTGTGATCAAGAAAAGCATTGTCGGCAAGGTTGATAAAGAACTGAGACGTGGCACTATCGATCACCGATGTCCTTGCCATAGCCAGAGTCCCCCGCTCGTTTTTGATGCCGTTTCCGGCTTCATTCTTCACCGGAGGACGGGTCTCCTTAGGATTCCCCGACACATCCAGCCCTCCGCCCTGGATCACAAAACCGGGAATGACCCGGTGAAAAAGAGTCCCTTCATAAAACCCGTCCCGGACATAAGCCAGAAAATTTTCCACGGTCTCCGGGGCCCGTTCACGAAAAAGCTCCGCTTTGATCTCTCCAAGGCCGGTGACGATCTCGATCATGACATTTTGCTTCATAACCACTCCTTTATGCTGTTTTTAACTTTCTGTCGATGAAATACCACAACAACGCCGAAATCGGGACTCCGAGAAAGAGCCCGAAGATCCCCAGAAACCGCGACAAGATGAGAAGCATGACCATGACCGCCACCGGGTAGAGCCCCACCATCTTCCCCACAATACGGGGATAGAGGACAATACTCTCGATCATCTGAACAGCAAAATAGATCAAAGCCATGACCAGGATCATCTGAAGGCCCATCCCCGAAGAGAGAACGATGATCACGGACAGTCCGAAGGAGAGCCATATGCCCACGTAAGGGATGAGATTGAAGATAAAGGTGATGATCCCGATGAAAAGAGCATAGGGGATCCCGGCGATGAAAAGCCCCAGAAAAGTCAGGATCCCCACGATGAGAGAGTCGAGGAGGACGCCTCTGACGTACCGTCCGAAGATCCTGTTGAAATGGCTGTACCCCGCCTGCACCTTCTCCTGTCTCTTTTCAAACCGCGAAAAAGCCCAGACCCGTATTTTGTCAAAATCGCGCAGCAGGTAAAAGGTCACCACGGGAATGATCACCAGGTTGAAGAGCTGTTTGAAGAGTGCCGAAAACCCGGTAAAGAGAAGAGAGATCTGCTTGGTGAGATCGTTCATGAACTCTTTGATGGAGGCCAGAAGCGCCTGGGTGTCCACCAGCCCGCTCTTCTCCACAGCCTGCCAGTACTTTTTCGCAAAGGAGAGGATCTGATCCTGGTTTTTCCCGATGGTGTTCACAAGCTGAGTCATCTGATCGATGACTTTGGGAACCACCACAAGAAAAGCCAGGGCACTGATTCCCACGATGAAGACCATGATGATGAGCACCGCCACTGCCCGCTTCATCTTCTTCTCAAGAAAATCGGCCACAGGATCCAGGAGATACGCGAGGAAAAGAGCGATGACAAAGGGAACCAGGATCCCTTTGAGCTCTCTCCAAAGCCACAGGACCAGGAAAAAGGCGGCCACGCTGAACGCTCTTTTGACAAAAGCACTCTCCGAGAGGAAGGGGTAAAAGAAGTAGAAAAAGGCCAGCGCCAGAAGAGGAGGCGCCAGGACAGGAGAAAAGACAAAAGCGAGAAGGATCAGCGCGCCTGTCACAGCAAGGAACAAGGCATTATTCTTTTCCATAGAGAAGATCCCCTTTCTTCAGTTTGAGGACAGGTATCAGCCCCAGGGCTGCCGGGAGAAGGATGTTCAGGATATAGATAAACAGAGCGGCTCCGAGGGCGATCTCAGAAGAGAGGCCGAAAAACATGTAGAACTCCATGAGTGAGACTTCTTTGATCCCCCAGTCCGCTACGGTGAGAGGAAGTGCTGTCTTCAGAAAAAGCGAGATGACATAACCGTTGAGGGCGACAATAAAGCTTCCCGGGGCCAGGGCCATGGAGAAGAAGACAAACTCCGCCAGATAGAAGAGATACATGGCCAGGGTCATGAGAAAGATGATGATATTGTCCTTTTTATTGCTGTTCTTCACGGCGATGAGAAACTCCTCCCCTTTCCCTTTACGGAGAAAGGAGATGCGGGAGAGAAGCCCGTAGAGAAGCCTGGGATACCTGGTATAAAGGACGATAAACGTCAGGATGAGAACTGAAAAGAAGTAGACGATGACCTTCACCGTGAGGGGATAGGGGATGGGCATGAACTGAAGGAAAAAAACACCCAGGAAAGTGGTGATGGAGACATTGAACATCTTATCGATCCCCACAAGGGAGACTGTCTTGCGTTTCTCCAGAGCAGAGATAAAAAAACAGCGCCCCACTTCGCCCAGCCGGGCCGGAGTCAGCAGGGAGAGGGTGTACCCCCCCATCATGGAGCGTGCAGCGTCCCTGAAAGAGACCGGGATATAGCGGGAGAGGAGAAAATGCCATTTCGTGATATTAAACAGCATCCCCGCCAGAAAGGCTCCTGTTGCGAGGAAGAACCAGAAGAGCTTGATGTTTCTCATATAGAGAAGAAGCTTCTTGTAATCCACCTCGATGATGATATACCAGATCACCACCGCCAGAAGAAGGACTTTGACGATATTGATGATGACCTTAGTGGATCGTTCGCTCACTTTTCCACCGATATCCTTTCCACGCTCCCCAAAAAGAAAACAGAATGACCTTTACAGGGTAAACCAGGGCAAAGAGGGGGAAAAAGGGAATATCCTCCCTTCTCCCCATGCGCACGGCCCCTATGGTGAACGCCGTCCATTCCACGAGGGCCTTGACTCCAAGGACAGCCCAGACAGCCGGAAAGACTCCTCCCAGAAGTGCCATCACCGGAATAAGGGCCAGATAGAGGACCCCGGCAAGAAAAGCCGCTGTCTGCCAGGGACGGAGGAAGACGTTCTTCCCGTATTTCCTTTTGTTCTTTTCCGTATACTCGCTGGGGCTGTAGAGCCGATGGGTCAACACAGCCGTCGCTTTGGAATACATGGGTTTAATCATAAATGATTTTTGGATTTTTTGAAGAAGAAACATGTCGTCTCCCGAGGCCATGGCCGGTGTTCCCTCATACCCCTTCACCGTTTGAAAAGCGTCGACGGAGACGGCCATATTCCCTCCTGAACAATAGGGCGCCTGACGGAACGGGGCCAGGGCAAAAGTAAAAAGAGCTCCGCTTGTGCTTTCCAGTTGTGTAAACCAACTTCCGTGATCAGAGAAGACGGCTCCTATGGCCATTCCCGTGGCCTCGTCAAGATAAGCTCTTCCCTCTGTGATCCAGGTGGCCGGCGGAAGACAGTCCGCATCGGTAAAAAAGACAAAATCAGCGGATGCTGTTTCCATCACCCTGGTGATCCCCCACTTTTTCCCGGGGAGAGACGCCGGCTTCCCATCCAGCCTCATGACTCTGGCCTTGCTTTCACGGCGGGCAAAGGCTTCCATCAGCTCCCCGGTGCGGTCAGAAGACCCGTCATCCACAAGGATGAACTCGTGAATAGCAGAGGAGGGTTCCAGCTGGCTCAGCCTTTCCAGGAGGAGAGGCAGGCTCTTCTCTTCGTCCCTGGCGACCACAGCCACGGAGACGGGGCCCTGATATCCCGGGCCTCTCTTCTCCCTCACACATAACCCGGCGATGACCACCAGGCCGAATCCCACATAAAAGAGGGAGAGAAGAAGAAAAAGAAGAACGAGACCTCCCATGAACGAGACTCCGTCAGAGAAGATGCTGTATCATGGGAAGAGTCATAAGACCTGCCGTTTCAGATCCTTCACACGGCCCCGCGGGCCGCTTTGAGCACAGCCTCGTAATCCGGATGATGCCCGATCTCCGGAACATATTGAATATGTCTGATGATCCGCCGTGAATCCACAAGGATGACCCCTCTGGCCAGCAGTCTGAGCTCCTTGATGAGAAACCCGTATGTCATCCCGAAATCAGCCTCTCTGTGATCGGAAAAGGTATAGACATGGTCGATTCCCTCCGCAGCGCAGAAACGGTTCAGCGCAAAGGGAAGATCCATGGAGATCGTCAGGACGACGAGATCCTTCAGGGAGACAGCCTCCTGGTTAAATCGGCGTGTCTGCGCTGAACAGACTCCCGTATCCACTGAGGGGACCACGGAGATGATGCAGGGAGAAGAGACCACATCGTAAAAACGGACCGGCTTCAACTCCTTGTCGATCACGGTAAAATCGGGAGCCTTACTCCCTTCTGCACGGGATTCTCCCATAAGGGTCACCGGGTTCCCGCCGAACGTGACTTGTCTTTTCTCTTGAGTCATCATACCTCCTCTTTCTGTTCAGCCGTAATGACAAAGAGGCCTGTCTCAGGCTGGACAGCTAACGATCCCTTATAGGTTCCCCCGTCTTCTGTCTCCAGACGAAACAGGAGATGGGCGTAAGGGATGTTATGGGCTTCATCACGGCTGTGATAAGATGTAAACCGAATGGCCCTGATCCCGTCAAAGGACTCCCCTTCCGGCAGAGAGAGGGCCTGGCCGAGAAAAGATTCCAGAAGAGGCCTGTCTTTTTCCTCAAGCTCCCCTGTAAAGAGGCCTGTCCCCTGCATGATGGCCTCCGGAGCGAAAAAAGCAGCTGCCCGGACAGCCTGTCCCTCTTCACAGAGACGGGCAAAAGAGCTCCACATGACACGGAGAAAAGCATTCGCTTTGGCCTTTTCCTCTTTCGGGAGTGACGACAGAGAACGGTCTCTCTCTTCTGGCCGTCCTCCCCGGAGAGGAATGATCTCGGCGATCCCCGTCCGGGCCTTTTCACCATAGACGGAATCGATCTCCACTTTCACAATATAACGGATATCAAGGTCCACGGGAAACAGGCCGAAAGAACGGGAGATCTCCTCCGATTTCTGGAGGATCATGGTTTCAGCTGTGTCCCAGTCGGGTTGAAAGGCGACTTTCTGAAGGGCCGGGCTGTCCTTCAACTCTGCGGTGAGTTTCTCGCCAACGGGAAAGGCTCTATAAGAGCGTGTAATATCCGTGTCATGCCCCGAAGATCCGAAGGCGACGAAAAACATGACTTCAACAGATGACGGCCTGTTGACGTTTGTATCGGAAAAAGAGCCGGGGGCGATCTGAAAACCCGCGAAGTCCTCACCAACGGCAAAGAGGAGAAACTCTCCCCTGCCCCTGTCTTCTCCACCGGGGATCCAGACGCTGCCGGGATTGCCGTCAAAGGCTTTTCCGGCTCCGTAAGCTCCGTCGATCTTGATCTGCTTCCCTGAAGCGGGACTTTTCTGATATTCTGATGTGGCCCAATAGGGGCGCGATGAAAAACTCCATTGGAAAAGCTGGAGTTCAGCCTGCTGATCCCGGGCGTCAAGGAGAGCGCCGGGCAGCAGAGCCATCAGAAAGAAAACAAAGAGTCTCTTCAACGCGAAGCCTCCTCTTTGCTGCTGTCAGGCAGACGTATCGTCGCGGAGAGATCCTGGAACAGTGCCTGATACCGGCTGAAGACTTCTCCCGGGGCGGTATACTGGATGACCACCACACGGCTCCCCGCCTGGAGAAAAACAGCCCATTCCGTAAAATCCTGGTCCCGGGCCGTCTCACGGTAGGCATAGAGAAAAGCCCGCCCCTGCCAGGGAGGAAGGGGAAAGAGGCGCTCTTCAAGGACAGTGACATCTTCATAAAACGAAAAGGTATGAAAGAATTTCCTGATATAAGCGTCCAGCCCTTCTCCGGGGAGATCCTCTGCGGTGACAATGGAGTAGGTGTCATCAGGCCCGAAGGCGATGAGGTCGCAATAATCCTGGCTGGTGTCGATCTTCCAGTCTGCCGGATAATCCAGGCTGATGAGTTCCGAGCCGTCCGGAACGGTCACCGTGATCCTTCCGCTGCTCTCTCCGGGATTGTTTCGGCCCTCCCGGGAACAGGATGTGAAAATGAGAAGAAGCGTCAAAAAGAAGAGAAAAAAACGTGACTTATCCATAGATTAAGCCCCCTTTTCCCTTATTTTACCATACGATGACTCTATTTTCAAGAATATTGATAGACATGTCTCCTTTTCAGCACTCACTTCCCCAGTGTTTCGTTCTCCCCGTGTTTGACGATCCGGCCCTCTTTCATAAAGATCGTCTCCTCGGCAATGTTCGTCGAGAGGTCTGCAATCCTCTCCAGGTTCTGCGCGATCCTGATGATATGATACTCCAGGGAGATATAATCACTCTTCTCGGCCATGACGGCGATGGAGCGTTTGAGGATCTGCTGTTCCATCTCGTCCACGGTATCGTCAAGATCCTGCACCTGGGCGGCCAGGTCCGCATCATCAGTCACAAAGGAGTGCACCGCCTTTTGGAACATCTCCATGGCCACACCCGCCATTCGGGGAAGGAGACGGTAATCGCTCTTGTTGACATAACTCATGAGTTCCAGAGCACTTTCACAGATGTTCACTGCATGGTCTCCGATCCGCTCCAGGTCGTTGTTGTTCTTCAGGGCTGTAATGATCATCCTCAAATGGCCTGCTTCAGGCTGATGCAGCGCCAAGACCGTTGTGCACAACTCATCAATGGCGATCTCCAGCCTGTTGACACTCTCTTCCTGGCGAAAGACGCGTTCACACGACTCCCTGTCACTGTCAAAGAGGCCGCTCAACGCGTTCTGCAGCATGGACTCCACGCTCCTGGCCTGTAAAGACAGCTTGTTTTTGATCTCGGTCATTCTTTTATCGATCATGTTTTTCTCCTTACCCGAAACGTCCCGTGAGGAAGTTTTCCGTCTTTTCGTTTTCAGGGTTTGTAAACAGTTTTTCAGTGGTCCCGTATTCCAGAAGCTCCCCCAGGTAGAAGAAAGCGGTATAATCAGAGATGCGCCCGGCCTGAGCCATATTATGGGTCACGATGATGATCGTGACATTCTCTTTCAATTCATTGAGGAGCTCTTCGATCTTTGCCGTGGCGATGGGGTCCAGGGCTGACGTGGGTTCATCCAGAAGGATCACATCGGGATTCATGGCCAGCGCCCTGGCGATGCAGAGCCGCTGCTGCTGTCCCCCGGAAAGAAATGTCCCCCTGTCATAGAGGGAATCTTTGACCTCTCCCCAGAGGGCCGTCTTTGTCAAAGCCTGTTCCACTATGGTGTCAAACTCATGTTTTTTCTTTTTGATCCCGTTGAGTTTATATCCGGCGATGACATTGTCGTAGATGGTCATGTGGGGAAACGGGTTGGGTTTCTGAAAGACCATCCCGATCCTTCTGCGGACAAGGATGGGGTGCATCTTCGCGATGTTCTCTCCGTTGAGAAAGATATCGCCTTCGATCCGGGCCCGGGCTTCTGTATTGACTTCATGGATCCTGTTGAGACAACGTAAAAACGTGGTCTTTCCGCACCCTGAAGGGCCCATGATCGCCGTGATCTTGTTTTTCACAAAGTCCACATTAACGTTTTCAACGGCCCTTTTCATTCCGTAATAGGCGTTCAAGCCCCGTACGCTTAATACTTTATCTGCCATTTTTTCACCACCAATCGTGTTATCAGGTTTAATATGAGGACAAAGGCGACCAGGATGAAAGAGGCCCCCCACGCCAGGCTGTGCCATTCAGGATAGGGGCTCGTGGAATAGTTATAGATCAGGAGGGGCAACGCATCCACCGGCTTGAAAATATCGGTGTTGAGAAAGGGGTTCCCGAATGCGGTAAAAAGCAGCGGTGCTGTCTCTCCTGCGATACGTGAGACACCCAAAAGGACTCCTGTGAGGATCCCCGACAGACCTGCCGGAAGGATCACATGAAGGACTGTCTTGTAATAGGGAGCTCCCAGGGCCATGGAGGCCTCTTTCAGGCTTTCGGGAACCATTTTCAGCGTCTCTTCGGTGGACTTGATCACAATGGGAAGCATCATGATCCCCAGTGCCACGCCTCCGGCCAGAGAGGAAAAGTTCTTCATGGGCAGCACCACCCAGAGATAGACCACGATCCCCATGATAATGGATGGAATACCCTGAAGCATGTCCACGGTAAAACGGATCATGCGGGAGATCCGGTTTTTCGGATGGTCATTGATAAAGAGAGCCGTGGCCACAGCCACCGGAACTGAGAGGATGACGGCGATGACGATCAGCATCACAGTCCCTGCCAGAGAGTGAACGATCCCTCCTCCGCTTTCTCCCACTCCTGCAGGCATGGAGAAGAGAAAATCCCAATTGATCACACCGATTCCCTTTTTCACAATATACCCCAGGAGGAGAGCCAGGGGAACCACCACGAGGGAAGCCAGGAAAAAGACGCCCCCCCGGAACAGCCGTTCTTTGAACACACGTTTTTTCAATGACAGATCTTTCATCTATCCTCCCACCTGAAAACGTTTCATGATGCTTTTCCCCGCAGAGTTGATGAGGCCTGTGAGGATCATCAGGACAAGCCCCACAGCGATCAAAGCTGTGGTATGCAGCCCGTCAGCTTCACCGAACTCATTGGCGATGACACTGGCCATGGTATTCGCCGGGCTGAAGATCCCCCTGGGGATAAAATTGGAATTCCCGATGAGCATGGTGACGGCCATGGTCTCCCCCACGGCTCGCCCCAGGGCCAGAAAGAAACCGGCGGTGATCCCTGAACGGGCATAGGGAAGGATGACATGAAAAACCACTTCAGAACGCGTGGCCCCCATGGCATAAGCGGCCTCTTTCAGCTCCCCCGGAACCATGGAGATCACATCCCTCCCCAGGGACGCCGCATAAGGGATGATCATGAGAGAGAGGATGAGAGACGCGGTGAGCACACCCACCCCGTAGGGGATCATCCCCAGTTTCATCTGGAGAGACTGGATAAGAGGCATCAGGATCATGATCCCCCAAAACCCGTAGATGACAGAGGGAATGCCTGCCAGAAGCTCTGTAACGCTTTTAAAGGCAGCGGCAAAAGGGCCGGTTTTGAGATACTCTCCCAGAAGGATGGAAAGAGCCATGGAGAAGGGAAAAGCGATAAGGATACTGAGAAGAGAGGTCATCAATGTCCCGGCCAGAAACGGGAGGACACTGTACTCATTCTCCATGGGAGCCCATCGCAGGGTGGTGAAAAAGCCGAGGCCCGTCTCTCTGAAAAGGGGCCAGGACTGAAGCACCAATGTCACAAAAAAAGCCCCCAGGACCAGAAGGACAGACACTCCTGCCATAAGAAGAAAAGAGGAGAACCCCTTTTCTTTCATCTGGTGAGAGGAGAGGAGGGCGGCTGACCCTTGTCCCGCCCCCCGTGTATGACCGGCTTTGTTCATTGTCATTTTATGATGGGTTTTCCATTGTAACGGGCCGATCTCAGGACCGCCTCCGCCTTTTTCACAGCTTCGGCCGGGAGCTTCCCGTACTTCAGATCTTCATTGTAGCGCTGTCCGTCATGGATCATCCACCAGAGCAAGCCGAGTGTCTCTTCAGCCTGAGCCAATGTCCGGCCTTCATAGTTCTGCTCTTTATAGAAGATGATCCAGGTAAAACTGGAGATGGGATAGCCTTTGGCCGCTTGTGTATCAGTGATGGTGACTCTCGTATCAGCAGGCATGGCAATGTCAGCAGCCAGTCCCACACCTTCAAGAGTAGGCGCGATGAAGGCCCCGCTTCTGTTCTTCACAGAGGCCACGGGCATCCCGTTGGAGAGAGCGTAGATGACTTCCACATAACCCACAGAGCCGGGGATATTCTTCACCTGTCCGGCGACTCCTGCGTTCTTCGCTGCTCCGATGGCATAAGCGCCCCAGGCAGGCGTCTTGCTCCGGCCCATGTTCTTTTCCCATTCAGAGCTGACTTTTGAGAGATAGTCTGTGAAGATGAATGTCGTCCCCGAACTGTCTGAACGCCGGACCACGGTGATCCTCATGCCGGGCAGTTTGACATCTGTGTTCAGTTTCCGGATTCTTTCGTCATCCCACCGGGTGATCTTCCCCATGAAGATCTCCGCGATGAGATCCCCGGTGAGTTTCAGCTGAGGGTTCCCGGGAAGGTTATAGGTCAGGGCCACAGCTCCCAGGCATGTGGGGATATGAAGGATCTCCTCTTTGGCTTCCCGGAGCTTGGCATCGTCGAGATAGGCATCTGTCCCGCCGAAATCGACCACTTTGGACATGACCTGCTTGATGCCGCCTCCGGAGCCGATGGCCTGATAGTTGACTTTGACCCCGGTCTCCTTATGGTATTCGGAAAACATCTTGGTGTAGAGGGGATAGGGAAACGAAGCCCCCGCCCCCATGAGTTCATTTTCTGCCGCCCGGGCTGTCCCCAGGGCAGAAACAAGCAGCACAACCGCGAAAAACACTTTCAACATGATTTTCATATATCCTCCTTTTGTCTTGCTTAACGATACCGCCGTGTTATGAAAGAGACGTGAAGGATATGTGAATTTAGCGTTAATAATGAGTCTGTGAAAACTTCACATGAAATTAACGGAATATTCAAATTCCCTTTATCGTATGCTATTATTATAGAAGGGAAAGGAGCTTGTTGATGAATGACCTGATCTATATCGTTGAAGATGAACAGGATATCGCAGACCTCATCGCCCTTCATCTGACAAAGGCCGGTTTTACCGTGGAGACATTCTCCTCACTTCACTCGTTCACAGGCCGGATGGAGCAGAAACATCCGAAATTGATCCTTCTGGACCTCATGCTTCCCGACGGAGACGGGCTTGAGGCCTGCAAGGAGTTGAAACGGAACGAAGAGACGAAATCCATTCCCGTTGTCATGGTGACCGCCCGGGGCGATGAGATCGACCGCATCCTGGGCCTGGAGATCGGAGCCGATGACTACATCCCCAAACCCTTTTCTGTCCGGGAACTCACAGCACGCATAAAAAACCTCATTAAACGAAGCTACCCCCATACGGAATCCGGGGGAGACTCTTCTGTGATGCTCACGGACGAGATCCAGATCGAGACCAACCGCCATGTTGTCCTTGTGGACGGAAAGGATATCGGGCTCACGGCCACGGAATTCAATATTCTCCTCTATATGGCCCGTCACCGGGGCTGGGTCTTCACCCGGGAACAGATCCTGGATCACCTCTGGGGAGATGAGAAAGCCGTCCTGGACCGCACAGTGGACGTCCACATCAAACATATCCGTGAAAAAATGGAGCCCTACGGAGACCTGGTGAAAAACATCAGGGGCGTAGGGTATAAGCTGGACTTATGATACGCTCTATCTTTCTGAAGATCATCCTCTCCTTTATCGCCATTATCCTTCTGCTCGCCCTTCCTCTTTCACTCTTTTCATCCCGGACCATCGAAAAACATCTCACAGCTGTTCTCAAACGGGACATGGAAAAGATCGTCCGCACCATCCTCCCCCTGGCTGCAGATTTGGGCGATACCCCTCTCCTGGACAGGGAGATCGACTCCATGGGAGAAGCGATCCGGACCCGCATCACGATCATCGGCCGGGACGGACGCGTCTGGGCCGATTCCACTAATGACCCGGAAACCCTGGAGAATCACAAAAACAGGATCGAGATCCGCCAGGCTCTCCTGAAAGGCACGGGGTTTTCTGTGCGTTACAGCGATACAGAAGAGAAAAAAATGCTTTATGTGGCCCTCCCCTTCCCTGCAGGGACTCTGGGAGAGGAGGCCCGGGGAGTGGTGAGGGCCAGCCTTTATCTTGAAGACATCACACTCCTCAACCGTGCCCTTTTCCGGAGCCTGATCCGTTTGCTGGCCCTCCTTATCGCCCTGGCCCTTCTTCTCGCCTTTTTTCTTTCCCGCTCCCTTTCTGCTCCGGTGAGAGCGATTGCCGCGGCATCCATGGATGTCTCCCGTGGCCGGTTCGATGCCAAGGTCCACCTGAAAAATCATGATGAACTCAAGACCCTGGCCGATAATTTCAACGTGATGACCGAGAAGCTCTCTGACCTGTTCAGACAGGCTCGGGAAGACAAGGAAAAGATCACCAATATTATCGAATCTCTGAGTGAAGCTCTTTTTGTCATTGACGCACAGGGGATCATCACCCTCTGCAACAGCAGTTTTCTCCGGCTGACAGGAGCCTCCCGGGCGGCCGGGCGTTCTCTCCATGAGGTAATCGTCTGGCCGGAACTCATCTCACTCATCGAAACAAGCCGTCAAGACCGGAAGACACGGACAGAGGAGATCACTCTTGAGAAAAAAAGCTGGCTGGCCAGCATGTCCCCCATCTCGTCAGGAGGAGGAATCATCCTGCTCCATGATATCAGCCTGATCAGAAAGACCGAGAAGATGAAAAAAGATCTTGTGGCCAATGTCTCCCATGAACTGCGCACCCCGCTCACGGCCATCAAGGGTTTTGCCGACACTCTTCTGGAGTCGGCGCAAGATTCAGAAAAAAAATATCTTGAGATCATCGCCGCCCATACAGACCGTCTCATCTCCATTGTGGGAGACCTGAGTGAGCTGGCCCGGCTCGAAGAGAAGAGAGAACCGGCCTTTGAATCTGTCAACCTCTCTGAGGTCGTTGAGGATGTCACTCTGCTTTTTGAGAAAAAGGCGCGTGAAAAGTCCCTGCGCCTTTTCAAAGAGCTTCCCCATGAGCCTCTTGTCATCACCGGGGACAAGCTCAAGCTGGAACAGCTTCTCATCAACCTCATGGAGAATGCGCTCCGTTATACCGACAAAGGGCACATCACAGTTGCAGCCGGCCGTGAAGGCCCGCATATCTTTCTCACAGTCTCCGATACCGGCATAGGGATTCCCCGCGGGAAACAGGAACGGATCTTTGAGCGGTTTTACGTTGTGGATAAATCCCGGTCACGCCGGACAGGAGGAACCGGGCTGGGACTTTCCATTGTCAAGCACATCGCCCTGATCCACGGAGCGGAAGTCAAGGTCCGCTCTGAGGAAAAGACGGGCTCATCCTTCACGATTCTCTTTCCTTCTGTATAAAAAAAAGGGCTCTCCGAAAGGAGAGCCCTTGATGACTTCTTTTTTAAACTGTTCTAATCAGGATGCTTTTTTCAGATCGACGAATTTCTGTACGACATACTGCATCTTGTTTTTGTAATCCAGAAGCAGCCCGTCCCACTTGTCGATCTCTTCCTGACGGCTGTCCACCGTTTCAGCCATTTCCTGAGCTTTGGGGCTGAACTTTTCGATGTCATTGTCGATATCCGACATGATGGAATCAGCATCACTGATGAGGCCGTTGGCCATCCCGCGCAGCTTCCCGGCTTTGAGGTAGGAGGCCATGTTTGTCAGCCTGGTCTTGTAATCCTCTGTATCAAAATAGTACTTCCCGAGATTCTGGATGACCTCGGATGAGACTGATTTGACACTTTTGATCTCATCCAGACGATAGGCCAGCCCCTGCAGAAGTTCACGGGCCTGATCATACTCTTTCTGGTTGATCTCAGCAGCTGTTTCAGCGGCAACAAAATCCTCATAGACCTTGTCGATGAGTTTGAGACTCTCTTCCTGAGCAGCGAGTTCTTTCAGGTTGATATCGATTTTGGGGATATTTTCCTGAACGAGCTTGAATCTTTCGGCTTCACCCTGAATATCTTTTTTCATCCCGTCCAGCTGTCCCAGGATCTCCACAAGGGCCTTCTCGGGATCCACAATGGTGATCTTCTCCTGATTCAGGACGTACTTGTACGGATAACGGTCTTTTGCGAAGACAGTGAGTTCATACCCGCCTCCGGACATTTCCTGATACTGAGTTCCCTGAACGTCAGAAGCGAAAACTGTCTTCAACTCATCCAGGTTGACTTTTTCAAACTGGAAAACGCCGGAGCGTTTGATATCTTCGACGATTCCCTTGACGGCATCCAGTCCTTCACCGGTCATCCCGGGAAGTTCCCCGTCATATTTAGTCTTATACATATCAATCGCCACTTGAAGGGTTGATAATGCTTTTTCCGCTTCAGAGCGGCTGTGCAGGTCCTTCTGGCTCAATTGTGTCGGCCTTACGAAAGAATATATCAGGGCCCCTAAAAGAACGACTATGATGAGGTCCAGAAGAATCATGCTTTTCCCTCTATTGTTCATACACCACCTCCGTATTATTTCTCCATTATCGTATCATAAGAGAGCTCAAAGTCAACATTTATGTTGCAGTTTGTTTTCTTCTTTCAATTTCTGCCTGATTTCGTTCAGGACAGCATGATAGGTCCCGCAGGCAAAATCGGGGAAAGTCCAGGGGAAGGGAACCCATTCCCCTTTTCTGTACTGCAGTGTCATGTCCCCCCAGACACCGCGTCCCAGATAGAGCTTCTGGCCGCCTTCTTTGAAGGACGCCAGGACGACCTTGAACGTATCCATATATCCCGGATCCAGATTGACCCGGCGCGCTCCGTTCCGGGTCCATTTCTGTTCCAGGAGCGCAGCTTCCTCTTTCCAGCGCGGAAGAGAGGCCGGGTCCTGCAAGGGAGAAAAGGAGACAAAAAAGCGGATGAGCCCTTGCCCCATCTCCCGGACATAGTAGTCTGTGGACAAAAACGGAAATTCGGGACTGATCACATCGGCTCGTCCCCAGGCCTCTTCAAGCGCTGAGATGAGACTGCTCCTCTCGATTTCCGGAGAAAGGATCACCCCTGTAAAGAACTTGGCCAGGGGCGGAGTCATGCCTTTGCGCTCCTCAGGCTTTCCAGGGCTTCGCGAGCCTCGAAATAGATCTTTTCGTTGATTCCGAAGACCTCTCTGATCTTTTTCTGGGGATCTCTCTTCACATTGATATTGGTTTTTGATTGCGGAGTGGTCACACGCATAAAATCACCGGCAAAGAAGGCCTGACGGTTTTCCGAGACACGCGAGATGCACAAATGATTCATGCTTTTTGCAAAAAAGGAGTCCCTCCAGTACCGGAAAAAATCCTCCTCCGTCACCGGGTCATCGGTGAACGAGTAGCGCCATCGCATTCCTGCCGAGGGGTGAAACGTCAAAAGATTCCAGCGCCCCTCTCTGTAATCCAGGCGTGCAAAGGTGAACTTCTGCGATGCCCCGCTTGTCCGTCTCTCATGAGACAGCGCTAAAGGCTCTGAAAAGAGATAGCCGGGATCCGCGAGATAGTCGACTCTTCCGATCTTCACGATCAGGGCGCAATGGACATTTCGTCCTGTCTTCATGTCCGCTGTGATGTAAGATGAGGAAAAGCCCAGGGGATCCAGGAGACTTTTCAGGGCATGGGTCAGGGAAAAGCAGGTCCCTCCCAAACCATACCGCTCGTGGTCTTCAAAGACTTCGCCCGGGAGACGGAGGATCTCACGGGGATCTGTTCCTCCCTGGCGGGCAAACTTCACGATCTTTGTCAGATTCTCATAGGGGATCACTGAAAAATCAGCAAGGAGAGCCCGGAGCCTGTCCAACGGGCCTGCAGCAGTGGAAAAAGAAGACGCTGCCGTCTCCGGTTGAAACAGCCGGTTCATGAAATAGCGGACACCATGGTAAACATCGGCATAAAGAGCGAAATAACGATGGTTCCGATCCCGCCCCCGAGAAAGACCATGATAAGAGGCTCAAGAGCCGTGGTCAGCGTGCCCACAGCCTGGTCCACCTCCATCTCATAAAAATCAGCGATCTTGGCCAGCATGTCCTCAAGGGATCCCGACTTCTCCCCGGCGGAGATCATGGAGACGACCATAGGAGGAAAGACTCTGGCTTCACCAAGGGGGACAGCGATCTCGGATCCTCCCGAGACTTTGGTCCGGGCTTTCAGCAGTTCTGCTTCGATCACCGAGTTGCCGGCTGTCCTGGCGGTGATCTCCATGGACCTCAGGATATCCACACCGCTGGCCACAAGAGTCCCGAAGGTCCTGGAAAAGCGGGCCACGGCGTTCTTCTTGGTAATATCCCCGAAGATGGGCGTTTTCAGGATGATCTTATCCAAAGCATAACGGCCCTTTTTCGTTCTTTTCCATGTGACAAAAAGGACGACAGACGTAATGATCACAAGAAGGATATGGACAATATACTTTTGGGTAAAGCGGCTGACATTGACCACAAACTGCGTCAGTGACGGCAGGGTCTGCCCCATGCTGTCAAACATCTCTTCAAAGGTGGGGATGACAAAATACATCATGCCGATGATCAGGGCAACCGCCACGATCATGATGATGACCGGGTAGGTCATGGCTGATTTGACTTTTCCCACCAGCTCCATATTCTTCTCCATATAGATGGAGAGACGGTCCAGGACGTTGGTCAGCAATCCCCCCGCTTCACCGGCCTCCACAAGGGAGCAATAGAGGTTGTTGAAGACTTTCGGGTACTTCCGCAGAGCTTCGTTGAGAGGCTTTCCCGATTCCACTTCGTTCCGGACATTCTGGATGACATTTTTAAAGGCCTTGTTCTCGATCTGTTCTCCCAGGATGCTGAGACAGTCCACCAGGTTGATGCCGGCATTGAGCATGGTGGAGAACTGGCGGGTAAAGACCACGATATCCTTGGTCTTGATCCCTGTCCCGAAGGAGAAGCTCAGTTCCGCCGGTTTTTTGGAAATACTCTCCACGGCGATATTCCGCCCGGAAAGGATACGGGTGGCATCATCGATATTCGGAGCCTGGATCTCGCCTTCTGTCCGCTTGGAACCGACCATTCCCGTATACTTGAAAACCGGCATAGATAACCTCCCTTATCCCGTTACGTCCTTGCGTTGATCTTATTGATCAGCTCTTCAGGAGCCGGTGACCGTTTCACCGCATCCTCATAACTGATATAGCGTTCGGTATAGAGCTTATAGAGCATGGCATTGAGCGTGGTCATCCCGTACTTCTGCCCTGTCTGCATATGAGAGACGATCTGCTGGACCTTGTCTTCCCGGATGAGGTTCCTGATGGCCGGTGTGGCCACAAGGATCTCATAGGCGATGATCCGCCCTCCGCGGCTTGACGGGATGAGCTGCTGGGAGATGACCCCTTCCAGGACAAAGGAGAGCTGTGTGCGCACCTGCTGCTTCTCATGGCCGGGGAAGATATCCACAATACGTGAGATGGTCTGGGCCGCTGAGTTGGTATGAAGGCTGGCCAGGCAGAGATGCCCCGTTTCAGCGATCTTCAGGGCAATACGCATGGATTCGATATCCCGAAGCTCTCCGATGAGGATCACATCGGGATCCTGACGGAGAACGTGTTTCAGGGCGATCTCGAAACTGTTGGTGTCCGTCCCCACTTCACGCTGGTTGATCACGCTGTTGTTGTGTCTGTGGACAAACTCGATGGGGTCTTCGATGGTCATGATATGCGCCTTGGTGTGCTCATTGATAAAATCCACCATGGCCGCCAGTGTGGTGGACTTTCCCGAACCTGTGGGGCCGGTGACAAGGACCAGGCCGTTGGGACGGTTGCAGAGGTCTTTGAGCACAGGAGGCAATCCCAGCTGTTCGAAGGGCTTGATCTCAAAAGGAATGGTCCTCACGGCCATCCCCACAGCCCCGCGCTGGCGGAAGACATTCCCTCTGAATCGGGAGACACCCTTCACGGAAAATGAAAAATCGAGCTCGTTTGTCTCTTCAAACTGCTTTTTCTGAGCATCGGTCAGGATACTGTAGACCAGGGCCTGGGTATGCTGGGGACTGAGGATGGGCATATTCGGCACTTCCTGCAATGTCCCGTCCACACGCACCACCGGGGGTTTACCCACGGTGATATGGAGGTCGGACGCCCCCCTCTGCTGCATATACTTGAAAAGCTCCGTGACATTGATCTTTGTCGTGGGAGCGGAAAAAGAATTCGTTTCGTTCCGGAGAGAGCTTCCGCTGCTCAGCCCCGACTTGTCATCATTGAAATCCATGGACGGCCTCCTTAATCCTCAAACGTGGTCCGGATGATCTCCTCGTAAGATGTCATGCCCTGTTTAAACTTGAGAATAGCACTTTCCCTCAATGTCCTCAACCCTTCACGGCGGGCCACTTCCTTGATATCCAGAACAGATCCCCGTTCCAGGACCACACGCCGCAGATTTTCCGACATGGGCATGACTTCGTAGATGGCCACACGGCCTTTATAGCCTGAATTATTACAGGTGGGACAGCCCCGTTTCTGATAGAACTTGGTCGAGGCGGCCTCTTCCCTGGTGATGCCCAGGCTCACCAACTCGGCATCGCTGGGACGATACTCCTCTTTACAGGAGGAACAGAGGGTCCGCATAAGGCGCTGAGCCAGGACAAGGACAGTCGAGGATGCGATGAGAAAGGGCTCCACGCCCATATTGATCATACGGTTGATGGTGGACGGCGCATCGTTGGTATGAAGCGTACTGAGGACAAGATGGCCTGTGAGCGCCGCCTTGATGGCGATCTCGGCTGTTTCAAAGTCACGGATCTCTCCCACGAGGATGATATCGGGGTCCTGACGCAGAAAGGAACGCAGAGAGGCGGCAAAGGTCAGGCCGATCTCCGAGTGGACATTGACCTGGTTGATCCCCTTCAGGTTGAATTCCACAGGGTCTTCAGCTGTCATGATATTCACATCCACCTGGTTCAGGCTGGAGAGAGCCGAATAGAGTGTGGTCGTCTTTCCTGAGCCCGTAGGCCCTGTGACCAGGACCATGCCGTAGGGGGATGCGATGGCTTTTTTGAATTTCTCTTCGTCATCTTTTTCAAAACCGAGCTTGGTCAGGTCAAGGCGCAGGTTCTCTTTGTCGAGGATACGCATGACCACCTTCTCTCCGAAGACTGTGGGAAGCGTGGAGACACGGAGATCCACGACTTTATTCTTGGAGACTTTGAATTTCGAACGGCCGTCCTGGGGTAGACGCCGTTCGGCGATATCCAGCTTGGAGAGGATCTTGATACGTGAAATAATAGCGTTTTGAAGTTTTTTGGGAGGCTCCAGGACTGTCTGGAGCGTTCCGTCGATACGAAAACGGACACGGACAGTCTTCTCGTAAGGTTCGATATGAATATCACTGGCGCGGTCGATGACAGCCTTGGCGATGAGCTGCTGCACAAGCTTGACCACAGGTTCATCTTCCACCTGGCTGAGGAGCTCCTGCTCACTGACATCATCCTCTTCTTCGATGACCTCAAACTCGGTGAGGTCCATATTCTCATCAAGGGCATCGGAGATATCTGACATCTCGGCGGCGTTGGTTCCATAATAAGCGTCGATGGATTTCATGATGGAGGTCTCTGCCGCGACCACCGGCTCAATATTGTATCCTGTCCGGAACTTGATATCGTCGATGGCCATGACATTGGTGGGGTTGGCCATGGCGAGGGTGATGGTGTACCCCATACGGTGCAGGGGGATGACTTTATATTTTCGGGCGATGTCTTCAGGGATGATCTTGAGGACATTGGCATCAATCTCAAAATGGGAGAGATCCACAGAAGCAACGCCGAGCTGTTTCCCCAGGGTATTGGTCAGGTCTGTCTCACTGACAAACCCTAATTTGACAAGGATGGTCCCGATGGTCTCATGGGTCCTTTTCTGTTCTTCCAATGCCCTTTGAAGCTGGGCATCGTCTATCAATCCCACGGCACGCAACATGGAACCAATCTTCGACATAATCCCCCTTTAAAATGCAATGGTGTGAAGGGGGGACATTTCCCCCCTTCCGATTAGTTTATCCTAATTCATACCCTTTTTCAAGGGCTTTCTGGTTGATTTCAACGAGATTCTGACGCCGTGCAGAGAGCACTTTCTTAAGAGATTCCTTGAGTGTTTCCAGCTTGATGATCCCGGTCTTTTTACAGAAAGCCCCCAGGGCCACCATGTTGGCATACCGGACATCACCCAGTTCCAGAGCGATATCGTTGCAGGCCAGCGAAAGGACATCCACATCTTTACGCTGGACATCACGGTCGACGATGGACGTGTTCACAATGAGAATTCCGTCCTTAGCCATCTTCGGTTCGAATTTATCCAGAGAGGGCCTGTTCATGATAATCGCATAAGCGGGTTCGGCGACGATGGGCGCTGCGATGATCTCATCAGCCACGACCACACTGCAGTTGGCCGTTCCTCCGCGCTGTTCCACACCGTAGGAAGGGATCCAGGAGACATTTTTTCCTTCTTCCATCGCGGCGTAGGCAAGCAGACGGCCCATAACCATGATTCCCTGGCCTCCAAATCCGGCCATGACAATTTTATGTTCCATAATAACCCCTTTCCAGATTACTGTTCCTGGTCGATGTCTTTTTTAACGCCAAGAGGATAATAAGGTTCCATGTTCTTCTTCAGCCACTCCACGGCATCCAGCGGAGAAAGCCCCCAGTTTGTGGGGCATGTGGAGAGGATCTCCACCATGGAGAAACCTTTGCCGTCGATCTGGTTCTGGAAGGCCTTTTTGACCATCTTCTTGGTCTCCATGACATGTTTGGGATCATAGACGGCTCCCCGTGCGATATAGGCGACTCCTGCTGCATTGGAGAGGATCTCCGAGACTTTCATGGGGTGTCCGTGCACTTTGAGGTCACGCCCGAAAGGTGTTGTGGTGGTCTTCTGCCCTTCCAGGGTCGTGGGAGCCATCTGCCCGCCGGTCATCCCGTAAATGGCGTTGTTGATGAAGATCGTGGTGATGTTGAATCCGCGGTTCGCCAGGTGAAGGATCTCCGCTGCGCCGATAGACGCCAGGTCTCCGTCTCCCTGGTAAGTAAAGACCACATGGTCGGGTTGGGTCAGCTTCAGGCCGGTGGCCACTGCCGGAGCCCTTCCGTGGGGAGTTTCAGAGAAATCGATATTGAAATAGTCATAGGCCAGAGCCGCACAGCCCACAGGAGCGATCCCTATGGTGTGATCGGCGATTCCCAGCTCATCGATGACTTCCGCAATGAGCCTGTGGGCGATCCCGTGATGACAGCCCGGGCAGTAGATCGTTGTCGCGGATGTCATGGATTCAGGTTTTTTATATACAGTTTTCATACGTTACACCTCTCCTTAAAGCATTTGGTTGACACGGTCGACGACTTCCTTCACCGTGGGAATCCATCCGCCGGCATACCCGTAGAACTCCACGGGAGCTTTTCCGGCCACCCCGATGCGGACATCATCGATCATCTGCCCCAGGTTCATTTCCACAACGAGGAATTTTTTGCTTTTTTCAGCCTGTTTCTCCAGTGCTTTGTAGGGGTAGGGCCAGATCACCCGGGGGCGGATCAGTCCCACCTTTTTCCCGGCTGCCCTGAGATGACGCACGGCCCCGATACAAGCTCGTGAAGCCGATCCGTAGGCGACGAGAGTCACTTCGGCATCAGCCGTCTCCAGCTCTTCATACCTGGTCTCTGCCGCTTCCACCTGGGCATAGATCTTGCGCAGCACTTCATTATGCTCATAGAGGCCTGTCCCGCCCAGCATAAGAGAACGGACGATATTGCGCGGGCGGCCTTTGGCTCCGGTGAGCGCCCAATCTTTTGCGGGCAGGTCTTTTTTGTTTTTGGGTTCTTTAAACTCCACGGGTTCCATCATCTGTCCCAGCATGCCGTCAGCCATGACCATGGCGGGCATACGGTATTTATCAGCCAGATCAAAGGCATCCATCACATCATCGGCCATCTCCTGGACAGAGTTGGGGGCAAACACGATAAGACGGTAGTCCCCGTTTCCTCCGCCGCGTGTGGCCTGGTAGTAATCTCCCTGGGCCGGTGAAATATTACCGAGCCCGGGCCCGCCCCGCATAACATTGACGATGACGGCGGGGAGCTGAGCTCCGGCCAGATAGGAGATCCCTTCCTGCTTCAAGCTGACCCCGGGAGAGGACGAAGAGGTCATGGTCCTTTTCCCGGCGCCGGCAGCACCGAAGACCATGTTGATCGCAGCCACTTCACTCTCTGACTGGACAAAGACCCGTCCCTCTTCCAGCATCCTTTTGGACATGTAGGCCGTCAGTTCGTTTTGCGGTGTAATGGGATATCCGAAATAGGCATCACAGCCTGCAATGATCGCAGCTTCTCCGAGGGCTTCGTTTCCCTTCATCAAATATTTTTCACCCATAAAATCCCTCCTACTCTTCTCTGTAGACTTCGATGGCCACGTCGGGACACATCATGGCGCAGAATCCGCATCCGATACACTCTTCAGGATGAAGCGGTGTGGAATACCGGTATCCTTTTGTGTTGAAATCCTCTGACAGTCCCAGGACCTTTTTGGGGCAGGCCGCGATACACAGCTCACACCCCTTACATTTCTCTTTGTTGATAACGACTTTTCCTTTTGGCATTAAATCAACACCTCCTCATCTGTTACTCCTGGTTCAGGGAGCGGTATCCTCTTCCCAGGGAGTATGGTAAAACAGTTGTAATGGAAAGACATCCCCTTCAAAGCGGCTGGTGAGCGTTTCTCTGAAGGGTTTTTCATCAAGAAAGGCAGGGACGGTGATGAACGCCAGAGGGATCTTCAAGCGGCGGGCCGCCTCTGAGCACTGCTCAGCTCCTCTGAGGATCATCTCCCTGTCTGTGAATTCTTTCATATGGGTATTGGAGATCATGGCTGTGGGGTGGATATCACTCATCTTTTCAATGAGAGCAGCCATCCGGACGATTCCTTCGGAATCCCGGGTAAAGGGGCGGTTCAGATTGGCGATGATAAACATCTCATATCCTCCCACAGCCTCTATCCTTTTCCGGATGCTCCCCAGGGGGATGGTCCCCACATCATCTCCGCCCATATCCAGGACGACCTTGTATTTCTGATTCTCGACCATTCCCCCGATGGATGCGGTAATGGTGGGAAGGTCGGCTGCATTGATGCGTTCCGGCGGAGCGATAAGATCGATGCCCCGGTCTTTGAAAAAGAGTTCTTTATCACGGCTTCTGAAATAGGGGTTGACCACATCCATGTCGGCGATGGCCACATGCTCATGATCCTTTTTGAGAAAGAGGGCAAAATTGGTGGCAACTTCCGTCTTCCCGCTCCCGTAGTAGCCGGAAAAGATGAAGATGCGCTTGTCCATACATTGACCCCCTTACCCGATTAACATAAGACACAAGACCCCCATTGTCAACAGAAATCAAAAGCTTCGTGAAGCGTAGAATTGTCTTCTGCCGGTCAGGAGGAAAAGGGCCTGGCAAAAAAGAAATGGAGTGCGAGAAGGGCCAGAAATCCCCCCGGGATGACCAGAGCCAGAGGCGCACCGGCCCCCAAGGCTAAAAACCCGCCCAGGGCGGTGAGCGACGTCAGGAAGATCTGAGGAGACTGTGTTTTGACGTGATAGAGGGGCGTGATCCCGCAGGCTGCGGCGGTCATCACCGATTTGTCCGAATAGGGGATCATCTGAGCACCGCAGATGGCTCCGGAGATCGTGGCAGCCACAGCTCCGAAGAGGACTGTCTCTCCTGCGGGAAGCGCCATCTGGACAGCGATGGGCATGATCAGGGCCATGGAACTCCAGGAAAAGCCGCTGGCCACTGTGACCAGAGCGGCGATGACAAAGATCACCGCCGGAATAAAACCAGGCTGCATGAGCCCCCTGAAGAGATCCGCCATATGCCTCCCAGTCTCAAGATCTCCCGCTGTCATCTCCAGCCCCCTCGCCAGGATGATGACGAGTCCTGTGGGCCACATGGTCTTCACCCCTTCACTGAAAGAGACGGAAAACTCTGTCCATGTCATGACCCTGTCCCTGAGCATGAGAAGCCCCAGCAAAAAAGCTGCCGTGACCACGCCAAGGTTGAGGGCATCGATGACCGGAGCTGCGCCGAAGAGCGCCATGAGAGAGGGCGGAGTCCCCGCCGGGAGATGAAGCCATCCCAATCCGGTCATTCCGAAAAAGGAGACCCCCACTAAAGCGGTGATCGGGATCACCATATCCCTCCTGCGGGCCCGGTCTCCCGGAGCTTCGGCTTTCAGGACCCTGTGGCGCTCCCTTTTCCGAATACCGAACCACTTTCCGCTGAACGCCACAAGCAGGACAAGAAAGATATTGAAAAACGTGAAGATGTGGTAGGGCACAGCTGAAAGGAAGACTTCCATCCCCGACATCCCGCTCTTCGCTTCCTTCAGGGCTCCCCCGATGAGGGAGACTTCAAAGGCCGCCCAGGTGGAGATCAGGACCACCGAGGCCAGGGCAGCCATGACATCTGTAAAGTAGGCGAGCATGGCCGGGGAGATCCGGTGACGCTCCATGACAGGGCGCATGGAGGCTCCAGCGATGAGGACATTGGCATAATCATCGAAGAAGAGAAGAGAACTGACTCCCACAGCAGCGAGCCGGGCTGTCCTCGGCCCCGGGAGTCTTTTCCCCACAGTGAGACCGAATTTGAGGTTGGCCCCCGTTTTCGCCATGACATGGAGCATTCCGGCGACCATGAGGACAAAAAAGGTGATCTTCAGCCTTTCCGGGTCTGTAAAGCCGGAGATGAGATAACGTCCTGTGGTGAGAACGATCCCCGCTCCCCGGCCGTAAAGAAGTCCTCCCGAGACGATACCGCAGAAGAGGGCAAGCCAGACTTTCCGACTCTTATAAGCAACGAGGATAGTGACAATTGTCGGGATAAGCGAAACCAGGGTCTGCAGCAAGTCGTCTCCTCAGGAGGATATGGCCCATCCCCGGCGGGCCAGCTCCGCCTCTTCTTCAGGGGTCAGGATATTGATGAACCCGTCCTGCATCCCGTGGATCTCCACACCCTTTTCAAAAAGCGCTGACAGATAGGTAATGATCTCCCTGGTGATGATCTGTCCGGGCACCAGGATGGGGATCCCCGGAGGATAGGGGACCACCATCCCCGCGGCGATACGGCCGTCACACTTCTGGACCGGGGCGAAAACCCCGTCGCAGTAAAAGGCATGCCGGGGAAGATATCTCATCTCCGAGAGCACAAGCTGCAAAGGCTCTGCAGGGCGGAGGACTCCGCTTGTCCCCTTGCGTTTGGAAAGAGCTTCCAGAGCGAGGAAAAGCCTGTTGATCTTGGAGCGGGTGGTCCCGATGGTGATGAGAAAAGTCATGGTGTTGAAGGTGGTCTTCTCTACCTGGATCCCATATTCATTAAGGAGGAGATGCTCCAGTTTCTTGTTGGAATACCCGCTTTGGGTGATGTCTACGGTGACCTTGGTCCGGTCCAGCCGGATCCCGTCCCCCTTCAGCTCCTCAGAGATCAGGTCTTCAGCTTCCAGGGTCCTGAAGCCGTCCAAAGAGTTCACAGCCTCCCTGAGGTCTTCGGCAAGCTGCAGAGCATTGGAGAGAAGGCGGTATCCTTCCATGACCATCTGCTTACGCGCCACATCCAGAGAAGCGATCATGGGATAACCGGGAGATGTGGAACTGTAAAGCATATAATTCTCCATGAAAAAATCCTCAATGGATTCAAAGTCGGGATCGTTCACATGGATCATCGAAGACTGACTGAAGGCACTCATGGTCTTGTGTGTGGACTGGGTGGCGTAATCGGCCCCTGCAGCCATGGCGCAGGGGTAAAAGGCCGGGTGGAAATTGGCATATCCGAACCAGGCTTCGTCGATAATGACTTTGAGCCCCCGTTTATGGGCTTCAGCGATGATCTCTTCCAGGTCATAGATCAGTCCGTCATAGGTGCAGTTGGTCAGGATCATGGCTTTGAGTTTTTTCCCCGCGTCCAGGGCCCGATCCATGGTGGCATAAAGCCTCTTTTTGGGAATGGGCCCGAAGATCCCGTATTCATTGTTCACTGACGGGATCAGGTAGACCGGCTCAGCCCCTGCGGCGATGATGCCGTAATGAACAGATTTATGACAATTTCGATCCAGAAGGATCGCCTCACCGGGTTTGAGCAATGTCTGGAGCAGGATCTTGTTTGAGGTGGAGGTCCCGTTGGTCACGAAATATGTCCTCTTTGACCGGAACGCCCGTGCAGCCAGCTCCTGGGCTTTACTGATGACTCCTTCGGGCTTAGGGTCCAGAAGAGAGTCCAGGGCGGGAACAGAGACAGAGATGTCCGAGGCAAACATGTTATGGCCGAAAAACTCGTAATAGTCGCTGACCCAGGGAGAATGCTTCACCGAATCCCCTGAAGAGTGGCCCGGGGTATGCCAGGAATCGTTGCTTTTTGAGGCGTACCGGACCAGTTCTTCAAAAAAAGGCGCCTGCTGCTTTTCCTTGACCACGGCTGTTATCTTCCGGTACATATCATCATAATCCCGGTCATCTTTGTAGAAGTAGCCGGTGATGAGCCCTTTTCCGCCTATTTTCCGGGGGTCCTTCTCCTTTGTGAAAAGAAAGACGTTCACTTCAAAACGGACTTTGAGGATCTCGTGAAAGATGACCTCCCCTTCGATATCCGTTCCCTGAGAGGTTTTGCTTTTCCTGGATCTCCAGTTCACAAGGACCACCTGGATATCGCCGTCTTCGCGGAGAGCAGCCATGCCCTCTTCCAGGTTGTCGCAATCTCTCACGGCAAGCCCGCGTCTTAACAGCTCCCGTCTGGCTTCTGTCCGGAACTCCTCATTGACTTCGATGACCAAGACTTTGTAATTCATCCCGATTCCTTCCCGTTATGCCTGTCAGGCCCGACTCCCTTCCGGGATCAGAGACTTTTGAATTTTCTCATGATGGAATCAAAAAGCTTCTTTTTAAAGTCATTGTCAATAAACTGGTAAATATCCATCATATGCCCTTTTTTGGTGATCCGGACAGGGACTTCGATACGGAGTTTCTCTTCATTCTTCTCTCCGTCATTGATGATCCTGATATCCTTGAGAAGCACGGTATCCGAGATCTTGACGGTGACAAAAGCTTTGATGTTCCCGTTATCCAGTGTCTTTGTCACGACGATATCAGCCTGGTCAGCACGCAACGTTTTCCTCTGGGCGCACAAAGAGATCTTTTTTTGAAGATGACGGGCATAAAAGACAAGCCCGGCTGATACCGGCAGCAATATCCAGAAAAGTATTTGTGTCATAAGCTTAACATCCTTTCTTTTTTGTCTTTATAAAAAAAACACAACCACCCCGTAATAGACGGGGAGGGAAAATATCAATGAATCAAATCGGTCAAAGATCCCGCCGTGAGCTCCGAGAAGGGCTCCGGAATCCTTCACGCCGGCATAGCGTTTCAGCAAGGACTCCACAAGATCCCCGGCCTGGACCACGACACCCATGAGTCCCACAATGAGAAACCCTCTCCACAGGGGCCATCCGGAAAAATGTGAAAAGAGAGGAGCCAGGGCAAGAGGAAGGATCAGCCCTCCCAGAAACCCGGCAACGGATTTCCTGGGAGAGACAGCCAGAACTCCTCGCCGTTTCCCCAGGGCCATCCCGATAAAATAAGCGGCACTGTCGATGACCCAGACCAGCACAAAAAGGAGAAGAGCCCAGTGCAGACGTCCGCCGGGAATTTTTTTCAAAAGAATGAAATGACCCCAGAAGACAGTGATGTAGAGGGTACTCATGAGAGTGACCAGAAAACGCCTCATATCCTGCTTTTTCTCATCATTGAACATGATGACTTCTGTCACGGCAAGCCCCATGGAAAAGGCCGTCAGGGGCAGCATGAGGCTTTTCCCCAGGTAAAGGAAGCCGAACCCTGCCGTCAGCGCTGCAAATGAAAAAAGAAAATGCAGCAGTGAGCGGATACGGAACATCCGTAAAAGTTCCATCAGTGAGATTCCTCCCACAAGGAGGGCAAAGGCCAGCCAGATTGCGGGCAGAGCCGTCTGGGCGACGAAAAGCAGGAGGGGGATCCCGATCAAAGCCACAAGGCTTCTCTGGAGCAGTTTCATCCCAATCCTCCGAACCGCCGTTCCCGTCGGGCATACGCTTTCAGGGCCTTTTCAAATTCCTTCTGATCAAAATCGGGCCAGTAGGCCGCGGTGGAGTAAAACTCACTGTAGGCCCCCTGCCAGAGAAGAAAATTGGATATGCGGTTCTCTCCCCCGGTCCGGATAATGAGGTCCGGGTCGGGAAGGCCCCGTGTATCGAGAAAAGAGGTGAAAAGTTCTTCATCCAGAGCAGTTCCGTCGGCGTTCTGTTCCACAAGAGCCTGAGCAGCGCGGAGGATATCATCTCGTCCGCTGTAGTTGAGGGCCACCACCAGTGTGAGCCCCTCATTCTCTTTCGTCTGGACTTCAGCCAGTGTCATCTTCTCCGTGACCTCCCGGCCCAGAGAGGAGCGGTCTCCGATAAAACGGAGACGCACCTTGTTTTTCGTCAGTTCAGGGATCTCTTTTTCCAATGTCTCGACAAAAAGATGCATAAGGGCTTTGACTTCTTTCTCCGGTCGTTTCCAGTTTTCCTTGGAAAAAGCAAAAACGGTGAGGACCTCGATGCCTTTTTCCGCTGCTGCACGGACAATGGACCGGAGTGTCTCCACCCCTTTCTTATGTCCGAAGGTACGGGGCAGCAAGCGTTTCCTGGCCCATCGCCCGTTGCCGTCCATGATAATGGCTACATGGCGCGGAGCCGGAAAAGACACATCAGACCTCCATGATTTCAGCTTCTTTTTTATTCACCACATCATCGACTTTGTGGACAAACTCGTCTGTGACTTTCTGGATCTCATCCAAAAGTTTCTTCTCCATATCCTCGGGGATATCGCCGTCCTTCTTTTGTGTCTTGATCTTCTCGTTCTCATCACGGCGGATGTTACGCAAAGCGATCTTTGTATCTTCAGCCATCTTCTTGATGACTTTGACCAGGTCTTTACGCCTCTCCTCGGAAAGAGGGGGAACAGGGACACGGATCATCTTCCCGTCGTTAGCCGGGTTCAATCCCAGGTTGGACGTGAGGATAGCCTTTTCGATGGCTGCGATAATGGAGACGTCCCAGGGGGAGATGGTGATGCTCCGGGGTTCCGGGACATTGACCGTAGCGATCTGCGTCACGGGAGTGGGCGTACCGTAATAGTCCACTGTGATGTTGTCCAGGAGGGACGCTGAGGCCCGCCCGGTGCGCACACTGTGCAATTCATCCCTCAAGACATCCAGTGTCTTCTCCATCTTCTGCCTGCCTTCTTTTAATGCCGCATGGTCCATGAGATCACTCTCCTTTCCGATTGAAACACTTACCGGATGACCGTATGGGGCAGATCCCCGGTCAACACTTTTTTCAGGTTTCCTCTTTGTGAAAAATCAAAAACAAGAATGGGGATCTTTTGATCCCGGCACAATGAGACAGCGCTCAGATCCATGACTTCCAGATGCTGCCGGAGGTACTCCTCATAAGTGATGGAGTCATACCGGACAGCTTCGGGATATCGGACAGGATCCTTGTCATAGACACCGTCGACTTTTGTGGCTTTGACCAGGATCTCCGCTCCGGTCTCTGCGGCTCTCAGGGCTGCGGCTGTATCCGTACTGAAATAAGGATTTCCTGTGCCTCCGGTCATGATGACCACATGATCGTTCAAGCCGCTGAGGACACTGTCCCGGTCATAAGGCCTGGAAAATGTCCCCACAGGGAACGCACTGTAATGAAGAGCGGGGCATCCGGCCTCGTTGAGAGCCGTCTCCAGGGCGATGCCGTTGATGATTGTGGCCACCATTCCCATATGATGGGCTTTCGGCGGGGAAAATTTTAAATCCTTGATGAGAGAACGGCCGCGGAAGATATTCCCGCCGCCGATGACAAGGCCTATAGAGAGGCCCCGGTCATGGAGTTCCTTGATTTCCAGTGTGATACGTGAGAGGGCTTCGGGGTTGATCCCGAAGCCCTCTTTTTCAGACAGTAATTCACCGCTCAGCTTCAGCAGTATGCGCGAGACCATTATTCTCCCAGCGAATACCGTGTAAACCGCCTCACCTGAATATTTTCACCTAATTTCGCGATGAATGTATTGATATAATCCTGCACAGTCATCTCGGTATCTTTGATGAAGTCCTGTTCCAGAAGGCAGACATCTTTGTAATACCGTTTTTCAAGCATGCCGTCGACGATCTTGTCCACCATGTTCTCAGGTTTCCCTTCGGCCAGCATCTTTTCGCGGTAGATCTCCCGCTCTTTTTCGATCATCCCGCTGTCGAGCTCTTCGCGTGAGACGACAAGGGGATTCGAAGCGGCCACCTGCATAGCCAGGTCTTTCACCAGGGCCTGAAAATCATCTGTCTTGGCCACAAAATCAGTTTCACAGTTGACTTCGATAAGGACTCCGAGTTTCATCGTCGCATGGATGTAAGCGCCCACGCTTCCTTCATGAGTCTCACGGTCCGCTTTCTTGGCCGCTGAAGCCAAACCTTTTTTACGGAGCTCTTCGATCGCTTTTTCCATATCTCCGCCGGCGGCTGACAGAGCTTTTTTGCAGTCCATCATACCGGCTCCGGTGCGATCTCTCAATTCTTTCACCATTTGAGCTGTTATTTCCATCTCCCTCACCTCTTCTCTTTATATCGTTGTCTTTACTCTTCGTCTTTTGTCTCGTCTGCAGGTTCAGCCGCTTCTTCCTCAGGGGCGTCCTCAGCGGGAGCCTCTTGAGCAGGGACATCCTCAGCTTCGACTTCAGCTTCGGTTTCCGCCTGGACGGGAGCTTCCGCTTTTGCCTTGCGTGTCCTGGGTTTTTCTTCAACAGCTTCGTCCTCATTCACATCGCGCCCTTCCAGGCTGCCCTGCAGCCCGTCCAGAACGGCATCGGCCATGACCCGTGAGATCAGGCTGATGGAACGGATGGCGTCATCATTGCCGGGGATGAGGTAATCGGCTTCATCGGGATCGCAGTTGGTGTCGATGAGTGCGAAGACCGGAATACCGAGCTTCTGGGCTTCCGCCACGGCATTTTTCTCTTTTTTGATGTCAACGACGAAGACCGCGTGGGGCACATCGTCCATATCTTTGATCCCGCGGAAGACATCACTCATCTTCTCTTTCTGTTTGCGGGTCTTGATGGCATCTTTTTTACTCAGCTTTTCCATCTCGCCGTTGGTCTCCATCTCTTCAAGCTGCCTGAAAAACCGGACACGCTGTTTGATGGTCTTGTAGTTGGTGAGCATGCCGCCGAGCCATCTGTGGTTCACAAAGGGCATGCCGCAGCGCTGAGCTTCTGTCTCAATGGCATCCTGGGCTTGTTTTTTGGTGCCGACGAAAAGAACTTTACCGCCGTTTTCAACGATGGCTTTGCATTTTTCACAGGATTCCTCGATATACTTGACGGATTTCTGAAGATCAATAATATGAATGCCGTTTTTTGCCCCGAAAATATAGGGTTTCATCTTAGGGTTCCATCTTTTGGTCTGATGTCCGAAATGGACCCCGGCCTCCAACAATTGCTTCATGGTTACATTAGCCATAGAATTTCCTCCTTGCAGTCTCCTCCAATCCCGATAACCCCCGCAATGAAGGGGCACCATGAAGGCGGGATTGTGCGAATTTTCAATCCAATAACCTTAACGTTTCGAGAACTGGAACCTGGCCCTGGCGCCTTTCTGTCCGTATTTCTTTCTCTCTTTCATACGGGGATCCCTCTTGAGAAATCCGGCACGCTTCAGGGAAGGTTTCAACGTCTCATCCATTTTGACCAGCGCTCGGGCGACACCGTGGCGCACAGCCCCGGCCTGTCCGTTCAAACCGCCGCCGTGGACACGGACCAGGACATCATAACGTCCGGTCATGTTCAGGAGCACCAGAGGCTGTCTGGCTCTTTCCTGGTAATCTTTCACATCAAAATATTCTTCCAAAGGTTTATCATTGACCATCATCCGGCCTTTTCCCGCGATCAGGCGTACCCGTGCCACAGCGGTTTTTCTCCGGCCTGTTCCCCAATATATTGTACTCAAAGTCATCCTCCTCCCTTACTTTGTCACTTTAACGGTTTCGCATTTCTGTGCCGCATGAGGATGATGTCCCCCGGCATAGACTTTCAGGCGCTTCAGCATCCTGGCCTGCAGTTTGTTTTTGGGAAGCATTCCCTTGACAGCGAGCTTGATGACGTCTTCCGGTTTCTTTTCCATCATCACATCATAGCGTACCGCTTTCAAACCGCCGGGATAACCGCTGTGCCTGTAATAGAACTTCTGTTTCAGCTTATTTCCGGTGAGACGGACTTTCCCGGCATTGATCACGACAACGAAATCACCGGTATCCACTGAGGGAGAGTAAATGGGTTTGCTTTTGCCGCTTAACATCCGGGCGATCCGTGTGGCCATGCGCCCCAGAACCTCCCCTTCGGCATCCACGAGATACCATTTTCTGTCAATCTCATTTGGTTTTGGTAAAAAACTCTTATTCATCCTAACCCTCCTTAAAGACATACACGCCGTAACGCTTCAAAATAGTAAAGTCAATATCCGTTTCCGTCAAGGGAAAAAGCCCCTTTCAGGCGGGGTTCCTCTTGTGATGGAGTTCATTTAATCTTGAATTATTCCACCAGTTAGATCAGCCCCCGGAAACGAACCGGACAAAACTCACCCGGTCATCATCGGAGACGGTGTCATCCCTTCCCAGGGATTGTCCATCCCGGACAACGACAAAGTGCAAATCTTCGGGAAGATCCAGTTTCTCAGCCAGCTCCCCGACACTGCAGGGTTCGTCCAGAGGAAGGTCGACCTCCTCCTTCTGTCCAAAAAACTTTTTCATTCCGGCAAATACCTTAATACGCATACAGTTACCTTAGGGCTTAGTGGGGCTTCATTCTATCGTAATTTCCGGGGACGTCAAGAAAAAACTGGATGAAAAGAGGGAGGAGATGACTCCTCCCTCACAGATCTCAGAGATGTTTGTGGACGACGTCAAGGACATCAGCAAAAGCGATCCCGAGCTTTTTCAGATGCTCCGGTTTGGGAACGCCGTTGTTTGTCCATCCGCGACGCTTGTAGACCGCATCGATAAGCTGCTCATACTGGTCTTCACGGTATTTCCGAAGAGCGGCCACTTTCTCCGGGGAGGAGAGCCCTGCGGGATCGATCCCGGCCTTCTCTTTGAGCTGCTTGTCATAGCGCTCGGCGCGGGATTCATACTCCTCCACGGTCACGGGCCCCACAGAACGGTAGGGAATCGCATCATGCTCCCTCAGCCCCTTCCCCATGCGGATATTGAAGACACGCTGGAAGTTATAGACCCGCTCCGACTGAAGGATGAGCTCTTCCTTGTCGATCTTCTGCCCCGTGATGGCATTGAAGATATCCACATAGTTCTGGACATGCTCGGGGACTTTGGCCGGTTCGGCTGTCTGGGCGTTGTCTGCGGGTTCGATATCGTTCCAGGGCAGCTTACACAACCCCTGAAGCCCGAACCAGGTCCGGAACATGGGGAAATAGTGAAGGGCTTCCGCTTTGTCCTCAAAGGTGGGGATGAGCCCCTGGACCATATCCATAAAGATGAGCCAGGCCTCGTCATGCTGGGGGCCCTTCAGGGCCAGTCCGTACCCGCCCTGCATGGCCAGTGATTCTTTAGTCACATACTCGGAATATTCCAGGCCCTTGGCTTCCATGCCGAAATCATCCATCATCTTGCGGTCGGCACCGAAATGCTTTTCAAAGTAGTCCTTCATCCCGCGGATCCCTTTTCCGGCGATCTTGCCGAACCCTTCCCCGCGGGAGATCTGATGGAGAAGCTCCAGGGCGTCGTCAGCATTGCCCCAGGTAAAGTCGAGTCCTCCGGTTTTTTCTTTGTCCAGGAACCCCTTCTCCCAGCACTCCATGATAAAAGCGGTCATGGTTCCGAAGGAGATGGTGTCCAGCCCGTATGTATCACAATAGAAGTTGATCTCCAGGACATCGCGTGCATTGAAGACTCCGATATTGGAGCCGCAGCCGCCCACTGTCTCGTATTCCGGTCCGTCCACGATGACTTTCTGCCCTTTGTAGGGGCCGGTCCTGAGCTCAAAGTCTTCCGCGACTTTGGCACAGGCCATGGTACACCCGTACCAGCATCCGTCGGGTTTTCCCTTGGAAAGAAACTCGTTGTAGAAGACATCGGATGAGAGGTTGCCGGCGTCTTTATGGCTTCCGAACTTGTAATTCATCGTGGGCAGAAGATCGTACTCATTCATGATCTCTGTCAAGTGGGCGGTCCCCACCTGCCGCATCCGGCATTGCTGGTCATCCAGGGCGATGATCTCTTTATGGAGCTTCAACCCCGTTTTCTGCACTGTAGCAATGTCAGCAGGATTGTTGGAGACACCGCTCAGATTTGAAAAACGGACCACGAGGGCTTTGATCCTTTTGTTGCGGAACACTGTCCCGATCCCCCCGCGTCCGGCCTGTTTGAAACGGACGCCTTTACGGCGCTTATCCCACATGGAAAAGTTGAGGCATCCGATCCAGGCGTGATCAGAGCCTGTGCCGGCGCTCACCGAAGAGATATTGATCTTGTCTTCCTCGTTTTTGGCAAAGAGGTCCATGACCTGTTCCCCCACCACGTGGCTGTCCACCGCTTCATAGGGCGCTTCGATGATCTGAACCTTGCCGTTATCGCCGTCGATGTAGATGATGACGTCTTTGTCGGCTTTGCCCTGGATCTCCATGGCATCGAACCCGGCAAATTTGAGGTAAGGGCCGAAATACCCCCCCACATTGGAATCGATGGGGATCCCTGTGAGCGGAGAGAGGGAGACCACAAGTGATTTCCCCGATCCGGGATAGTTGGTGTTCCCGCCGATGGGGCCTGTGGCAATACAGACTTCGTTCTCGGGGTCATCCCACTTGGTCTCAGGTTTCACTCCGTCCCAGAGGAGTTTCAGGCCGAAGCCTTTTCCTCCGGTGAAGGTCATTTTCATCTCTTCACTCACGGGTTTTTCAGTGACGGTGTTATCGGAAATGTTGACATAAAGGGTCCTCATGTTGTAACCCTTGTCCACAGGTTTCAGCTGATAGTCCCACTCCTTCAGGAGTTTGTGTCCGGATTTGATCTTTTCAATGTCTTGTGTCATATTATCCCTCCTCGACGATTTCAAGAGCCTGTTCGGGACAGGCGTCAGCACATTTCCCGCAGGCAATGCACTTGAAAGGCGATTTGCCCCCCTCGAACCACATCATGGCATTGATGGGGCAGACGGAGACACAGGCCAAACACCCGATACATTTATTCTTATTAAGCAGGACCACCCCGGCATTGTTGACGGTGAGGGCCTGGACAGGGCACTCCTCCACACAGAGGCGGCATGTCTGGTTACAGACGGCCATGAGGACAGTCCCCTCTTTCGGTTGGATCTTTATGGCTGATTTCAGCGGATTCCGTTCTTTGAAAAAGGTCTCAGAGCAGACATCCATACATGTCCCGCAGGCTGAACACTTTTCCGGGTAAGTCTTCAGATATTTTGCCATAAAATACCTCCTCGATTTCTCTTATTGACAGCGAATATCTCTCTGTTCTTAAAATACGGCAATTAGGAGGAAAAGTCAAATATAAAGCTCTTTTTGCGATATGTTAAATCGTTCATATCGATGTTTTCAACTGTTTTCCCCTTTTTCCTCTTCTTTTCCGCCCTCTTCTTCCGAAACTTCAGGCTCGCTCTCCTCTCCGCCCTCTTCAAGCATGGCGGCCGACTCTCTCCCCGAAAGAGAGGTCACATCCCTGAGTTTGCGCTGGATCACCCGGCTTTTCCGCGAGGCGTTCTCAATGCTGTTGCTGGCTTCTTTAAGCTTTTTCTGTGTCTTGTCCAAGAGGTCTCCGAAATCACTGAACTGGGATTTTACGGCTCCCAGGAGCTTCCAGACATCGCTGGTCCTCTTTTCGATGGCCAGTGTCCTGAACCCCATCTGGAGACTGTTCAGAAGGGCGGTGAGTGTCGTGGGCCCGGTGACCACCACCCGGAAATCGGCCTGAAGGGACTCAGCCAGGCCGGGGCGGCGAAGGACTTCTGCAAACAGGCCTTCGATGGGCAGAAAAAGAATGGCAAAATCTGTTGTATGGGGCGGATCCACATACTTTTCACGGATATTCTTCGCCTCATTGCGGATTCTTTTCTCCAGGGCCTTGACAGCCTCTTCAGCCAGGCCGGCATCGGCTTTGTCCCGGGCATCCAGAAGGCGCAGGTAGTCTTCCTGAGGGAATTTAGCATCAATGGGGAGCCAGACGACGGATCCCGCATCATCACGTCCGGGCAATTTAATCGCGAACTCCACCCGGTCATTGCTTCCCTCGCGGGTGGCCACATTCTCGGCATACTGGTCAGACGTGAGGATCTGCTCCAGGAGATTTCCCAGCTGCACTTCCCCCCATGTCCCGCGGGTCTTGACATTGGTAAAGACCCGTTTCAGGTCATCCACGCCGGAAGCCAGTTTCTGCATCTCTCCAAGCCCCTTGTAGACGGCTTCAAGCCGCTCGCTGATGAGGTTGAAGGATTCCCCCAGGCGCCGTTCCAGCGTGGCGTGAAGCTTTTCGTCCACGACCTGGCGCATCTGGTCCAGCTTTTTGCTGTTCTCCTCCTGAAGAAAACGGAGGTTCTTTTCAAGGCTCTCTCTGAGGGCCTCCAGCCGGCGTTCGTTTTCGCTGATCAATTTGTCAAGCTGAGCGGAAAAGCGGTTGAACTGCTTTTCCTGAAGGTCGGAGACCGTTTTCATCTGGGCCAGAAGAGAGGATTCGAACGCAGCAATATTCTTCCCCAGCTCCTGCCTTCCCTCCCGGGCTGCCGACTGGTTTTCCTGACGGCTTCGGGACATCTCGTCTTTGACCAGCCGCTCGATCCGCTCATCATCCCGGTTCACACGCCGTATCTGTTGAAAAAGAGCCAGAACCAGAACAATGGTCAGCCCGCTTACAATGACCAGGAACAACTCCATAACATCACCGCCTTTAGTCGTCTCATCTCTTTAATATCCTTATACTCCGTCTCTTTCAAGACATCTTTTGACCTCTCCGGCGATCTTCCGATAAGCGGAGAGAAACGGGAAGACGGCAAGGTCGTCAACACTCACCGGCTTCAGGGCCTTTTCCCGGACCATGGCCCGGAAGCCGTCTTCATCCTGAAACATCAGAAGATAGGGAAAAAGCTCGTCTCTGTATCGCGTGTAGGAGTGGATCTCCCTTTTGAGAGGAAGAATCCCTGTCCGCCCCTTCTCTCTGAGCTGGTCCAGGCGGGCCTGTCCCGTTTCGTAGGAACAGGCGGGAAAGGACCACATGCCCCGGCCGATCCCCTCTTTTCTCTTGAGGATCCCCACGGCCTTCTCCCAGGCAGGGATCAGAAGCACGGTTTTTTTCTCTGTCACTCTTTTGACAGCCGGCGGAGGGATGGCATCCTCTCTTCCCGACAGATAGGCCCGGCAATGCCCCGAGAGGGGGCATGCGGGACATCGGGGTTTTTTCCGCAGGCAGACGGTCTGGCCAAACTGCATCAACGCCTCATTGACCCGTCCCGGAGGATAATGGTCCATGCCTTCTCTGATAAAGAGGTCCGCCTCTTCAGCGGCCTTCGGTGTCCATTTTTCTGTGAGGAAAAAACGCATGATGATCTTGCGCACATTGGCATCAAGCACGGGATATCTCAACCCGAATGCAAGGCTGAGGATCGCCCGGGCCGTATTGTCCCCGATTCCCGGCAAACGGCACAGCTCCGTATAGTCCGGGGGAAGGGTGCTGCGCCCTTCTGAAGACAGGATCCCGGCAGTCTTGCGGATATTGACAGCCCGGGAATAGTAGCCCAGCCCTTCCCACATCCGCAGGACCTCCTCAACAGGTGCGGAAGCCACATGAGCCAGCGAGGGGAAACGGGTCATCCACGCCTGAAAATAGGGCGCTGCTGCAGGGACTGTGGTCTGCTGCAGCATGATCTCCGAGATCCACACAGAGTAGGAGTCTGCATTGGCGCTCCAGGGATCGTCTCTTCTGTTCCGGGAAAACCAGTTCATGAGTTGATCAAAAAAAAGACGGGCTTCCATCCTCCTCCTCTCTGTTTCCAGTATAGGAGGAGTGAAGCCCGCCGTCAAAGAAGAAGATATCGGTTTGACTTATGATGTATGCTGCGAAGAGTGTTTTTTATGCCTCTCCGTAAGAAAGATCACCAGGGCCGGCAGGGCGGCCAGTCCGATGACCACATATTTCCCCACTTTGATAAAGCTTTCCAGGCTGATCCCGGTAAAAACGGAACGGGCCATGAGGTAGAGGGATTCGAAAAAATTAATGTTTTGAGCGATAAGAATACCGAAGAGGAAGATCAGGATGGAGAAGACACCCACAATGTTTCTGTAGAATTTTTTCTGAAGGGCCTCTTCCTGGATCTCAGATTCTCTCAGACGGGCCAGGGTGAAGAGTGTGTTCTCTTTCAACTCTTCGGACACCCTCGGCTTGGGACGGGAAAAAAGCAGGGAATCAATAAACTGCTCGTCAAACTTCTTGTCGATCTCACTCATAACAACTCCTTTCTGTGCCGCTCCATAAGAGAGCACAGTTTTTCTTTGGCTCTGTAGAGGTATGTTTTCACTGTCCCTACGGGAAACCCGGTAATGTCCGCAATCTCGTTATACGAATAAGACTGAAAATAATAGAGGTTGATCACTGTCTGCCAGTTTTCAGGAAGTTCTCCGATATACAGATCCAGAAGTTCCCGGAGATCCCGGTTATCCAGATCGTCATCCACCGGCTCCACGGAGGCGGTGTAATCCTGAAGTTCATAGATGTCTTTGTTGAATTTCTTCCTGAGATGGTTTTTGGTCGTGTTCAGGGCGATCTGGTAGATCCAGACGGACAGCTTGCTCTCTTCACGAAAGGTATGGATATTTTTGAATATCTTGATAAAAACATCCTGGAACAGATCGTCCACGCTGTTTTTATCCCTTATATACGTGTGGAGCACTTTGTAAATCACCCCTCCATAATCTTCTATGAGTTCTTCGAAAGCGCCGTCCTCTTTACGTTTCAGGCGTTTGACAAGGTCGTCGCTCTCTTCCTTACTCTTATACGACACATCTTCTCCCTGCAAGGTTTCACTTGTTTTCTTTATTTTTCAAAAGCATATCGTAAACCTTGTTCTTCGTCAAACCATAAATCACCGACAATATCGAAGCCGTGTCCTTCAGGGAGAACTTTTTCATCAGTTCCTCTCCCTTGGACACGATAAGGGTATGATTTGTTTCTTTTTCCTCACGGTTCCCCGCGATGGCCACGGTGAACTCCCCCCGGACATTGGACAGGATCCGCGCTCCGATCTCATGAGCCTTTCCGCGGATGACCTCTTCATGAAGTTTTGTGAGTTCCCGGCCCACGACCACATCGGGGTCATGACGGAGGTTCTCCAGCATGGCCACGAACTCTTTCATATGATGGGGAGAGACATAGCAGACCGCAGTAAAAGGCTGATCTTCGAGAAACGCCCTGAAACGCTCCAGTTCCGCCTCTTTTTTCGGGGCAAACCCGAGAAAGAGAAACCGGTCTGTGGGGAGCCCCGATACAGACAGCAGCGCCATGGCTGCAGTGGGGCCGGGGACCGGAACCACCCGGCACCCCTCTTCAACAGCTTTCCGCACAAGGTTCAGCCCCGGATCGCTGATACAGGGTGTCCCCGCTTCGGAGATATAGGCCACATCATGCCCTTCTCTGAGCAGGGCGGTGATCCCGGGGACAGCAGCCTCCTTGTTTCCTTCATTGTAACGGATCATGGCGGCCCGGATGTTGAATTTTTTCAACAGGACCGCCGACTGCGCCGGGTCTTCGGCTGCAATGGTGTGGACATTCTGAAGAGTCTCTGCAGCGCGGGGGGGAAAATCCCCCAGGTTTCCGATGGGTGTGGCGACAATAAAAAGAGTTCCCGGCATACAGTCCTCAGGGAAGCGGGTAACGGGAATTCTCTTTGAGCGGTTTAAAGAGGATGATGGTCCCTCCGATGAGGCGGACGACTTGGGCTCCTGCAGCTTCTGCCAACTCGGCAGCTGCTTCTCTCTTCTCCACGGGGGCATCCTTCTGGATCTTGACTTTGATCAGTTCGTTCTTATCGATATTCTCGATTACGGCGTGGATCACGGTGGCCGTCATCCCGTTTTTCCCGATAAAGGCCGTAGGCGTCATCTCATGGGCCTCTTTTTCCAGATATTTTCTTTGTTTAGGTGTCAGCATCTTTGGAATTCCTTTCCTTTTTTTCATCCCGGAATGTCAGTCTCCCCTCCTGAAGATCCTCAAAACAGGACAAGAGAAAAAGGAGATCGGACAGCCTGTTCAAAAAGACATACAGAAGAGGGGAGATCTCCTCCCGCCCTCCCAGACGGACCACTCTCCGTTCGGCCCTCCGGGCCACGGTGCGGCACACATCAAGGGCGCTTCCTCCGGGAGTGGCCCCGGTGAGGACAAATCCCCGGAGCGGGACCTCTTTTTCATACGCTCCGATGGCCTCTTCCACCACACGGATCTCCTCCTGTGTCATGAGGGCCGGAGCATCCGTGGAGGCCAGTTCCCCCGCTGCTTTATCCGTCATGCTGCGCAGATCTCTGAGGAGCGCGGCGGTTGTGGGGCTTTTCACCTTGTGGAGAGCCTCCCCCATGACCGCCTGGAGTTCATCCATCGTGCCGTAAGCCTCCACACGGAGGTCATCCTTTGAAACCTCTTCTCCCGACCAGAGGCGGGTCTTTCCGCTGTCTCCGTTCCCGGTGGAAATCCGGCTCATGACACTTGCGCTTTTTCGATGGTGAGGGCCGTATCGCAGATGGAGATAAAATCATCTTTGTTCAGGGACGCCCCTCCGATGAGGGCCCCGTCGATATCGGCCATCTTCAGAAGAGACTCGGCATTGGAGGGTTTGACGCTTCCTCCGTAAAGAATACGGATTTTTTCGCTGACCTCGGCAGAATAGAGAGAAGCCAGGGTCATGCGGATGAAGGCATGGACCTCTTCAGCATCGTCAGGTGTCGCGGTCTTTCCCGTCCCGATGGCCCAGACAGGCTCATAAGCCAGGGTCATCGTCTCGGCCATATCAGCGGGGATGGTGTAAAACGTCTCTTTGACCTGTCTTCCGATAATATCAAGAGTGGTCTTTTTCTCCCGTTCTTCAAGTGTCTCGCCCACACAGACAATAGGAAAGATGCAATGCTGAAGGGCGGCGATGGCCTTTCTGTTCACATCAGCATCCGTCTCCCCGAAAAGAGCCCGCCGTTCCGAATGGCCGATGAGTGTCCAGCTGACCCCCACTGACCTGAGCATGGGAGAAGAGATCTCTCCGGTGAAGGCCCCGGAATTTTCCCAATGGAGGTTCTGAGCCCCCACAATGAGGTCGGGAGACGCCATGGCCAGGTCCCTGAGATAGGGGGCCGGCACAAAGACCCCGATATTGATCTTCTTTTCATTCACAGCTCTCTGCTGAACGGCTTGTGCAAGCTGAACCGCTTCATCATAGGTCTTGTTCATCTTCCAGTTTCCCGCAATAAAGAACTTTCTCATCTTCTCTCTCCTCCTGGTTAAAGCGACAGGACCTGCGCTATTTCATACTGTTTCTGGCTGATGGTCTTCTTCTTGCTGATGGCTTCATCAAGAGAGACCAGGGAATAATGTGCTCCGGAAAGAGCCACCATGAAGCCGCTTTTCCCGTTGAGCAGAGCCTTGACGGCTTCGGCTCCCATCATGCTGCCCAGCTGGCGGTCAAAAGCGGAAGGGGTCCCCCCTCGCTGGATATGGCCCAAAATGGAGATCCTGACCTCATATCCCAGGATGTTCTTCAGCTGCCGCCCGATGGTATAAGCATTCCCGGCTCCTTCGGCCAGGATGATGATCCCGTGTGTCTTTCCCCGTTTATGGCCGTCCTGGATCTTTTTGGCGGTTGCTTCGATATCCATCTCCTTTTCCGGAATATAGACCTCTTCGGCGCCCGTGGCAATGGCCGCCATGAGGGCGAGATAACCGCTTTCGCGCCCCATGACTTCAATAATAAAAGCCCGTTCATGGGACGAGGCGGTATCTTTGATGTTGTCCACACAATAGATAATGGTATTGAGGGCTGTGTCCACCCCGATGCACATGTCTGTCCCCCAGAGGTCGTTGTCGATGGTCCCGGGTACACCGATGACTTTGATCCCGCGGTTGTGAAGGTCCCTGGCCCCGGTGAGGGAACCGTCCCCTCCGATGACAACGAGCCCTTCGATGCCGTGTTTTTTGAGATTCTGAACAGCCTGCTCCTGCCCCTCATCGGTGATAAACTCTTCACAACGGGTCGTCTGAAGCATGGTGCCGCCCTTTTGCATGATCCCGCCCACATCTTTGAGCGAGAGCGGAATGATGAGATCCTCCATCATTCCCAGATAGGCTTTTTCGATTCCAAGGACTTCAAGCCCCATGTATATCCCGGTGCGGACCACAGACCGGACAGCGGCATTCATCCCCGGGGCATCTCCCCCTCCTGTGAGTACGGCAATACGCTTCATATCCACCTCCTCTTCTCTCTTTTCTACTTCTTTTTTCTGATCCGGGGACGGACAGTCTCCCAACGGTTCTTAAAGTTCGTCTCTTTTCCCCTGTGAATAAACGTGACGATCTCCTCCCCCTCCAGCTCTTTGGGAAGATAATCCTGTCTGATCAGAGGGTCTTCAAAAGCGTGGGGGTAGCGGTATCTCTTTGTATTGGATGCGATGGAATCGGGGATGTTCAGGACCCCGTGTTCCCGCACAAGGGAGAGGCCCTTCTCCATGGCTTTCAGAACGGAATTGCTTTTAGGCGCCAGGGCCAGGTAGACAGCGGCCTGGATGATGGCCATGCGGCCTTCAGGAAATCCCAGGAATTCATAGGCCCGCGTGGCCTCATTGACGATCCTCAGCGCATTGGGATCGGCAAAACCGATGTCTTCCGATGCCATGGCTGTCATCCTCCGGAGAATAGCCAGGGGGTCGATCCCGCTCTCCATCATGGCGCATATCCAGTAGACAGCGGCATCAGCGTCGGATCCCCGCAGGGATTTATGGAGTGCCGAAAGATAATTATAGTAAAAATCCCCCTTTTTATCTGAGAGAAGCATCTTTTTGTTCAGAGTCTCCTGGAGCTCTTCGGCGGAGAGTTTTTTGTGGGCCATGAGACTCATGACCTCTTCCAGGAGAAAGAGCGCAAACCGGCCGTCTCCGTCGGCGTAATCCACAATGAGCTGTTTGATATCCGCCTCAAGAGTCTCCTGAAAATGGGACAGCCCTTTTTCGACGATCTCCAGGAGAGCGTCATCCCCCAGTTTTTTAAAAGGCACCACACGCATACGTGACCGTAACGGCGAGATGATGGTGTAGCCGGGATTTTCCGTGGTGGTGGCGATGAGGACGATGCGCCCTGACTCCATATGGGGCAGGAAAATGGTCTGCTGATTTTTATTGAACCGGTGGATCTCATCCACAAAAAGGATGTTCAGCCCCTCGTTGCACTCCTCGCGGATGGTCTTCTTGATCTCCACGGTGGAGGCTTCCACAGCATTGAAATAGAGAAATTTGGCATGAAAAAAATCTGAGATCAGGCGGGCCAATGTGGTCTTTCCCGTTCCGGGAGGGCCGTAAAAGAGCATGGAAAAGAGTTTGTCCTGTTTCAGGTAGATGGAGATGATCCCGTTCTCTCCCACCAGATGAGGCTGGCCGACGATATCATCCACGGTCTTGGGGCGCAAGACCTCGTAAAGAGGCCTGAAATCCCTGTCATCCATAGTACCGCCGCTTCCTAGGGAAGACGGGCCATGAGATCTCGGATCCGCTCCACATCATTGGCTGCAAAGATCGATTGGGCGTATTTCAGGGCCCTGGAGTAGTTATCCTTCGTCCTTTCAATATCTCCCAGCTGTCTGAAGGCTTCTCCCCTCCTGAGATAAAGGGTGATGAGACGCCGGTCCTCCTGCTGTTCCAACCCGTTTTTGATAGCAGCCCCGATGGCTTTTGAAAAAGTCTTGACCGCATCCTGATAAAGTTTATCTCCCAAAAGCTGTCCTCCTGTCATGAGGGCGTCGTTGATCATCTGGTCCACGTCATCGGCGATGACAGAGGGGGCCGGCCGGTGTTGACCCGGTGCATGCTCCACGACCTCTTCTTCAACGGAGAGGTCTTCGGTGTCCATGAGGCTGTCATCCAGGTCTCCGGGCAGGACCTCTTCATCAAGGATCTCTTCTTCGTCAAGAGACATGGTCTCCTCCACCGCCAGAGACTCTTCTGCGGGAGAGGCGATGAGTTCATCGGGCTCAGCCGGTGTCTCCAAAAGCTCGGGCACAGGAGCGTGAAGCTCCTCTTTCTCATCGGGGAACTCGAACGAAGAGGGTTCGGGAGAAGGCTTCACCGCGGTGTCCGATGAACCGCTGAGGATCTGCTCGGCCACATCCTTAAGTTCATCCCGTTCGGAGTGTCCGCTCTCCCTGCTCATGACGGCAGTCCCGCTTTTTTTCGCAGGTTCCGGTTTCTCCTTCTTTTTCATCTCCGCGGCCAGTCGCGCTGCGGCTTTCCTGTCCGTTTCCGTGACGGCATAACCGCATTCGCTGCAATAGACATCGGTGGAGAGGACCTGGTGTCCGCAGCGGGGACAGGGGATGGATTCCATGAGAGAGGCACCGCAATATCGGCAGAATTTTTCATTTTCCCGGACATTTTTACCGCATCGGGGGCAGCTGATGCGAAGGCCTTCTTTCAAAGGCATTCCGCAGTTTTCACAATAGGCGGCATTATCAAAATTGCTGCTTCCGCAATACGAGCATTTTTTCATAGTCCCTCCTCAAAGTTCAGCCGTCGGTCACGGAATGAATCCATGAAACTTCGGGATTCATCCACAAGAGCGGCATCCACAACAGCTGTGGCCATCCTTCTCCGCATTCCTTTCAAGAGATCCTCCCCTGTGGGTGAAAAACAAAAGGAATGCCCGTTAAAATCTATCCCGGCATCACGCCCTTTCCGGTTGACGCCGATCATAAAAAACGAATTCTCAATGCTTCTGGCCCGCCCCAGGGTTCTCCAGTGTCCCGTGCGGGCTTTGGGCCAGTTGGCGACGACGATCACTCCTTGGGCTCCCCGGCTCCTGTAATACCGAAAGAGCTCGGGAAAGCGCAGGTCGTAACAGACAGCCAGCCCGAATGTCATCCCCTGGATCTCCACCAGGGCGGGTTCTTGTCCGGCATCAAAGACCTTCTCTTCACCGGTGAGGGTAAAGAGATGGATCTTGGAGTAGGCGGCCTTCATCTCGCCGTCGGGGCCGAAGACGGAGAGGGTGTTGACGACCTTCTCCCCCCGCGGTTCAGCAAATGACCCCGGGATGAACGTGCATCTGTATTTTTTCGCCAGGGATGAGGCCCAGCGGATCATCTCCCCGCTGTTTTCGGCTCTTTTTTGAACATCCTCCAGCTCGTACCCCGTGTTCAAGAGCTCAGGGGCGATGTAGAGAGACGCCGCCCGGGAGGCCATGGCCGCTTCGATGCGCTCCCTGTTTCTTTTCAGCTGATTATAGGCGGTATTCAGCTGAAAAACGGCTATTTTCATAGCTGCCCCCCTCATTTCCCTTTATATTGGATAATACTCGTGGGGCCTTTCATTGTCAAGAAAACAAATGGAGAAGCCTTGACGGAGTAATCTTTTTCGCTATCCTAAATAAAAGCCTTGAAAAGGAGGCCTTATGAGATTCGATGCCCTTCATTACCGCTATCCTTCCCGGAGGACCCTTGTCTACGGAAGACGGGGCCTTGTGGCCACATCCACGCCCCTGGCTGCCCAGGCGGGACTCCGGATCCTCAGAGAAGGGGGAAACGCTATCGATGCCGCCGTGGCCACAGCAGCCGCCCTCACCGTGACCGAACCCACGTCCAACGGCATCGGAGGCGACGCTTTTGCATTGTTCAGTTTCCGGGGAAGCCTTTACGGCCTGAACGGAAGCGGCTGGTCTCCCGCCCTCCTCACACCGGGACTTCTGAAGGAGAAGGGCTTTGAAAAAATGCCTGCCCACGGCTGGCTTCCTGTGACTGTCCCCGGGATCCCCGCATCCTGGGCCGCACTGGTGCGCCGTTTCGGACGCCTCTCCCTCTCGCAGGTTGTGGCTCCGGCTGTGGAATACGCCACTGAAGGATATCCTGTCTCCCCTGTCACCGCCCGTTTCTGGGAAAGAGCGGTGAAACGATACAGAGAAGTCCTGAAAGGGGAAGAGTTCGCCCCCTGGTTTTCTCTTTTCGCACCTCAGGGACGGGGGCCCTCACCGGGAGAGATCTGGTCTTCTCCCGAAATGGGGCAGACTCTGGCGCTTATCGGCGAGACAGACGCCCGGGACTTTTACGAGGGGTCTCTTGCCGAAGCCATAGAAGACTTCGCGGTAAAAACCGGCGGGGCATTGCGTCTTCCGGACCTGGCTGAATTCGCCCCCCGATGGGTGGAACCTCTCGGAGTGGACTATAGGGGGAAAAAGATCTGGGAACTCCCCCCCAACGGCCAGGGGATGGCCGCTCTCATGGCTCTCAATATCTTAAGCGAGCTTCCCGGGGCCCCTTTTGACTCAGCCGAGAATATCCATTACTCCATGGAAGCGATGAAGCTGGCCTTCAGCGATTGCATGGCTTATCTCGCCGATCCCTCCTCCATGCCCTTTTCCCCTGACGTCCTTCTCTCAAAAAGCTACGCCGCCGAGCGGGCGCGCCTGATCGGTGACAAGGCTCTGGATCCCTTTCCGGGAGAGCCTCAGGGAAGCGGGACGGTCTACCTGGCCACAGCCGACGGAGAGGGAAACATGGTCTCCTATATTCAGAGCAATTACATGGGATTCGGTTCAGGGATCGTCATCCCCGGGACGGGCATCGCCCTGCAGAACCGGGGGCACGGCTTTTCTCTTGAAGAGGCCCATCCCAATGTTCTTGCCCCCAGGAAAAGGCCCTATCACACTATCATCCCCGCCTTCCTCACTGAATCCGACAATACTCCCCTGGGCCCTTTCGGTGTCATGGGAGGTTTCATGCAGCCCCAGGGCCATCTTCAGGTGGCCTCCGCCCTCATCGACGGCCGTCATAATCCCCAGGAAGCGCTGGACCGGCCCCGCTGGCAATGGCACCAGGGAAAAAGAATCACGTGTGAAGCGGCCTTTGATTCAGCCACCCTTGAAAAACTCAGAGCCATGGGACATGATATAGAGAAGGATCCCGAGGGCTTTTTCGGCCGCGGGGAGATGATTTTAAAAACAGAAGAAGGGAGCCTCTGCGGAGCCACGGACCATCGAGCCGATGGAACTGTGGCCGCCTGGTGATATGGAACCAAACGGAATAACGCTTTACAAAAACCTGCTTGAAGAGACCTTCGCCTGGAAGGAAAAAGCAGCAGGGCGCCTGAAAGGCCTCATCCATTGTGCCAAGGGATGCTCCCATTGCTGCAACGGGCTCTTTTATATCACCTCTTTGGATCTCATGCTCCTCCTGGAAGGGTGGAAAAGGCTTCTCCCGGAGACACAGGAGGGTGTTCTGGAGCGCTCACGCTCCATCAAAGAGAAGATGAAACAGTTTTTCGGAATCAACAGCTTCAACCAGCTGGACGACCATCGCGAAGATATTTTCTACAATAAGTTCAAGGATATTCCCTGCCCCTTCCTCAACCTGGAACAGGGGGCCTGCATGGCCTATCCCTACCGGACCTATATCTGCAGGCTTCAGGGCCTCCCTTTTTATAACGGGAAACAGTGGGACAACGATCCCTGCTGCGATTTCAACATCTCCCTGCTGCCCCTGGAGAAAGACCCGGCCAACCGCGGGCTCTTTTTCTTTGATGAAAGCATCTATTTTGAAAAAGAAAAAGCCCTCTTCCATGAGTTGGGACTGGACGACAAAGCCGACACCTACTATGTGATCCCGGACATCGTCGATTTTTTACCCGTTCTCCCCTCATAAAAGAGAGCGCTGCTTATTCGTCCTTCAGTTCAGGCCGGCGCAAGTCAAACGGGTCGCCGGCTGAATATTACAGGCCGATCCCATTGAGATAGTCACGCAGCCGCCGGGCCTCATCCTTTGTGAGGGTGATCCCCTTGCTCATCTTCTCGTGGTCCGGATCCCACTCCCTCAGGTCATATTTAGGCTCACGGCCGTTCCAGCTCACCAGGTTCAGCTCCTTGGTCCAGCCTTTGTTTGATTCCGACAGGACTCCGATCTCCTGAACGATCTCCACAGTGATATCAGCCATACTTCTTCCTCCTTATCCGCAATAGATGTTTTCATTGTGCCAACTCAAAAATTCTTTTGAAGGGTGTTCCTCAGGGTGTTCAGGCAGAACAGTTAATTTCTTACCATGAAGAGCATAATAGTCCCTTCCGTTTTCATACTCCTCTTTGATCCTGCGACTCACATTGATCGTATGGGACTGATCTACAGTCAGATAGCCCTTGTCAAAAAGGATATGAAGATCCGAACGTAAAAGCAAACCGTTTCTGACTTCATGCCGACCCAAAAGAGAGACGGGCTTAATATGAGCTGCTTCCAAGACCGGCAAAGTCCTCTCCCCGGTCATAGCACACCGTCTTTGATAAGCATCGGTTACTAAAACACGGAAAGTCCCTTGTCCCAATCGATGTTTGGTCTCATAAAGTGCAAAAGAAACATCTTTGACAATATCATCCGCTGGAGAAACCGTTGTGAACCGGAGACGCTCCAAGACGTTCATCCAGATCCATTGCCCCTCCTCTTCCCCACTGTCATAACCTTTCCCTATCACAATGTTTTTATTCCATTTGTCATCCATTGGGATCCAATCTTTCTGCGAAAAGAAAAAGGGTTCTATAAGCAAAGTGCAGCCGATAACAGGATCTCTCTCCTGTGTTCTTCGTTTTTTTTGAATGGCTGTCCGCAAGTCGTTCAGTGATGTTACACCGTTCTTCTCTCCGAAGCTTTCCCAGGCCATGCTCAGGGGAAGCGGAGTATGGCGGGCAAAAAAACCTCCTCCGGCGATATAATCCAAGGGACTGTGAAGTTTAAAAAGAAAAAGGTCATATGGCTTGATATTATGAACTTGCTGGAATTTCCCTGGACGCCAGAAGTTGACTTCATCGGGTCTTTTTTCAGAAAGAAACTGATACCATTGATTATCAGTAACGCCGACGTAGAAACGGCTCATCAAACCTCCTCTCAAACACCCTCTGCAACTAGCACGCATCAAGCAGGATAGGAGCCAAAGCTCTCCCCCCTCTTTTTTCCGCACCATCATCCAGCCCTCAATAACACAAGGGGGCGAATTTACTTCAGTACCCCTATATTATAAAATCAAAACAGCCTCCTTTGAAGTGAAATTAAAAAAACTCATTGTATAGTCCTCCAATGAGCATTATCCTCCCCCCAACAATACAATCGGTTTAGTACCACTGAATTTTGCAAAAATGAACAAAAGAAAGTATACTACCAATATTTTATCTTGACGGGACTCAAATATTTCAATACATTGCAAATACAATTTTAGGTTGCCCACCCCGATGAAATGGAGATATCAAGTGAATCGTTTTGCAAATCTTATCAAATGCCCACGAACTGGGAATGCTGTTCATATCAATCAAAAACCTTCCCTGGTAAAAGTCAGAGGTTCGAAGCTTTCATATCCGATGACGCATAGTATTATTGATTTTTGCCCTAACTCGAGAAATAAAATCTCAGATTCATATTTTCTCATTAGACCAGATCGATTCCCTATTCTGTGGTTTTAGCATAAAGAATCAAGATAGAATAAAATCCATTTTATGTATTAAGGCAGAGAAAAAATAATGATAGCAAAATTTAAGGGGGGGAAGCCTCAATGAAAACTGTGACAGGACTCTTGTTGTGTTTATTTCTGGCAGCTGCATTTAATCCGTCTTTTCCCAAACCGATACGCAATGAAGTTATGCTTCATCCGGGAGACAGCTTTACCGCCTTCACACTTGAAAAAGGTGAATGGGTTTATTGCCAGCCTCTTCAACCCTACCCCGGATGGGCATGGGTAGGGATCACATCCTGGCTCACCGCAGAATTAGATTTTGAAGCCTGGCTGGGCGGAGTTCCCAGTCTCAATATCCGCATCGGCGCGTCACCTCAAAACGGTGTCATTCCTGCCTTTGCCCTTGAAGCCATGGGACAATTGATCTCAGAACCCATCGATTTATTAGAAGATTATTCCGAATTGGATGTTATCCGTGACGGTCTCAGCATCTACGCCCATCTCAACGCTTCATGGGCTCTCTCAAACGTTTTTTATCTTCATCTCTCCGCGGGGACTACTCACTCTGAAAGCGTGGAGTTCCGGGAACAAGCCTCTGACGGCATTCTTTTCCAAAACCGATGGCATCCTGATTTCTCAATAAGCGGTGATTGGCGCTGCTCAAATACTCTCAGCCTTCACGGAACATTAAGTTACGGCTCGACTTTTTTATATTTAGATAATGTGCCAAGGAAAAAACAGACAGTTTTGGCTTTTCGCTGGGCCCCTTTTCACAACTCACAAACATCCTTTTTCTCAGTCATGCGAATGGAATTGGCTTTTCTCTCAATCCGCTTCGATGATGTTGAGAAAGGCTTTGAAGGGCCGATGCTCTTTTTATATTGGCAGTGGTAGAAAAGTGTATCACATTGGGAAAACAATCAAGTGAAATGAAACATAATACAAAAGCTTCAACAGCAGAGACCACCGTCGGCTCATGCGGCGGAAGTCCGTCTATTGATCACTTATCCTGTTCCCAACAGCGAAAAAAACTTATAGACCAAGCCTCTTTGCTTTTCTATAAAAATGCGATCAGAAGACAAAACGGTAAGATCAACAATAGACGGATACCCCAGGACAGAATGACATTATACATTGTTTCTCCTTTTTATTGCTAAAATGACTGTCATCAGTTATTTTCGCTTACAGCCCGCACACATTGGAAAGCGTGAGTGTCAGCGTAAACGCCCCCTCCCGGTGTGCGGTTCGTGTTAAAACCCTGATCGCGTCAAAGACTTTTTCCTCGTCCCCGGAAAAACACGTGCTCATGGGGCTGTATTCCACGTCCAGTCCGGGCACCTCTGAAAGAGCCTTGA
>CAZNOX010000008.1:0-77835 GCA_964574875.1 uncultured bacterium | reverse complement strand
GTTTTCAAATCCCGGTTGTCCAGTTCATTATCGTGGAGAAACAGCGTTCACGAAACCGCTTTTTTCCTGTATACTCTCTGGCAAAGGAGAAGAGGACGCATGAGAGAGGAGACGTTTTCCAGAAACGGGTCAGAAGACAAGATCACCTTTTTACAGATCTTTTGGACCTATTTCAAGATCGGCCTCTTCACACTGGGAGGCGGGTTTGCCATGGCGGCGATCCTCCGCCATGAGCTGGTGCTGAAAAGAGGCTGGATCAGCGATTACGAGTTCATGTCGGAGATGTCCACAGCCACTCTGATTCCCGGGGCGGTGGCTGTGAACATGGCCTATCTTCAGGGGCGCCGACTGCGCGGAAAACGGGGAGCTCTGACGGCCTCATTCGGTGTGATCCTTCCCTCTTTTCTCATTATTCTGTTCATCGCTCTTTTTGCCCTGCCCTATTTTCAGAATCCCCGTGTCAAAGCTTTTCTTAAAGGGTGTTCCCTGGCCATCGCCGGGCAGATCGCTTATGCCGCCTACATCTTCGGAAGGAGACATCTCAATAATATCCAGAATATGGCGATCTGCGCTGCCGGGCTTGTCCTGCTCTTTGTCTTCAGGGTGCATCCGGTCCTTGCGGTTGTGAGCGCAGGAGCCCTGGGTTATTTCCTCTGCCGGCGACGAGACAAGAGGGCTGAGATCTCCACAGGGGAGGGCGGTGTCTGATGCGTCTGCTTCTTCAACTCTTCAAAAGCTTTATGATCATCGGGATCGGGGCTTACGGCGGGGGGTTGGTGACCATCCCCCTGATCCAGCATGAGATCGTGGGAGCGAGGGGCTGGCTTCTCTTTGACGAGATGGCCTCGCTTCTGGCCATTGCCCAGATGACCCCGGGGCCCATCGCTGTGAATGCGGCCACGTTTGTGGGATTCCGTATCGCCGGACTGGCCGGAGCAGCGGTGGCCACTTTCGGCGTGGTCCTGCCGGCTCTGTCCATTCTCTTCATCGGAGCTCCTCTCCTGGACCGGATGAAGGCCAACCGGCATGCGGCCATGTTCCGCGAAGGGCTTCAGGTGGGGGTCCTCAGTCTTCTTTTCTACGCCACGTGGGCTTACGGGTCTGTGGCTGTGGGGAGCCTTGTTCAGTTTTTCATGGCTGCGGGGGCTTTTCTCACCCTGGTCCTTACGGAAGGAAAAGTCCATCCCATCCTGGTGGTCCTGGCCTGCGGGCTTTTAGGGATTGTCCTCTTTTGAATGGTGAGAGAACAACCTTTCATCTCTCTATGAGGACGTTTGTCGGGCGATAAGGCCTTTTGTCGGAAATGAGGAGTGTTTTTCCGCTGAAGGACGTATCATTAATCAAAAGGAGGTTTTTTTATGAAAAAACTGTTATTTGCACTGATTACAGGGGCGCTTCTCTTTTCCTGTGCCCCCAAGAAAGAGTTGGTGACTGTAAGCGTGGAGAAAGTCACAGCCCTGGAGAATATTTCTCCTTCTGATAATATCGGGGAGATGTGCAGGGTCACAGACGAGGGGCTCATTCATTACCATAACAAAGCCGAAAAAGTGACCGTCTATAAGACCGATTTTGACGGGAACCAGTCAGAGATCGTCCAGATCGCAAAAGGGAAGGGGCCCGGAGAAGTCAACTACCCCATGGCCATGCGTCTGCGGGGAGACCGCTTCCTCATCTACGACATGATGATGAGAAAATCGGTGGAGTACACTCTGGACGGATCGTTTATCGATGAGCAGCTGGTCCAGGGGGATGTGGGTTTTGCCCACTCCTTTGACGTGACTCAGGACAAACTCCTCTTCAACGGCAGCCTTCAGACAGAGCTGGCCATTGTGGACAGTCAGGGACAGATCGAAAAACTCATCAAGTACAAGAATGTCCAGATGATGCCTGATGACGGGACGCCCTTTCCCGGAGGGTGTGTCCGGTACAACCCTGAGACCAAACGGATCGTGGTGGGTTATTACAACGCCCCGTACCGCCTCACCTTTTTCGACGAAAAGGGCAACGCGGTCATGGCCAAAGAGTACAAGTTGGACAGAAAAGTCCAGCCCTGCGTCTGGACCCTGGAGTTCGGCATGCCTTTCCCCAAAGGGGATATCATGGTGGGCGGCGGTGCCATGTACAAAAAGTGGTTTATCGCTTCACCCGTGGGCGGCTATGACATCAAGGACGGCGAGTTCGTCACCAATGAACACCCTCTGGAATTCTTCGTCTTTGATACCGAGACCGGGGAACAGGTCCAGATCGTGAAGATCGAAGGCATCGAGTCATTAGAATCAGGGGTCGTCATCGGAGCCACTGATGATTATATTTTCTTCGTCGCCACAGACGAAAAGATGAAAGAAAAATATGATCTCTCTTCCGACACGGCTCTTTTGCTCCTTTCCAATCCTTTGAAGGGACGGGAGTATTAAGATGAGACGGATTGTCATCGTTGTTGCGGCGCTTTTGCTGACAATCTCTCTCCTTTCAGCAGAAGAGGTTCTGGGCCGCGTCAAAAAAGGGATGGAGCTCTATAATGCCGCAGCCAAAGACGGCGAGAAGACGGACACAGCTCTGGCCTATTACGAGAAGCTGGAAAAAGAATTCCCGGACGACTCTTTTGTCAAGGCCTATCTGGGCAGTGTCTATACCCTCAAGGCCCGGGACGTCTCTTCTCCCTTCTCCAAGATGAAATGGGTGCGGAAGGCGAACAGGAGCTTCGATACCGCAGTGGAAAAGATGCCGGACAATATCTTTCTCCGGATCGAACGGGGGCAGAACAGCCTTTACCTTCCCTCCTTCCTGGGCCGGTTTAAAGTCGCTGAGGAAGACTTTACCTTTCTGGTAAGCCGGATGGAGAAGATGAGTGATGCTGAGATCTGTGAAGCCAGAGGCTCTCTTCTTTTAAAGCGGCCCGATGATACAGAACAGACCTTTGCCCTCAGGATCAGACAGTTCTGCTACTATTATGCCGGCCATGTGGCCCTGGAACGCAAAGAGAAGAAAAAAGCGGAGAAGTTTTGGGAGAAAGCGGTCAAACTGGGCCCGGAGACGAAAAACGCCCAGGCGGCGCGTGAAAGGATCGAAAAGCTTCATGAAGGCAAGTAAGCTTCTTGCAGTCCTGAAAGCCCTGGCACAGACGGCGGTCATCAATCAGATGATCGCCCTCCTCATCGCCTTCTTTATCTCTCTGGGTGTGGGGTTTCAGAACTTCTGGCGGACCCTTCTGGTCTCGGCCATCTTTTCCAACTGTATCGGATTTATCACCTCCCTGGCGTTCTCCACCGTGGAGCTCTACTTCATCCGTTTCATGCATAAAAAGTGGGTCTCCCTTCTGTTGGGGATCGTCTCCGCCTTTATCGGAACGGAGATCGCCATCCTCATCATCACTCAACTCACCCATGTTCCCTTTTATTCAGGGTTTATGGGCCACTTTGTCATGATCGTCATGAACACCATCATCGTCTCCATCGTGGTGCTCCTCCTCTACATCTACTACAAGATGCATTACACCATCGAAGGAAAAGAGGAGAAGATCGATTCGCTGGAACTGAAACATACCGAAGCCCAGCTCCATGCGTTGCAATCGAAGCTCAACCCCCACTTCCTGTTCAACACGCTGAATATCATCACGGAACTGGTCTACAAGTCGCCGGAAAAGGTGGAGGAGATCGTCTTGAACCTTTCGGAGATCTACCGCTTCATCCTCTCCAAAAGCGATGAAAAACTCATCCCCGTGAGCGAGGAGCTTGATATCATCCGGAAATACTGCGCTATTGAGAAGGCGCGCATGGGAGACCGCCTTCAATACGAGATCGCATGCAAGCGTGACGCCGAAAAGGCCCTGATCCCTCCGCTTCTTCTGGAAGTGCTGGCGGAAAATGCCGTGATCCACGGACTCAGCCCCAAAAAAGAGGGGGGACGGCTTCAGATCATTGTGGCCCGCAAGGGAGAGCGGATCCTCTGCATGGTGGAGGACGACGGTGTGGGATTCGGCCAGACAGACAGGAATGAGAGCTACGGCTTGAAAAGTGTCCGGTCACGGCTACAATTACAGTATGGAGGCCGGGCTGAGTTTTCCATCGCTTCCAACCGGGGAGAAGGGTCCCTGATAACCGTGGAGATCCCGTATGAAGATGACAGCTCTCATCGTTGAAGACGAAAAATTCGCCGCCGACAGGCTGGTGAAGATGCTGCAGAAATATGAGAACATCCGGGTGCTGGATGTGGCTGTGGACGGTGAAGAGGCCGTGGAAAAGACCGATCGCCTGGAACCGGACATCCTCTTTCTCGATATTCAGATCCCGGTCTTTGACGGTTTTGAAGTCCTGAGGAGAGTGGCCCATCTCCCTTATGTGGTCTTCGTGACAGCCTACGATACCTATGCCATCAAGGCCTTTGAGGTGAACAGCGTGGACTATCTCCTCAAGCCCATCCATCATGAGCGGCTGGACAGGACCGTCCAGAGACTCACCTCTCTTGTCCGGCCTGAACAGAAGAACATCGAGAAACTTCTGGCCATGGTGGCTGAAAAAGAGGCCGATACCGTGGAGCGTCTTCCCATCAAGGTGAACGACGTGATCCAGTTCGTCCCTGTGGAGGATATTCTCTGGTGCTCGGCGGACAACAAATATGTGACTGTGGTCACCGACAAGAAAGAGTACCTCTACGATTACTCTCTGAAAAAACTCGAGGAGATCCTTCCCCAGAACCGGTTTATCAGGATCCACCGCTCCACTCTTGTGAACATCACCCGGATCGTCCGTCTGGAACGCTTCTTTATGGGGGACTACACAGCCATCATGAGTGACAGCAAGGGGACGGCTTTGCCGGTGAGCAAGCGCTACTTCAAGCTTTTGAAGGAAAAATTGCAGATGTAACTCTGTCCCTATTTTCGAAAAAAAACTTTACACATCTTGCTAAACCTCCTTATAATGAAAAGATGAATAAGGAGGTCGACTATGGTATCAGGTGGTTTAGCAGTTATCTTTCTGATCGTTGCGATTCTACTGATCATCTTTCTGACATCCCGATTTCGCATGAATGCGTTCATTGTGCTGCTGGTGGTCTCTTTCCTCTACGGGCTGGCTGTCCGGTTGCCTCTGGCCAAGATCGTCGAGAACATCCGCAGCGGGTTCGGCGGTACTCTGGGGTACATCGGTATCGTCATCGTTGCCGGGACCATTATCGGAACGATTTTGGAGAAGACCGGCGGAGCTCTGTCCATGACCAACGCGATCCTCAAACTCGTGGGAAGCAAACGGTCTCCCCTGGCCATGAGCATTGCAGGCTATGTGGTCTCTATCCCGGTCTTCTGTGACTCGGGATACGTCATCCTCACGCCCCTGAACAAGGCGCTGGCCAAGAAGACCGACAAATCCATGGCTGTGATGGCTGTGGCCCTGGCCACAGGCCTCTATGCCACACACTGTCTTGTTCCGCCCACCCCCGGGCCCATTGCTGCAGCGGGGATCCTGGGCGCCGACCTGGGCATGGTCATCGGGCTGGGGCTCATCGTCTCCATTCCCGCCATGATCGCCGGCTACCTGTGGGCGATTCTCTTTGCGAAAAAATACGACATCAAGCCTGTCCTGGAAGAGAGTTACGACTCACTCATGAAGAAGTACGGCAAACTTCCGTCAGCCTGGCTCTCCTTCATGCCTCTTCTCATCCCCATCCTGCTCATCCTGCTCAAATCTCTCTCCAACCCCCGGCTGAACATCATCCCTCCGGGGAAATGGGCTGATTTTTTCAACTTTATCGGAGACCCGGTCACTGCCCTTCTCATCGGCGTCTTCCTCAGTCTTTTTCTGGTCAAAAAGGAGATGCTGGGTGATGCCGTCCACGGCTGGATGGCTGACGGGATCAAAAATGCCGCCATCATTCTGGCCATCACCGGGGCCGGCGGGGCCTTCGGAGCCATCCTCAAAAGCTCGCCCATGGGAGATTTCCTGGGGAATACCATGTCCGGCTGGAACCTGGGCATCTTTCTTCCCTTTATCATCGCCGCAGCCCTGAAGACAGCCCAGGGATCGTCCACCGTGGCTATTATCACCACGTCGTCCATCATGGCGCCGCTCATGGGGACACTGGGGCTCAGCCCGGCCCTCGTCGTCCTGGCCATCGGCGCCGGAGCCATGACGGTGTCTCATGCCAACGACTCCTATTTCTGGGTGGTCTCCCAGTTTTCGGACATGGAGGTGCCTGTGGCCTACAGGACCTACACCACAGCCACTCTTCTCGAAGGCCTCGTCTCCATCATCGTTGTGGCCCTGTTGAGTCTTTTTGTTTAAAGTGATCACGGGGGGCTCTGCCCCCCTCACAATAAGGAAGGGATCATGCTGAAACGTTTGAAAACAGCTTTGTGCAGGCGCCGGGCGCTGAATGCCTTTGTTTCTGGAGATTTTTCCGAAGCCCACAGACTCTTTTTAAAGCTTCAGGCCATCTCTCCCGGAGAAGAGGGGCTCGCCTACAACCTGGGGCTCACGTCCATGGCCCTGGGCCGTTTTGAGGAGGCCGAGCACTATCTTCTTGATGCGGAAACGGAGAAGAACCGCCCTGAAGTGAACAATGTCCTGGCGGAACTCTACTATTTCTGGGGGAAAGGCGCGCTGGCTTCAGCGAAGTACAGGAACTGGGAGGAGAGCCGGAGCCCTCTTCGGCCCGAGCTTGTCCGGACACGGCTGGAACGCTGTCTCTCTCCTGAAGAGATGACGGGGGCCGCTGAATCCTACAAGGCTCTGGAAAAGGGGAGTGAAGCCATGCAGAAAGGCGACTTTCAGAACGCATTGCGGCACCTGGAAGACGCTGTTGCCAAAGACGGGACCAATTATGTGGCCTGGAACAATCTCGGGACCCTCTATCTGAACCATGTCAAAGAGAGGAAAAAAGCGATGCACTGTTTTCAGAAGGCCTTTGCCCTGGCGGATACTCCTCTCATCAGACAGAATATGGCCAAAGCCGGGCAGGGGGGAAAGGAGGGGTGAAGATGGATCCCATGAAGGATCTGGAATCAATCTTTCTGGCAGGAGTGGACCGGGCTGACCCGGAGAAGATGATCACACGGGCGTTGTCTCTCTCCGGGGAGGTTCTCCGCATAGAGACTCCCGGGGGGACTCTGGAGTATTCTCTGGCTGAATATAAAAAAATCGTTGTCCTCGGTGCGGGCAAGGCGGCCTTCCCCATGACTCACGCTCTGGAAGAGGTCCTTGGGGAGCGGATCACACGGGGACGGATCGTCACCAAATACGGGTTTTCCGGAAAGTTGAAGCACGTGGAGATCCTGGAAGCCGGCCATCCCATCCCGGATGAATCCAGTCTCCGGGCCGCCCAGGAGATCGGGGAGCTGGCAGACGAAGCCGATGAGTCCACACTGGTGATGGTCCTCATCTCAGGCGGGGGATCGGCCCTCCTGGCTTCTCCTGCCGATTTCGGGGACATTCCCCTCACCCTTTCAGACAAACAGGCGGCCACAAAGCTTCTCCTGGAAAGCGGGGCCACCATCAACGAGATCAACTGTATCCGGAAACACTGTTCGGGGATCAAAGGAGGCCGCCTGGCCCGCAGGATCTCTCCCGCGTCTTTTATCACCCTCATCCTCTCTGATGTGGTGGGCGATAATCTCAATGCCATCGCATCAGGCCCCACCGTGGGAGACAGCACCACTTATGAGGAGGCTCTCGCCATCGTCCGGCGTTACGCCCTTGAAAAGCGCCTGCCTTCCGCAGTCCTCTCTCTCTTGAAGAAGGGGGCCGCCGGAGAAGTCGAAGAGACCCCTGAACCCGCAAATCCCGTCTTTGAAAAGGGGACAAATATCCTTCTGGGAACGAATTTTGCAAGCCTGGAGGCCTGTCGTGAGAAAGCGCTTCAGCTGGGCTACGACACTCTTGTCCTCTCGCCACGGATCACCGGGGAAGCCCGGGAAGCCGCCCGTTTCTATTACGGACTGGCCCGGGGTGTCCAGGAATACGGACTGCTGGGAAAAAAGCCCTTCTGCCTCATCGCCGGAGGAGAGACCACGGTGACACTCAAAGGAGAGGGGAAAGGGGGACGCAACCAGGAGATGGCCCTGGCTTTCCTCGAGGAATTCAGAAAAGAGGGGGAGGAGAACCGGAACCTCTTTTTCCTGGCGGCCTCCACAGACGGCAACGACGGCCCCACAGATGCTGCCGGAGCCTTTGCTTCCTGGGAGATCCTCAGCCGTTCGCGCCGGGAGGGCCTCTCCTCATCCCGTTTCCTTGAAGAGAACGACTCCTATACCTTTTTCGCCAAGAGCGGCGCTCTCTTGAAGACCGGAGCCACAAGGACCAACGTCTGCGATATTCAGATTTTCATTGTCACGTGAGCTCAGACCCCTTATAGTGGAGACATCTGATGATCAGGAGGGGACAACGATGAATGAAAAAAAGATGGTCCTCGCCGCGTTCAACGGCGAGATGATGTGTTTTGCCCATGTCCTCCTCAATGCTCTGGATATGGCAGGCAAGGGGTTTGACGTGAAGGTGGTCATCGAAGGGAAAGCCACAGGGCTGCTGCCCAAACTGACGGACAGCAAGGCTCCTTTCGCCGCCCTCTTCAGAAAAGTCCTGGATGCCGGGCTCATCGACTGTGCCTGCCGGGCCTGCTCGGCCCAGATGAACGCGACAGAAGCTGCCCAAACCCTGGGCATCGAACTGGCAGGCGATATGGAAGGACATCCTTCTCTTTCGGCGTATCTCTACTCCGGATATGAGATCATCACCTTTTAGGAGCCTCTGTGAAGCTGATCTCCTGGAATGTCAACGGATTGAGGGCTGCGGCCAAAAAAGGGTTTTCTCAATGGATGAGCGGAACCGGAGCCGATATCATCGCAGTTCAGGAGACAAAAGCCCAGCTTAACCAGTTTCCCGAAGACCTTCTCACAGTCCCTGGTTATTCCCTTTACGGACATTCAGCGGAACGCAAGGGATACAGCGGGGTGGCTCTCTGGACACGCCGTGAGCCTTCACGTGTGATCCTCAAGACCGGCCTGGAGGAATTCGACCGGGAAGGGCGCATCATCCGCCTGGACTGGGACCGGCTGACCCTGTTCAATATCTATTTCCCCAATGGAAAAGCCTCTCCCGAGCGTCTTGATTACAAGATGCGCTTTTATGAGATGATCCTTGAGGAGGCCATCCGGCTCCGCTCAGAGAAGCGCGGCGTCATCATCTGCGGAGACGTCAACACGGCCCACAGGGAGATCGACCTGGCCCGTCCGGCGGAGAACAGCACAGTCTCCGGATTTCTGCCCCAAGAGAGGGCCTGGATCGACCGGCTCCTTGAAGCGGGTTTCTCTGACACCTTCCGGCACTTTCACCCTGAGCCGGACCGCTACTCCTGGTGGGATTACAAGACCCGGGCCCGGGAACGGAACATCGGGTGGCGCATCGATTATGTCTTTTTGTCAGAAGAACTTCTGGTGAAGCTGAAAGACGCCTTTATTATGGATGAGATCCCCGGCTCGGACCATTGCCCCGTGGGAATCGACCTGGATCTCTGAAAAGCGCAATAATATCCTCATCATTGACTTTTATTCTCTCTTATTGTATAATAGAGACCTATGTTAAGAAGTATGACGGCATTTTCAAGGCTATTTACCAAAACGGAGGATTTTGAGTGTGAACTCGTCCTCTCGTCAGTGAACAGCCGTTATCTTGAGATCTCTGTGAAGACTCCGGATTTCCTGGGCGCGAAGCGCTGGGAGATGGAAAACCTCATCAAAGAGTATCTGCTGCGGGGGAAAGTCACCCTCCAGGCCAAGATCACCTTTACCCAGAAGTATCTCAAGGAGAATGTGGCCATCAACGGGGATCTCATCCGTTCCTATTTTTCACAGATCGATGCCCTGGAGCTTCCCATTAACATCACCATCGGCGACCTCATGAAGCTTCCCCACGCCGTGGAGAATCTCAACACAGAGATCGACGAGGGGGCCTGGGATGTGCTTCAGGGAAAGATCACCGAGCTCATCGGCCTTTTCCTCAAAGAAGCGGACCGGGAAGGAGCCCGGCTTGAGCGCGACCTCAAGGGGCGTCTTCAGGAGACGGTGAAGAACATCGCATCCCTGGAGAAGGGGTCTCCCCAGACAGTGGATCACTATCGCGAGCTGCTCCTCCAGAGGATCGAGAAGGCAAAAGCCGGGGATATCATTGATGAAGCCCGGCTTTATAAAGAGGTCTCCCTCTTCGCCGAATCGGCGGATTTTACAGAAGAGGTCACCCGCCTGAAGAGTCATTGCGATGCCTTCAGGGATTTTCTGGCGGAAAAGAGCCCTGAAAAGGGGAAAAAGATCTCTTTTCTCCTCCAGGAGATGAACAGGGAGATCAACACCATCGGGTCCAAGTGCCGGAATTCAGACCTCTCCCTGCTGGTGGTCAATGCCAAAGAAGAACTTGAAAAGATGAGGGAACAAATACAGAATGTCTGGTAGAAAGGAGGATCTATGAGTGAGCTCTTAAATATCGGGTTTAAGAACGCCATCCCCAAAGAGAAGGTCGTGGCGATCCTGGCCCCGTCATCGGCTCCCATGAAGAGGCTGAAGGAGGGCGCCAGAGAGAAGGGCCTTCTCATCGACGCCACCCAGGGAAAAAAGACAAGAGCTGTGATTGTCACAGACAGTAATCATATTATTCTGTCTGCCATACAGTCAGAAACGCTCATTCAGCGTTATGAAGGGAAAGCAGCCGAAGAATTTTAATCCGACTCTTCTTGTCCTTTCAGCTCCCTCCGGAGCCGGAAAAACGACTCTGGCCCGGAAATTTCTGGAGAAGCATCCTGATTTCGGAGTCTCTGTCTCCTACACCACCCGGTCGCCCCGGAAAGGGGAGAAGGACGGAGTCCATTACTATTTTACCGACCCTGAGACCTTTCAGGAGATGATCGGCCGAAACGCCTTTGTGGAATGGGCCCGTGTACACGATGCCTGGTACGGGACCCCCTTTTCGGAGATCGAAAGGCTTCACAGCGAAGGGAAGGGGATCCTTTTCGATATCGATATCCAGGGGGGCGTCAATATCTTCAAGGCCTACCCTGACCGGACTCTGCTGGTCTTTATCCTGCCGCCGTCCATGGAAGAGCTGGAGCGCCGACTGCGGAACAGGAAGACCGATGATGAAAAAACCATTGAAAAAAGATTGAAAAACGCCCAAAAGGAGATTAGTATAGCCAGGGATAAGTATGACTACTTTCTCGTAAATGAAGACCTGGATGAAGCCTTGAAAGAGTTGGAGATGATCGCCGCCCTTCACGGAGAAGGGTGAGAAAGAGGAGGGTGCGTTCATGGCGCGTATTACTGTTGAAGATTTTGTCAAAGCCACCCATTCTGTGTACAGAAGTACAGTCCTGGCTTTTAAACGAGCCAGACAGCTCAATGATGAAGGGCATGCGCCCACCATTGAGACCAGAGGGGATAAAATAACGACATTGGCCATCAAAGAAGTCATTCTGGGAAATGTCATTCCCTGCGAAAGCAAAGAGTTCAAGGTAGAGGAGTGATTCCTCTATCTCTGGGAAACCGGCCCGGGAGTTCGTCATGAAAACCGTTTCCCTGTGTGGTTCAACGGGCTCCATCGGCCAGTCAGCCTGCCGTATTCTCGAGCAGGCCGAACACCTGACGTGTGAGACACTGATCTTCGGGCGCAACGAAGCGCGGGCCCGGGAGCAGATCGCTCTCTTGAGGCCCTCCTATGCAGGCTGTCTGGAGAAAGAGACGGCTCTGAGGATCAGAAAAGAGTTTCCCTTTTTAAAAGAGGTCTTTTACGGAGAAGGGCTGATCGAAGCGGCTTCGCTTCCTTCTGATATCTTCGTCTCGGCTGTCTCGGGCTCTGCGGGGACAGCCTACTCCTTTGCCGCGCTTAAGGGGACACGACGGTTAGCCCTGGCCAATAAAGAGACCCTGGTCATGGCCGGAGAGCTCTTTACGGCCGAGGCTGCCAGGCGGGGTGTCCCGATCTATCCCGTGGACAGCGAACACAATGCCCTCTATCAATGCCTTCAGGGCGAGGAGAGGGAGAATGTGGAGAGCCTGGTGCTCACGGCTTCCGGAGGCCCTTTCCGGGGTTTCCGGACTGACGAGCTCCATGGGGTCACGCCTGCCCAGGCGCTGCAGCATCCCACCTGGTCCATGGGGAAAAAGATCACCATTGATTCGGCCACCATGGCCAATAAAGGGCTGGAGATCATCGAGGCCTCGTTTCTCTTCTCCTTTCCCGAAGAGCGTATCGAAGTCGTGGTGCATCCCCAGAGCATCATCCATTCCATGGTGCGCATGCGTGACGGCAGCGTGAAGGCTCTTCTGGGAGACCCCGATATGAGGCTTCCCCTGGCCTATGCTTTTGACCATCCCCATAGAGAGCGATACGCATGGGGACACTGCGACCTCACCGCACTGGGGCCTCTGACCTTCGAGGCTCCTGATGAGAGAGCTTTTCCCGCTTTGCCCCTGGCCCGGAGCGCCCTGCGCGGGGGAGGGGTCCTGCCCCTGGTCTATAACCGGGTGAACGAAGAGGCTGTGACGGCCTTTCTGGAAGAGAAGATCCCCTTCACCGGGATCGCGGCATTCCTTGAGCGCTATCTGGATGAATACAGCGGGAACAACCGGACGCTCGGGAGTGTTGATGAAGTGGAACGGACGGATAAGGAAATTTACCAACGGATCAGGAACGATTTGGAGTTGACATGATACTTTATATTCTCATTGCTGTTTTTATTCTGGGTATTGTCGTCTTTTTTCATGAATTGGGCCACTTTCTCCTGGCCAAGAAGAACGGGATCAAGGTCTACACCTTCTCCATCGGCTTCGGCCCCAAGATCTGGGGCAAAGAGTACAAGGGGACAGAATACAGGATCTCTGCGGTTCCCTTCGGAGGGTATGTGGCCATGGCCGGAGAAGAGCTCGAAGACCGTAAAGGCGATCCTGACGAATTCGCCTCCAAGACCCTCTGGCAGCGTTTCCAGGTGGTCTTTGCCGGGCCCCTCATGAACTTTATCCTTGCTTTCGTGGTGATCTGGCTGGCTCTCATCATCGGAGTCAATGAGCCTGTGCGGGAGACAGAACTCAAGATCGGCTGGATCGAGGAGGAGAGTATCGCCCGGGAAGCCGGGATGGCCGTGGGAGACACCATCACAGCTCTCAACGGGAAACCGGTGAAGAACTGGAAGGATTTTACCAATAAACTCATTTTTTCCAAGGAAGAGGCCACCATCACCTGGCTCTCCCAGGGGAAGACCATGACTGCCGATATCACTTTGAAACGGGATCCCTACACAGGGATGGTCCTTTTCGGAGCCGCTCCCGGCCATCCGGCTGTGGTCCGGGCTGTGGAGAGTGAAAGCCCCGCAGGAAAAGCGGGGATCCTTCCCGGGGACAGGATCGTCTCCCTCGACGGAGAGGAGATCACCTGTGCTGAAGAGCTGGTCATGCGCCTCATGTCCTCTGAAGAGGGGAGGAGTTCACTTCTTCTCGCAGTGGAACGCAACGGAGAGGAACTCAGCATCCCGGTTGAAGCTGTTTGGGATGAGGAGACCCACCGCACCATCCTCGGAGTCGATCTCACCCCTGAAATCAAGACGCAGATGGTCCGGTACAATATCTTCGCCGCTGTGGGACGGGCCTTTAAGAAACTCCTGGGCATGATCGCCCAGCTTTTTGTCATCCTCAAGCTGCTCCTGACCGGTGACTTGCCTGCACGCTCCATGGGCGGGGCCATCGGGATCGTCCAGATGACAGCGCAGGTGGCCCAGTTCGGGTTTGTGGCTGTCCTGGAATTTATCGCCTTTATTTCAGTCAACCTGGGGATCGTCAACCTGCTGCCCATTCCCATCGCCGACGGGGGGCAGATCGTCTTCCTCGGGATTGAAAAGGCGACAGGGCGCCCCCTGAGCAAGAAGACCATGGGCGTTATTATGAATATCGGCCTCTACCTGGTCATCGCTCTTCTGATCCTCACCACCTATAATGATATTATGAGGATCATCAAAGGAGTCTTTTAGTGCGTAAAACCGTCTATCTGGGGCCGGTCCCCGTGGGCGGAGGCCACAGGATCGTGGTCCAGTCCATGACCAACACCAAAACAGAAGATGTCACAGCCACAGCTGATCAGATCGCACGCCTGGAACAAAGCGGCTGTGACGTGGTCCGGGTGGCCGTGCCGCATAAAGAAGCAGCAGGGGCATTAAAGGAGCTCCTCGGGCGGATCACTATCCCTCTTGTGGCCGATATCCATTTTGACTGGCGGCTGGCTGTGGCCGCCCTGAAAGCCGGGGTCCAGGGTCTTCGTTTGAATCCCGGGAACATGACGGATCCTCAGGGGATCCGGAACGTGGTGGAAGAGGCGGGAAAGCGGAATGTCCCCATCCGGGTGGGTGTCAATGCCGGATCAGTGGACCGTAAAAAATACCCGCGCATCACCCCTGAAGCCATGGCGGAAAGCGCTCTTTTTCATATCCGTATTCTGGAAGAGATGGGATTTGACCAGATCAAGGTCTCTCTCAAGTCACATGATATTCCCCTGACCCTGGAAAGCTACCGCCTGTTCGCCTCTATGAGGGATTATCCCCTCCATGCCGGGATCACAGAGGCGGGGCTGGGCTCTTCGGGCCTCATCCGCTCTGCAGCGGGGTTAAGCCTGCTCATCAATGAAAACCTGGCTGATACCATCCGGATCTCCCTCACAGGAGACCCTGTTCAGGAGGTGGAGGCGGCTTATGATCTTCTCGGTGCCCTGGGGCTTCGCCGCCGCGGTGTGACGCTCATCTCCTGTCCCACATGCGGACGGACGGAAATAGACCTTGAGTCCATGGCCCGGCGCGTGAAAGACGAGCTTTCAGAGATCACAGAACCTCTCAGCGTGGCTGTCATGGGGTGTGCTGTCAACGGCCCCGGAGAAGCCGCCGATGCTGATTTCGGGATCGCCGGCGGGAAAAAGGAAGGCCTTCTTTTCGCCCGGGGGACGATCCTGGGTAAATTTCCCGAAGAGGAACTTGTCAAACGTCTTAAAGATGTCATAATGGAAGAGTTGAGGAGGAAACGGTGAATACCAGGACAACGCCCCTTCAGGAACACGAGATGGCTCTTTTTGTGGGACGGCAGAAGGAGACGGGTCATGTTCTCACCCTTGTTGAAAACGGGTTGAACTGTGCAATCTCGGGAAATCCCGGGATCGGCAAGACCACTTTTCTCAATGCCCTCAGCCACACCCTGAAAGAGACCTATCCTGTCATCCGTATCTCCATGCCCGTGGTGGATACGGCCTATTTCTATAAAAAGATCCTCTACGGCCTCACCGAACTTCTCCCCGGGGGGGAGGAGGAGATCAAAGACAAACTGGCTTACACCCAGGAAGTGGAGACCCTCATCCGGTTTCTCTTCAAAGGGGAGACTCTCTCTTCCCTTGAGGAAGAACAGATGCTCTCGCTTCTGGGAACCTTGCTGAAACGTCAGGAGTTATGGCGCCGCCGTCTCTTCTCCATGGAAGAGATGCGTCGGGCCTCTGTGAAACTCATCAACGCCCTGGGGAAGAAGGCTGTCTTTCTGGTGGATGACCTTGATAAAGCTCTCGGGGACGATACACCCCGGGGCGCTGTTCCCGAAAGGCTCCTGGCCTTTTTCCTGGAAAACTATGACGTGCTGAACGCCGGCAAAAGCGTGTGGGTCTTTTCCCTTTCCCATGAGTTTTACGATGATATGCAGGGCCTGCTCAATGCCGAGACAAAGAAAAGCCTTCTGGCCATGGTGAACGACATCATCCCTCTTCCGGCCTTTACAGAAGAGGAGTTTAAAAAGCTCCTCTTCAGCCGCCTTGACGGACAGCCCCGGGATCATTTCAGTGAAGATGCCCTGCGCCTTCTTTTCGGACTGGCCCGGGGGAATCCCAGGACATTGATGTTTCTCCTCACCCGCTCTCTCCGGATGGCGTCCGATGAAAGAAAAGAGGCTGTCACCGCAGGGGAGGTCCTGGACCTCCTGTCAGATGCCCTCTCTCTGGATGAAAAATCACTGGCCATCCTCAGGCAGGCGTCGGAAGACCCTTATGTCATCGCAGGGGACAACCGCCTGAAGGAAGCCACGGCGCTGGATACCGTGAGCCTTTCCATGCGCATGGCCGACCTGGCCTCGAAAAAGTTTTTAGTGCCTGACTATATCGACAAACAGAAAGTCTACAGGCTGCCCTATATCCACGGGGGGTCTATTACAGAAGGAGGTAAGCGTGAGACTTAAAGTGATCGTGATCATGGTTCTGAGTGTCATCTTCACAGCCGCCAGCCTTCTGGCGCAGCCCAAAGTCCGTCTGGAGACCAGTGAAGGGGATATTGTCATCAAGCTCTATACCGATGATGCCCCGCTGACGTGTGCCAATTTTCTGCGTTATGTCCGCGAAGGCCGTTTTGACGGGACAGTCTTTCACCGCGTCGTGAAGGATTTTGTCATCCAGGGAGGCGGATACACCATCGAGGACGGGACGGTTACAGCCATCGAGACCCTGGGGAATATCACGAGCGAAGCGGATAACGGACTCTACAATGTGAAAGGGACGCTGGCCATGGCCCGTGTGGGTGAGGATGCCGGCTCAGCCACGTCCCAGTTCTTTATCAATCTCCAGTCCAATACCCATCTCAATTATCAGGGAGAGGGGACACTGGGCCGGGCGTATGCTGTCTTCGGCAAGGTGGTGTCCGGCTGGGATGTGGTGGAAAAGATCGAAAAGATGCCTGTGACCACCCTGGGCCCCTTTACCCACTGGCCCTCCACACCTGTGGTCCTTCAGAAAGCGGTCCTGATCGAAGAAGAGGACAATGGCGAATAAACAGACAGTCAAAAATGAGATCCTGGAGATCATCAACGACTACGGGTTGAATATCCGTACGGGAGGAAGCCGTCCTGTGCCTCTCTCCACGGAGGATTTTTTTAAAGTCTTCTATCAGAACAGGATCAGGCATCTTCTGACTCAGAAAAGAGTGGGAGACCGGGTCCTTCTCTATAAGATCCCCTATCACTTTGCCGGAGATATTATTTTCCGCTACCCGGCTCACCAGTACACCTACCTGCATTCCGCTTACAAGGAGCTGGAGCTGTTCACCCGGGAGTACCGCCTTTCCGTTCCCGCTCAGAAGATCACCCTGTTCAGCACCGGGGAGAATATTCCCGAGCAATACGGCCCCTTTTCCCTGGTGATCGCCTTTGAAGGTGATTTCCGGGAGAACCGGGCCATTGCAGAAGCGCTCTCAGGAAGGATGACCCCTGCAGGCCAGCTCCTTCATTTCGCCCAGGGGGAGCAGAACCTTCAGGAGATCAGAGACCTGCTCAAACCCTTCGAACCGCCCAGGGAGACACGGGGGCGGAAACCCAGGGTGAAAAAAAAGTATTCACCGGACACCCATTTTGAACATGTCCGTGAAGAGCCGTGGATGAACGAAGTCAATTTCCCCGCTTTAAGCGGTTTTTTACTCTTTCTTTTTCAATACCTGTCGTCACAGGGAGTGGCGATCCAGGATCATATCGACTACTTTGCCGACAAAGTCTCGGCGTTGAGTACAGAACAGGGGTTTTCTTTTCACAGCCACTATGTCCTCGATGTCTATATTCCAAAAAAGGAGGTAGCCTATGCGGCTGATCAGGCGGATCTTTGAGCGGAAAAGACAGTTCATCGACAAGGTCCAGGACAAGCATGTGATCTATTTCCTCAACAGCATCACCAATGCGCTTGTGAATTCATTCTCCAGCTTTAACGATACGGTCCATTATATCAACAGTTCCCTCATCAGCCTGCTTCATGTGGAGCGCTCTTTCGTCTTTCTCTTCAATGAACCCAAGACCAGGCTCCGCCTCTTCTCCTGCACAGGGATGCTGGGGATGGATGTCAAAAACGGAACGGAGCTTTCGGTCTCCAACTTCTTTGTGAAAGACCTCCTGGAAAACGGAGACTACATCATCACCGATGTCTCCGGGGACAGCCGGATCCCCGAGATCTTCAGGAAGCTGGGGTCTACCTATCTCCTTTTTGCCCCGCTGATGTTCCGAAAAGACGCCCTGGGGATCCTTGTCCTGGATACCAAACGCGACAAGATGCCTTTCGGAGAGGGAGACATCACCTATCTGGAGCAGTTTGTGGGAACGCTGTCCATTGTCATCCAGAACGCCCGTATTATGGAGCGTATGCGCCATAAGGAGGCCAAGCTGGAGACCGTCTATAAGATCGCCAATGAGATGAACTCCATGAACGATCTGGATGCTCTTCTGAAGATGATCCTTGAGGAGGGGCTCTCTCTTGTGGACGGGCGCACCGGGGCTCTCATGCTTCTCAACGAAGAGACAGGAACCCTGGATATCCGCTGCGCACGGGGGATCGGCGAGGACTTCGTCAAATCCATCCATCTTCATATGGGGGAAGGGATCACCGGATGGGCGGCCAAGACCGGGAAAGTCCAGAGGGTGGACGATGTGCGAAACGACCCCCGTTATGTGAAGACCAACGAAGAGGTCCGTTCAGAACTGGCGGCTCCTCTCATCGCGGATGAAAAAGTCATCGGCGTCATCGCCGTGGACAGCGATGAGATCCACCAGTTCAATGAGAAGGATGAAGAGCTCCTGGCGATCCTGGCCTCTCAGGCCGCCATCGCCATCAATCATCAGTCCATGAAAAAAGAGATCGAAGAATTGAAAAGGAGGTGATCATTCTATGCCCACCTATGTCTACCGCTGCCGCGAATGCCGGCACGAGTTTGAAGTGAAACAGCGTATTACAGAAGAACCCCTGACGGCGTGCCCCCGGTGTGACGCTCCCGTGGAGCGTGTCCTTTTCGGGAATGGGGTGATCTTCAAGGGGGACGGATACTACACCACGGATTATGTCCGCCAAAAGAGTGACACGGCAGCAAAAGAGCCTGCTGAAAAATGAATATCCTGAGTCATATCGATATTGTCCTTGTCAATCCCCTTTATGCGGGGAATATGGGTCAGGCGGCCCGGGCCATGAAAAACATGGGGCTGGGACGCCTTGTCCTCGTCAACCCGGCCGAAGACCCCCTATCCATGGATGCCAGGAAGATGGCTGTGAGCGCCTTTGATGTCATCGAAAAGGCCCGGATCTTCTCTTCGCTTCAGGAGGCTCTTGACCCGTATCATTACATTGTGGCCACCACCACTCGGAAGCGAAAGGGGCACCCTCACCGGTATACAGCCCGCGGACTGGCGCCCCGGATCCTGGAGGAAGCCGGGAGCGGACGGACAGCGATCCTTTTCGGGAGAGAAGACAAGGGCCTCTTTAATGACGAGATCCTCATGGCCACCGATATCGTCACGGTCCCCACATCCTCACGCCTGTCGTCTCTCAACCTTTCCCAGGCTGTGCTCCTGGTCACGTATGAGATCTTCCAGGAGTATAACCCGGACCGTGTCTCTCCGGAGCCTCTCTACCAGACAGCGGACCTGAAGGCCCGTATGGCTTGTCTCGGACATCTGGAAGAGAACCTGGCCCGGATCGGCTTTTTTCACTCCTCCAGCCGGGATCATATCATGGCTTCCCTGAAAGACCTGCTGGACAGGTCCAGGCCATCGGCAAGGGACATCAGGATCATCCGGGGGATGCTCCGCCAGCTGGAGTGGTATGAATCGGAACTTTCCCGCGGAAGGGGGACAGATGACCGCTCGTGACATCCTCTGGGAAAAGAATCCCATCCCCGTCTATCCTGTCCGTGAATATTTCAATGACCCCTCTGATGAGGAGAAAGAGACGCTGACCCGCCTCTTTGTGGAAAACCGGTATATGCGCTTCTTCCCGGCTGTGAACCGGCAGGTGGAGCTGGAGCTCTTCTTCGGAGCCTGGACCCCGCCCCAGGCGATGGACGAGATCATGGGGAATATCCTGGTCTCCTTCTACAGGAATGAAGCCGTCCATTTCACCATCAATCTTTTTACCCCCTCGGGGGCTCTCCTGGATGAGAAGCGCTTTGCCCTGGCTTTCGGGCCTCGGGCTTCAGAAGAGGACCTTCCCTATCTGGCAGCGCTTGTCAAGACCGGGAAGCTTGCTGTGAACCTTTTCAGCCCCACCGCTGACGGTGTGGATATCCTGGCCCGCTACAACCTCTCCATGGACAGAGAGAGCCTGGAGGAACTCTACTCCATCGTTGCAGGGGACCCCGGAGCCGATACCGCGGCAGGCCGGGGGGAGCTCCTGTACGCTTCGGACCTTTTGGAAGAGAGTTCTTTCCCGAAAAATGTCCCGGCTTACGAGATCCCTCCGGGGAAAAATATCAAGACAGCTGACCTCGTGGACGGGGGAGTGCTGAGATCGGAAAGCGCCATGATCTTCTCGGGAGTCCGCGAGGGGAAGAATTATATCATGACAGACCTTCCTCTGCCCCCGGGGCTGGAAGATACCGTCCCTTCACGCGAGCTTCCCCTGAAGTCCTTTATCTATAACCTGGACTATCTCATCCGGAACGGCCGTCTCTACAGGGTCTATAATGATGCCAAGTTCATGACCCTTCAAAAATACAGCTGTTTTCAGGACGGTGATGCAGAGACAGCGGAGATGCTGGATGTGATCCAGAGCGTCAATATCGCCCATGAAAACAACAAGATGGATTATCAGATCATGAAAGAGGCCTTTCTCACTGAGGAGGAGAAGATGAAGAAGGTCTTTTTCGCCATGGACCTCATGCTGTTTCCCTTTTTCCGCGATATGGGGCCGGTCATGGATTTTCTCCTCTCTGTCCCCCTGGACGACCGTTTTCTCAAAAAGATCGCCCGGCGGGCCTCGGGAGGATACCAGGAGATCTTCAACCATTACGCCGAAGGGTATCAGACCAAGGATGCCCGCCGCACTTACCGGCTGGAAAAGATCGTCCGTTATCTTCTCCTCTTTCAGACCATGGAGAAGCTTCTCTGGCTGGCGGGCGAACCTGAAGAGGGGGGGCGTCTGTCGCTGGAAGATGCCGCGACGTCAGCCCTTGTGGAATATCACCGGGATTTTCTGGAAGAACTCTTCAGCGGGGAGGAGGGGGCCGTGGAAGCGGTTCTCAGCCTGATTACCCCCGGATCTTATCAAAGACTCTTCCGGGACCTTCAGGATTCTGATAAGATGGGCTCCGATGAAGCGGAGCTCAAAGCCATGGATGTGAAAGAGGCCCTGACGCGGGGGCTGAAAGAGGCTCCCTGGGAAGGAGTCCGGCAGACGCTCTTCCAGCTTCTGAAAGACCTCTTCTACGGTGAAGAGGAGATGTAAGGGAGAGGGGCATGGACGGAATCATCCTGAAACAGGCCGTGGGCGAGATCGCCCGTGAGATCACGGGGACAATGGTGCAGAGTGTCTCGTTTTACGGGAAATCCCTTGTCTTCTCCACAGAACGGGGGGACCTGGCCTTTCATCTGGGAGGGCAGGACCCGTGGATCCAATATGCTCCGTCAGCAGGATACAAAGAGAAGCAGTCGGCTTATCCCTTCTTTATCTTTATCAAAAAAAATATGGGAAAAGGGCGGGTCAAAGAGTTCACGCTCCCCGGAGCGGACCGGGTGGTCTCCCTCACGCTTCTTTCTCTTCAGGCCCTGGGGATGACAGAGATGACCCTCGTGGTGGAGATGATCACAGGGAAGGTCAATGCCTTCATCCTCTCGGAGGGGAAAGTGGAGCAGATGTGGAAGATCGATAAGACAGGCCGAGCCCTGGAACCCGGCGATACGTATCTCCTTCCCCGTGAGGCGTCGGATACTCCCGGTCCGGAACTCTCCTCTCCGGTCTCTTTCCTTCTCCCCGGACACCTCAGAGAGGAGATGGCCAGGCAAGGGATCGCTTCTGAAGAGGAGGCAGCTTTTACAGCCCGTCTACTTCAAAGCCCCCGCTACTTTATCATCAAAAAGGGAGCACGCCTTCTTCTCACCATGCTCCCCTATACAGGGGCTCGTGTCCTTGCCGAATTTGATCATGCTGTTGATGCGGTGAATGCCTATTACGGGGAGTATCTCCAGTCTGAGACTCTGGACAGAGCCCGGACAGAGGTCAAAAAATATATCAATAAAGAGATCAAAAAAACACGGCATACCCTGGCCAAAGTGGAAGACGAGGAAAAGATGCACGGGGAGTTTGACACCTACAGGAAAAAGGGGGAGCTTCTGCTCATCTATGCCTCCGGTATCCGGGGTTATCAGAAAACGGTCACGCTCACCGATCCTGAGAGCGGAGAGCCCGTGGAGATCTCCCTTGACCCCGCCCGCACCCCTGCTGAAAACGCCCAGAAGTATTTCAAACGCTATACGCGCGGAAAAAGAGCGGTTGCGCGGGTCAAAAAGCGGAAAGAGGCTCTTCTCCGGAAAGAGGCTTATCTGCGTGAAGCTCTCTTCTATGCTGATGAGGCCGACGACAAAGAGGCGCTCACCGAGCTGGGAGAAGAGCTTGATATTCCCGCTTACCGGAAGAATCAGAAGCAGCAGCAGAAAAAGAAAGCCCCGGCGGGACATCGCCGGATCGTGTGTGCCGGTGGTGTCATTCTTTACGGCAAGAGCGGACGGGCCAATGAGCAGCTCTCTTTGAAGACAGCCTCTCCCGACGACCTCTGGCTTCATGTGCGCAATATTCCCGGAGCTCATGTCATCGTGAAAAAAGAGGGAGAGGGGGAGGTCTCTGATGATCTGCTTCACGCCGCAGCCCAGATCGCTGTCTGGTTCAGCCAGTCACGGGGGGGCGGGAAGGTCCCGGTGGATGTGACCCTGGCCCGGCATGTCCGCAAGCCCAAGGGGACCCCTGCGGGGTTTGTCCTCTACGACCATTTCAAGACCCTGATCATCGACCAGGACAGCGAACTCGTGCGCCGTCTCCTGGATACTCAGACGGACGGGAAATGACGGCCTTATGGACTGGAGGAAATGCCGCGTCTTTCAGGAGGACAAAGCCCGTGAGCTCCGCCTGAGAGAGCCCGACTCTTTTGAGCCGCGTCTTTTTCTGGCTCTTGATGTCTCTTATCTCCGGGGGCGGGCCTTTACAGCCGCTCTCCTTTTTGATGCGCTTTCCGGGGAGACTGTGGAGAAGAGAACGCTCGTTTCCCCCATGACGATCCCCTATGTCCCCACGTTCCTCTCCTTTCGGGAGATCCCTCCCCTGTTGAAACTCCTCGCGTCATGGACCGTCTCTTACGACTGCCTTCTCTGTGACGGCCAGGGGGTGATGCATCCCCGCCGGTTCGGCCTGGCCTCTCACCTGGGATGGCTCCTGAAAAAACCCTCTGTGGGAATCGCCAAAAGCCCTCTCTACGGCTCCTTTTCAGAACCCGGGCCCGGGAAAGGGGATTTCTCTCCGGTGACAGGCCCGGACGGCACCCTTCTCGGGTATGCCTACCGGAACAGGGCGGGAACCAAACCGGTCTTTGTCTCACCGGGGTATGATATTTCTTTTGAAAAAACCCTGGATGTGGTTAGAATGGTATCCGGGAGGTACAGGGTTCCGCTCCCCCTCCACAGGGCTGACAGGCTGTCAAAAGAGATACGAAAGGGAGAGCAGTGGGTGTATGATTGAAAAAGAGCTGAAATATCTGTTGTCGCCGTCCGACTTTTCCGTTCTCAAGGAGGAGCTCCGCAAACGGGGACGTCCCCTCACAAGCGCTTCTCTGACAAACTACTATTTCGATACCCCCGCGTTCAACCTCCTGCTGTCCGGTGTGGCTCTCCGTCTGCGGAATCAGAACGGAGTGTGGGAGGCCACCTACAAATGCCGCATCAAAGGAAAGCTTTTTGCCCAGCGGCGCCCGGGAGTGCTCATCTCCGAAGAGCTGACTGTGCCTCTTGATGAAGAGACGGCCCTGAGGGTCATCCGGGGAGAAGAGGGGCTGTTTACACTGGATATCCCCTTTCTGGAGCGTCTGAAGACCGAGCTTGAGGGAGAACACGGATGGTGGGAGAGGGTCCTCTGCCGGGGAGCCATGGAGGTCACCCGTGAAAAGACCTTCCTTGACCCGTACCGCATCCCCCTGGAACTGGATGAGATCCGTTATGAGGACGGGTTCACCGAGTATGAGCTGGAATCGGAGACCGATCAGCTGGAGATGGCGGAATCAGTCATGGGAGCTCTCTTCAGGCGGCTGAATATGAGGCCTGTCCCGTCTCCTTATCCCAAGATCATCCGCTTTTTTCTGCGTCAGGACGAAGGTTCTGTCTTAAGGCGGGAATGGGAAGAATGATTCTCATTGAAAAAAGAGGCAGGTCACGGTACACTTGACACGAATGGAGGAGAGATGAGATCCCTGGATGAAAAGAGAGTGAAAAAGAGCAGGATTTTGATCATCGGCGACCTCATGCTGGATAAACACCTCTGGGGAGAGGTGGAACGGATCTCTCCCGAAGCTCCGGTCCCTGTGGTGGACGTGATCCGGGAGACCATGGTCCCCGGCGGAGCCTCCAATGTGGCCAATAATGTGGTGGGACTGGGGGCTCAGGCTCTCGTCTGCGGCGTGATCGGCCGGGACAGCGACGGCACGCTTCTGAAGTCCCTCCTTGAAGAGAAAGGGATCGGGACAGAGGGGCTGGTGGAGGACCCTGCACGCCCCACCACGGTCAAGACCCGTGTCATCGCACATAACCAGCATGTGGTGCGCATCGACAAGGAAAAACGCGCCCCTCTCTCCCGGGAGATCACAGCGGCGTTATGGAACCGGATCACGGCGGTCAAAGACCATATCAGCGGAGTGATCATCGAGGATTACGGGAAAGGGGTGGTCACCCCGGAACTGATCCAGAACGTGATCTCTCTCTTTCAGGGGATCCCCATCGCCGTGGATCCCAAAGAAGCCCATTACCTCATGTATAAAGGCGCTACGGTGATGACACCCAATCATCATGAAGCCGGCCGGATGTACGGGAAAAAAATCGAAACACGCGAGGACCTGCTCACCGTGGGAGACGGGATCATGAAGGATCTCTCTCTTCAGGCCCTGATCATTACCCTGGGAAAGGACGGCATGAGTCTTTTCCTCCGGTCCGGGGAGGTCTTTGTGGTCCCCACGGTGGCCAGGGAAGAGTTTGATGTGACCGGCGCAGGGGACACGGTGATCGCTGTTCTCAGCACCATGCTGGCTGCAGGATTCGAATTCGGGCAGGCCGCTGCCATGAGCAACGTCGCCGCAGGGATCGTCGTGGAGCAGCCGGGTGTCGTTCCCATAGCCATGAGCCAACTCAAAGAAAGATTGAAGGATGAGAGGATTATTATCGAAAAAGTCCGCGGCTGAGTTAGGCCGCGATATGATCAGGGAGGGCAAAAGACTCACCTTTACAAACGGCTGTTTCGATGTTCTCCATATCGGGCATATCCGGTACCTTGAAGAGGCGGCCTCTCTGGGAGATGCCCTGCTTGTGGGGCTGAACTCCGACGCTTCGGTGAAACGGCTCAAGGGGGATGACCGTCCGGTGAACAGCCAGGACGAACGGGCGGAGATGCTCCTGGCGCTCCGTTCTGTGGACTATGTGGTGATCTTCGATGAAGAGACGCCCCTTGAGCTCATCCGTGCCGTTCAGCCCTATTATCTTGTCAAGGGAGGGGACTGGGCCCCGGAATCCATTGTGGGCGCCCCTGATGTCCTGGCCCGGGGAGGGGAAGTCAGAAGTCTGCCCTTTGTCCACGGCAGATCGACCACAGCCCTTATTGAGAAGATCAGAGACATGGAGGAGAAGAGATGAAAAAGACCCTGGTTGTGATCCCCGCGCGTATGGCCTCCACACGGCTTCCCGGCAAGCCTCTGCACCCTGTCTGCGGTAAACCCCTGATCCAATGGGTCTATGAAGGGGTGAGCCAGGCGACACTCATCGAAGATATTATCGTGGCTACAGACGATGAGCGCATTGTGAAGGCGGTCTCCTCCTTCGGTGGGAAAGCCGTCATGACAGGAACGCATCATCAGACGGGAACAGACCGTATCTGTGAAGTGGTCCGGAAATACGGAGAGGATTATGACATCATCGCCAATGTCCAGGGAGACGAGCCCCTGATCAGGGGGGAGTCCGTGGATCAGGTGATCTGGCAGGTGGCTGCGGGGAAGGCCCCGGTGGCGACTCCGGTGATCCCCCTGGAAGAGGGTGATGCGGCCAATCCCAATACAGTGAAGGTGGTGAGAGACACGGAAGGGTACGCCCTCTATTTTTCCCGGTCTCCCATTCCTTTCGTGAGAGGGGAGAAGACACCTCTCTACAAGCATGTGGGACTCTATGTCTTCGAAAAGCCGTTTCTCCTGGAGTTTTCCTCCTGGGAGCAGACCCCCCTTGAAAAAAGCGAGATGCTCGAGCAGTTGCGCATTCTGGAAAAGGGATATAAAATCAAAACAGTGGAGTGGGAGGACCATCTTCAGGGTGTGGACACCCCCGAGGATGTGAAGATCGTGGAAGGGATTTTGAAAGGAGCCAGACCATGAAGTATATTTTTGTCACCGGAGGAGTCTTGTCGTCATTGGGGAAGGGAATCGCAGCATCGTCTATCGGACGGATCCTCGAATCTTACGGATACCGGATCTTTATGAAAAAGCTGGATCCCTATATCAATGTCGATCCCGGGACCATGAGCCCCTTTCAGCATGGAGAGGTCTATGTGACTGACGACGGAGCCGAAACGGACCTGGACCTGGGACACTATTACCGGTTTACCAATACGCCCCTTTCCCAGGCCAATAATGCCACCACCGGCTGTATTTACGAGAGTGTCCTTAAAAAAGAGCGGCGGGGAGACTACCTGGGAAAGACAGTCCAGGTCATCCCCCATATCACCAATGAGATCAAATCCCGTATCGATGACGTGGGTTCGGCCGATCCCGATATCATGATCGTGGAGATCGGGGGCACTGTGGGCGATATCGAGTCTCTTCCCTTTCTGGAAGCCATCAGGCAGATGAAGCTGGATAAGGGGCGGGACAATACCCTCTATATCCATCTGACCTTTATCCCCTACGTCAAAGCGGCCGCGGAGCTGAAGACGAAGCCCACCCAGCACAGCGTGAGCGAACTCCGCTCCATCGGTATTCAGCCCGATATTCTCATGTGCCGCACAGAGATGTCCCTCACCGATGAGATCAGATCCAAAATATCACTCTTCTGCAATGTTGAAAAAGAAGCGGTCATCGAGGCCATCGATGTGGATAATATCTACGAGTGCCCCCTGGTCTATTTCCAGCAGGGGATCGGAGACCTGATCATTGACAAGCTGCATCTGAAAAAGAGCAAGCCCGACCTCATGAAGACCTGGAAGCCTGTTGTGGATGTGGCCATGATGAAAAAAGAGAAGGCGGTCGAGATCGGCGTGGTGGGGAAGTATGTCGATCTGAGGGATGCCTACAAGAGCATCATCGAAGCATTCAACCATGCCTCCATCGCCAACAAGTGCGATGTGAACCTCCATTGGCTGGAGGCTCACGACCTGGACAACAACAACTATCGGGATAGCCTTGCCGGGCTTCACGGGATCCTGGTTCCCGGCGGATTCGGCGAGCGGGGCATCGAGGGCAAGATCAGAGCGGCCATGTTCGCCAGGGAAAACAAGATCCCCTATTTCGGGATCTGCCTGGGGATGCAGATCGCGACCATTGAATTTGCACGTCATGTTTTGGGGCTGGAGGGAGCTCATTCCACGGAGTTCGACCCCCAGACACCCCATCCTGTCATCGACTTTATCCCTGAACAGCGCACCATCACGGAAAAAGGGGGCACCATGCGTCTGGGCGCCTACCCCTGCCATCTGGACAGGAGAGGGAAAGCCTTCCAGGCCTACGGAAAAGAGGAGATCTCCGAGCGCCACAGACACCGCTATGAATTCAACAATGATTATATGCCCTCTTTTACGGAGAAGGGGGCCCTGATCTCGGGGATCAACAAGGCGAACGATCTTGTGGAAGTCCTGGAGATTCCGGACCACCCCTGGTTTGTCGGGGTCCAGTTCCACCCGGAGTTCAAGTCCAAGCCCACGGATCCCCATCCGCTTTTCCGTGATTTTATCAAAGCCGCCCTGAAGACGGCTGACGCCCGGTAAACTCATTTTTCCCTTGCGGAAAACGAAAAGAGGATTTATTATTTCTTAAACCGAAATAAGTAGGAGGAGAAACTGTGGATTTCAAAGAGTATATTGCCTTTCTTTCAACAAACGCCCTGCTGGGCCTGGGCCTCGTGGAAAACCCTGTCACCGGGAAGACGGAGAAAAACGCCAGCCTGGTGAGGTTCACCATCGAGATCCTGGATATGCTGAAAGAAAAGACAAAAGGAAACCTTGAAGACGAAGAGAAGAAGATGCTGGACGCCACGACAGCGAACCTCAAATTCCAGTTTCTTGAGATGCAGAAGGACGCCGGCGCGGAGACATCCGCGGGTGAAGAGAAGAGAGACGGGGAGTAGACACCTTCCATGTGGAAGTATATCAAAAAGTACAAATTTCTTTTTTTCACCTCCCTGCTGGCCCTGCTGCTGGTGGATTTCTCTCAGCTTCTCATCCCCCGGATTATCGGGAAGATCTATGATACACTGGGGGACAAGGGGAGTTTTCACTTCTTCCTGGTCTCGGGACTGAAGATCGCCGGACTGGGCCTCTCTGTCTTTGCCTTCCGCTTTTTCTGGCGGATCTTCCTCATCCGGATGTCACGGAAAGTGGAGAGGGATATCAGAGAACACCTTTTCTACAGGCTTCTCTCCTTTTCCCAGCATTTTTTCGGGAAATGGAACACCGGAGACCTCATGGCCCGGGCGATCAACGACATCAACCATATTCAGAGGATGTTCTCATTCGGGATCGTCTCCATCTTCGATGCGGTGGTCATGGGCCTGATGACCCTGGGATTCATGCTGAGTTATGATGTAAAATTCACTCTTATCGCTGTTTCCCCCCTCTCCCTTCTGAGTTTTATCGTCCTCTTTTTTGAAAAGAGGATCCACCGCCTCTCTCTTCTGGTCCAGAACCGCTTTTCCCGTCTCTCCACGTTTGTCCAGGAGGATTTTTCGGGTAACTTTGTCTTGAAATCATTGAACAGGGAAGAGGAGGAGAAGTCGCGGTTTTCCTCTGTGAGCCGTGATTACCTGGATAAGAATGTCAGGCTGGGACGGATCCAGGCTCTTCTCCATGCCTCCATCACCTTTATCATCGCCATCAGCAACGTCCTGGTGATCTATGTGGGAGGGAAGAACGTCATCAACGGGATCACTTCAAAAGGAGACCTCATCGCCTTCCTCTCTTATCTGAATATGATGGTCTGGCCCATGATCGCCATCGGGTTCGCCATCAATATCCATCAGCGGGGACGGGCCTCTCTGGAGAGGGTGGAGGAGCTCACCGGCTATCAGCCTGTGATCACCGATCCTCCCCGGCCTTTTCTTCCTGAAAAGAGCCCGGAGACGCTCTCTGTGGAGATCCGCAACCTGACCTTTGCCTTCGGCGAAGGGGCTCCCGTCCTGGAGAATATCTCTCTTTCCATCGCCCCGGGAGAGACCGTGGGCCTGATCGGACGCATCGGCAGCGGGAAGTCCACACTGGTGAAACTCCTCTCCCGCCTTCTGAAGACAGAGGATGAGACCATCCTCTTCAACGGGGTGGATATCAACCGTTACAAACTCAACGACCTTCGTGCCCTCATCTCCTATGTTCCCCAGGAGCCCTTCCTCTTCTCGACGACGATCCGGGAAAATGTGGCCTACTATGACAGCTCTCTGGATGATGAGGCCGTCACGGAAGCTTTGCGCAAAGCCGATCTCTCAGACACCATCGCCGAGATGCCTGCCGGGCTTGACACCTCTCTGGGAGAGAGGGGCGTCAACCTGTCCGGGGGACAGAAGCAGCGGATGACCATTGCCCGGGCGATCCTCAAGGATGCTCCCTTCTTTATCTTTGACGACTCCTTTTCAAGCATCGACACCGATACAGAGGAGAGGATCCTGACAGCCCTCGCTCCGCTTTTCGAGAACAAGAGTGTGCTGATCATCGCCCACAGGATCTCCACGCTGCGGTATGCCGACAGGATCATTGTCATGGACGAAGGGCGTATTGTGGAAGAGGGCACCCATCAGGAACTCCTCGATTCACGCGGGGCCTATTTTGATATCTTCAACAGGCAGAAACTGGAAGAAAAGTTAGGCAGGGAGTAGAGTGTGAGACGTTTTGCAGGGACATTCGACGAAAAGAAAAGAAAATTCGATATCAAGCTTGTCTTCTGGCTTCTCAGTTATGTGAAAGAGATGAAGCTGCTCATGGGAGTGGCTGTGGCCTTTCTCCTTCTGGGCGCCATGCTTCCTCTGGCTCTGCCCGAGATCATCCAGAGAGCTTTCGACGTCTATATCCCCCAGGGAGACATCCACGGGCTTTTTGTCATCGCCGGGATCCTCCTGGGGATCAATGCCGCCCTCTTTTTCATCCAGTATCTTCAGGTCTACATCATGACCTTCCTGGGGCAGAAGATCATGTACAACCTCCGCCTGGATATCTTTTCCCATATCATGCGGCTTCCCAAGCGCTTTTTCGACAAGAACCCCATCGGGCGGATCATGACCCGGGTGACATCCGATGTGGAAGCTTTGGCGGAGCTCCTTCAGTCGGGCCTTGTCCTGATCATCTCAGAATCCATTATGCTCGTGGGAATCCTCGCTTTTCTTCTTTTCAAGGACTGGGTCCTCACGCTGGTGACTCTGCTGGGGACGATTCCCCTCCTTTTGCTGGGGATGACCATCTTCCGGAAGAAGATCACGGTCATCTACAGAGAGATGCGTTCCCTTGTGGCACGGATCAACGCCTTCCTCCAGGAGAGCATCGTGGGAATGGACATCATCCAGCTCTTCAACCGGCAAAAGAAAGATATGAAACGTTTTCAAAGCCTGAATGAGAGCTATTACAAAACCACCATCCGGGCTCTCATCGTCAACGGGACATTTTTCCCTTTTATCAGTTTTCTCTCTATCTTTGCCAAGGCCTTCATCATCTGGTTCGGCGGAGTCCAGATCCTCAAGATGCAGCTCACCACGGGACAGCTGGCGGCGTTTCTGATCTTCATCGAGATGTTTTTCAAACCTCTGCGGGAGCTCAGCCAGAGTTATAATATTTTCCAGGCCGCCATGGCCGCTTCAGAGAAGATCACATCCATCATGGATGAGCCCGAGTCTGTGGTCTATACCGTAGAAAACGGTTTTCAGGGGCCTCTTGACGGGACCATCGAGTTTCAGAACGTCTGGTTTGCCTATGATGAGGAAAACTGGGTCCTCAAGGATGTCTCCTTTACCATCGAGAAAGGGGAGACGGTGGCCATTGTGGGGCAGACCGGCTCAGGAAAGACCACGATCATCAACCTCATCGGGCGTTTTTACGATATTCAGAAGGGAAAGATCCTCGTTGACGGTGTGGATATCAAAGAATGGGATATCAGCGCACTCCGGCGGAAGATGGGGATCGTCCTGCAGGATGTCTTTCTCTTTTCGGGGAATGTCCGTGAGAATATCTCCCTTTATAATGATGAGATCTCCCTGGATGAGATCCGCGAGATCGTCCGTTTTGTCAATGCGGACAAGTTTATCGACAAGCTTCCCGAAAAGTATGAGACCCTGATCATGGAACGGGGAAAGGCCCTTTCCGTGGGACAGCGCCAGCTTCTCTCTTTTGCGCGCACCCTGACGTACCGGCCTTCAGTCCTGATCCTGGATGAAGCCACGGCCAACATCGATTCGGAAACGGAGAAATATATCCAGGAGGCGACGCTGCGGATGACAGAAGGACGCACAGCCATCATCATCGCTCACAGGCTGGCCACCATCAAACATGCTCACCGGATCATGGTGATCCATCGGGGCCAGCTGAGAGAGTCGGGCACCCATGAGGAACTCATCCGCCGCAAGGGGATCTATTACGACCTTTACCAGCTTCAGTATAAGGATCAGGAACTCTCCGGCGTATAAATTCCTCTTCTACGGGCGTATGCAGCCGCAGAAGGACGCAGGCTTTCAGAGAAAATCATGTTGATTATTTTAAATTTTGTGATAATATCAGAGTATGAGTATTGATCGCCTTTTTAAAGATCCCAAGCCTGTCTTTATCGAATCACTTCATCCTTCAGTGATCCGCGCTTTTCTCCAGGAGGCCTCAAAATATGAGGACGAGGTCCTCTTTTTGTCAAACGGGGTGCACCCCAGGCCGCTGCTGGCCATAAAGAGGCTGATCATCACCATTCTTTATGAGGAAGGGATCACCCTGGAGGAGTGGGGACACCGATTCCCCGGGGGAAAAAGTTCTGAAGAGTTTATCCGTTTCTGCCGGACCCAGCTGGGGATCGAATCGCCCAACGACGACTATTATGTGACCGTCCCCGGAATCCTGAAAAAAGCCCGGTGGGACCTCCTCTTTGACAACCTCAGGCCGGCCTTTGAGACAAAACGTTTTCTTGTGATCCCCGACTGGGACCGTCTCGACCCTCTCTCACGGTTTTTTATCACGGCCTTCGCTGCCGACTTTCCCCTGAAACCGGTGATCTTCTCTCACCGGCAGCCCTCTTTTGAGTATCAGTCCTATATGCCTGAAGTGAAGACGCCTGAAATCTCGTCTCATCGCTCTTTTTTATACGATCTCTTCGGGACGGCACTCCCCGCAGCTCTCTTCGGGCCATCCTCCCAGGCTTCCGCCGGGTTGAAATACGGCCCCTTTCTCCTCTTTTTCGAGAGAGGAGAGGATGTGACAGGGGAGGAGCACCTGCGGCTTCTCCATACAGCCGGAGAAGAGACAAAAGGCTATTTTGACTGGACGGACCGCTACAGGCTCGGAAAGCCCTCCATGGAGCCCGAGGATGAGATCCTCTATCTTGAAGAGATGAAAAAGAAAATCACCGGGACGATGAATATCAATGGTGCGATCTTTATCAACGAGACCCTGGCCGGGCTCTATCCCCGGGGCCTTCTCCGCCTGCGCCTCTATCTGGACGAGATCTTTCCCCTCTATGATGCCGTTCAGGAGTGGGAGAAAGGGGCAGAGAGCGTCCGCTCTTTTTCACAAGAGGCCCTGCCTGAGAGGGAAAAGACCCACCTTCGCTACTATGAGGCCCTCTTTTCGGTGAAAGGAGGAGGGGACGCCGACATCACTGAGCTGGAACATCTTGCAGCCCTGGCCCTGGAGAACAAATGGACCCGGGAATATTATGATATTCTGAGCCTTCTCACCTATCTTGCCTACATGTCTTCCGACTATGACAAGGCCGAACATTATGCAGAGACACTTCTCAGGGCCTCCCTCCTGCCCCGAAACCCCGACAGGGATATCGAAGCCCTGAATATTCTGGGGTTCATCCGTGAAAACAAAAGCGAGTGGGAGAAGGCCTACGATTTTCTCAAGGAAGCCAGGGATATGGCTGTAGAGCAGCGTCTCCCTTTGAAAGAAGTGATGATGAACGCCAATATCGGCCTCTTTTTCACCTATACGAAAGATTATCCCCGTGCCGTGGACTTTCTCAATGATGCCCTCTACGGAGCGCTCCGTGCTGATGTCAAGATGGTTGTGGGCAATGTCTACGGAAATCTGGGGATCGTCTATGCCGATCAGGATGACATGGACCGGTCTCTTGACTGTTATGAGAAGGCCCTGAGGATCTTCAAGGAGATCGGCTATCGCCGGGGGATCTATATCGCTCAGGATTATATGGCTTTTAATTATTACAAGATGAAAGACGACAAGAGCGCTCTGCTCTATTATGCCACTTTAGAAAAGATGCTTGGGGACTGGGGAGAAAAGAGGCTGCTTGCCCGGAGCCGGGCCAACTTCGCCCGGGTCTATCTCCATTTAAAGGGGAACGGAGAGCGGGCAGATTTTTACCTGACCCGGTCCATCAAGGCTGAGCAGGATATGGGAGTCCAGGAGTGGCAATGGGATATCCCTGTCCTTATCGATGCCCGGCTTCTCACAGGGGATGTGGAGAAAGCCCGAGAGGCCTTCAGGGAGCTGGAACCGCTTTATAAAAGAAAGAAGCTTCCTGAAACGCTCTGGAAACAGCTGGACCTGCGACAAAAAGAGATGGATGCCCGTGAGGGGAAAAAAGGTGTGAGAGAAAAGATCCTTCAGTCACTGAAGGGATTGAGCCGGGAAGAGAACGATTTCTGGGAACACCAGTTTCTTCTGGATCAACTCTTTGATGCCCCCACCGTCTCCCGCCAAGAGCTCTTGAATTATTATCAGTCCCAATCTTCGCCTGAAGCCTCCTTCAGGCTCACTCTTCTTGAAAAAAGGACTCAGACGTAACAGAATGCCCCTGGTCAGCTTCTCAGGGCACTGTGAGTGGTCACCACCGTGTTTTTTCCCATTTTTTTAGCCTGAAGAAGACAGTGGTCCGCCTTTTGGATCAACTCCTCCATAAGCCTGGAGTCGGTGGGATAGTGGGAAAGGCCCACGCTGATGGTGATCTTCCTGATCAGCCCCATGATCTGAGCTTTTTCGATCCGGCTGCGTATGCGGTTGGCCACGAGCCTGCCACTGGCCGGAGAGGTATTGGGTAGCGCCAGGATGAACTCATCTCCTCCGTAGCGCCCCGCCAGGTCATAGCCGCGGATCGCCTTTTCCAGGAGGCGGGCAATATCACGCAGGACGGCATCTCCTCTCTGATGTCCGAAAATATCATTGATCTCTTTGTAATTATCGACATCGATCATGAGCAGCGAGATGGGAAGGGTCTGCCGCTCACCTCCCGTGAAGATCAGATCGCTGAGTTTTCGGAGAAAGACTTCCCGGAAATAGAGGCCGGTGAGGGTGTCCCGCATATACTTGTCTTCTGAGAGGCGGTTATGCCAGTATTCATTGAGAAAGAGAAGGAGGATATTGAGGGCATCCTGATTATAGGTCACCCGGGCCTCGTGACTCTGATCCAGATAGATGAAGGCCTCGATGTAGTTCACATGCGTGAGAGATGTGGAGTGTTTGTAACGGTTGTCTTCTCTGGCCCGGGTCCAGATCTTCCTGTTGATCAGGGGAAGGATGAGAATGTTTTTGATCTCCGGATGGGATTTGACTGTCATTGAAAAAGGGGTGTCTTTCAGACGGGCAAGATATTCCTCATAGGCGGGCCTGGACTGTAAAGAAAAAAAGTGAGGCCTCGACTCATAGGAGATGGTCTCTTCAAGCCGGCCGAAGGTATTTTTGACAAAGACGGCCCGGTCAAAGTGCAGGGTACGGACGAGAAGGGGGAGCAGGGCCGTGAAAAACTCCGTCTGATCCAGATTTTTATCGGCAAGGGTCTTCAGCTCGGTGATCAGCGGTGAGAAATCGCGCACACGGATGAGCGGGTTTTTCCCTTTGACAAAAAGCGTCTCGAATTCTGATGGAAAGTCTTCGCGGAAACGCTCGATGAGGGGATTGTTTTTATGAAAAGGAGAGCAGTCGCGGGAGAGGATCCCCGCTGTCCGTGACAGCTCACAGAGGTAGGAGGCGTCATCAAGGCCCTTTAACGCCAGAGCCAGATGGAGGCGGACAGAAGAGCGGATGAAGGCATAGGGTGATTTATGATAGTAAAGAGTGATATAACGGGCACATCTCAAAGGATCATTCTGCAGAGCGGAATCGCTTTCCACGCGATGCCAGACGATGATATCCCCGATGCTTTGCTCCATCTCATTGCGTTTGTGCCACTCGATGAGGGCGGATGCTGCTGCGAGGAGTTCAGGTTTTGAAAGAGTGCAGGCGGCTGTCTCAAAGAGAAAACTCTTAAAAGAGTTGATGGTCTCCCCGCTGGCATGCCTGAGAAGATCGGGAAAATCCTTCATGATCCCTGCACTCTTCCCGCCCAGGACGATGGTGATCTTTTTCAGCAGCAGTTCTCTTAAAGTCCGGGCATCATCGGCATACGGGTTTGTGATCTCCCCAGTTGAGATAAAACTCTTCAGAGCGATGAGTTCATCCCTTTTCTCCAGGGTAAAAAGGACATCCACCAGGGAGAAATAGAGCAGGCCGCGGTAGAGGGTGATAAAAGCATCCTCACTGCTCTGCTCCAGGATGAAATCTTTATGTTTTTCATAGAGGCTGTAGCCCTCAGCAGGGGGGATGGTATCGATGAGGTTATAGAGGATCAAAATCTTGTTTTTACTGTCTTCGGTAAACTCCGTATACTTGAGAGCCTGGTAGAGGTCCTGAACGAGTTTCTCAGGATCGGGCTCGTTGACGGCCAGGTTATTGTAAGCCTGCATAAGATAGTAGAAATCCTGCATGACTTCAGCCTGCCGGGCGGCAAGCTGAAAATGGTGATGGCTCTGCTCCCTGTCCCCGAGAAGGTAGTAATGCATCCCGTAATTGGTGTGGGCGACATAGAGTTGGCGGGGATCGTTGAGCTGTCTGGCCTTTTTGAGAAAAATATCCAGAAGCGTCTTGTGTTTTTTCATCTGCCCATGATGACGGTAATAGAGAGAGTAGTAACTGATCAGGTCCATGGCCCGCTTCTCACCGGCTTCTTCAGGAGCGGCCTTCACCTTGAGGGCGAGGCTGCGGCAGAGCCCGATCATGGTCTCCAGGTCCCTGATGGAATAGTAGTACTGGATCTCGGCTCTGTAAGCGGTATAAGCCAGGTCAAACGGGACATGGGGGATGAGCTCTTTGATGGTCGTAATGACACTTTTCATCTTTTCCGTCCGGCTGAGGACATAGAGCCTGCGGGCCATATCCGTGTAGAGGACCATGCGGATATCAGCATCCAGGGAGACCGATTTGTCCAGTTTCTGGAGGGCTGTGATGATGGTCTCGGGTGTGGCTTCCGGAGCCAGGGCGTGATAAGAGATATGAAGGATCTGCTGAGACCGGGGTGAAAAGCGCTCCCGATTCTTTTTCATGGCTTCATAAAGGATCTTGATATACCAGTAAAGGTTGCTTTTCAGCAGGGATTCCGAGGCTTCCGACCGGACAAAAAAGTGACGCAACAGGTATTCCATGGCTTTGTCGGGAAAGCCTGCCCGGTCGTAGGTGATGACCAGGACGATCTTTTCCTGGGGAGAGAGCATCTCCTCGTGGCGCTCATACAGAGCCATGACTTTTTCAGCCAGTTTCCGCTGCTGTTCACCGGGGAGGGCGCGGATCTCCTGTCCCAGGCGGGTGAAGAGATCGGGGTCGGCAAAGTAGACCGTCTGTTCAGCTCCCGGAAGAAGGACACTTTCGATGATGAGCTGCTGGAAAAGCCGCTGGAATTTCGACCCCGCCAGTTCCGAAAGAAATGAGATACGCGAGGGATTGTCCATAAAATAGATCTGATAGAGAAAGAGGCGCAGATCGGTATCACTCAGAAGAGAATCGTAAAAGAGGGCCTTGTCCCGCTGGGGGTCGAAAGAGGCGATGAGGTCTTTTAACTGTGAATAGGGGAGGGAGAGGTCCAGATAGGTGAGAAACCGCATGGCTTCAAGGAGATCCACCTGATCCATGGAACACAGGTGCGTAAACGAGAGTCCGGTCAAGCGGTTCAGCAGGAAGGAGTCCAGAATGCCGCAGTAGAAAGAACGGTATTCCGGGCCTGTGGGGTTGGTAAAATCCTCTTCAAGAAGCCAGTTCTGGCCTGCAGCCCGGCAATAGGCCTCCCGCTCGATATTGTCATTGATAAAGAGAATTAGGTTTTTCCCCGTGTGCTCATGGAGGATGTCCCGGATGATCTCTTTGCTGTAAGGATCCGCTGTCCGGATATTCCGGATGATGATGGCCGTGTTTCCCGAGGCGTGCAATCCTTCAAGGATCCTTTCCACGAGGAAGCGGGCATAGGTCTTGTGAATATTGGAAAAGGATTCATACGTGAGCCCTTTGAGGCTGTCTTTCAACGATTTTTCAGACGTGAAGATCTCTTTGAGCCGGGGATCATGAAGAAGCCCGAAATAGAGCTCCCTGATAAAAGAGTAGGGGTCTTCGTTCACGAGGATCTCTTTGGTGATGAATCCGTTCATGACCAGAAGGGGTTTGACCGAGTGCATGGCCAGGGAAAAATAGTCTTCGGTGAAATTGACCAGGTTGTAGAGCGTGAGGGGGATATCCTTGTTTTTCATGTTTCTGATGGTGAGATGAAGTCTTTCAAGAGCGGGCTCGATGAGAGCCGGGGAGAAGCCATGGCGCCGGGAGATGCTTCCCATGAGTGCAACGGCCGTCTTCTGAGTGGACGCTGAACTCCAGAACTCTTCCACAGAAAAGCCGAACATCTCGTCCATGAGCGTTTTGAAGTCCTTTTCTTCCTCCTGGATGTGCCCGTGGGGAAAAAAGTCGATGAAGACGATATCTTTATCAAAAGAGATGATGATATTCTCCGGAGAGAGGTCCCCGTGCCAGAACCCGTTGGCATGCATCCAGCGGACCTTCGTGGCGATGCGCTCAAGGATCTCTCTTTTCTCCTCTTTATCGATGAAAAGGTAATCGGCCAGTGTCAGGCCGTCGACAAACTCCATGGTATAGTAGTAGTAGTCGCCGTGAAAAGGAGCGTCATCAAGGGCATAGACACGGTTGAACTCGAAGACTTTCACAGAACAGGTGACAGTCACCGAACGGGTGTACCAGTACTCTTCAAAAAACGGAACAGGATTCTTCCCGTGTTTGTCCGAATCGAAAAGTTTCAGGGCTTTGACGGGAACCGCTTTATCCTCTTTGTCCCGGACCTGATAGATCAGGCCGTACTCACCGGCCCCGATCTCTTTGATGATCTCATAGCGGTCATTGATGGTCTTCATGCTCATTCTATTTTACTCTCTTTGCGAGTGATATCAAGTCAGAAAAATTTCGTTAACCTAAATTTATATTGACCCCGCGTCTTCTTTCCGTATACTCGGGGAGTGAAAACAATGGAAAAACGGCATGAAACGGACCTGACAAAGGGGCCCATCCTCAAGACACTCATCTCCCTGGCCCTCCCCATTATGCTGTCCAATTTCATGCAGACCCTCTATAACCTCACCGACATGTTCTGGCTGGGAAAACTGGGCGAGTCTGCCCGGGATGCCGTGGCCGTTGTGGGAATGACCTTTCCTTTGATCTTTTTCTTCGCGTCTTTCGGCATCGGGTTCGCCGTGGCCGGGACCGCTCTTATCGCCCGGTTCAAGGGGGCGGGTGAGACTCCCCGGATCCGGCGTGTGGTGGCTCATCTCGTCTGGATCGTGGGCTTTTTCTCTCTTCTGTTCATCCTCATGGGAACGTTTTTCCTGGATGATATTCTCAGGATCCTCTCCACGCCACCGGAGATCATGGGGCTGGCCAGACAGTACATGAGTGTCATCCTCATGGGAATACCCTTCATGTACCTTGTGGTCTTCTTTCAGAGTATCGCCCACGGCCTGGGGGACACCATCCACCCCATGAAAGTCCAGATCGTCTCTGTGGTGATCAATGTGATCATCGACCCTCTCTTTATCTTCGGATGGGGCTTTTTTCCGGCAGGGGGGACTCTGGGGGCGGCTTATGCGACTTTCCTGGCCCGTTTCGCCGGTGCCCTCATGGCCCTCTTCTATATGGTGCGGATTCACAGGCGCCATCTTCCCCGCCGGCAGGAGATGAGGCCTGAAAAGGGGCTCATGGGCCAGATCCTGAAAATCAGCATTCCCGCTTCTCTGGCCCAGTCCATGACCAGTTTCGGGTTTCTCTTTCTGCAGGGTTTTGTCAACTCCTTCGGGACGGCGGTCATCAGCATCCACTCCATCGGCAACCGGATGACCGGCTTTTTCATGATGCCGGCCATGGGGATCAGCAATGCTCTTACAGCCATGGTGGGCCAGAACCTGGGAGCGGGAAACCTGAAAAGAGCCGTGAAGAGCTTTCACCGGGCCACGGCTCTGGTCATGGGGATCATGGGAGCAGGAGCGCTGATCATCTTCAATTTCGGAGCGTCTCTCACCCGCTTTTTTATCAACGACCCCGCCGTGGTGGACATCGGAGTGAGAATGTTCAAGATCACGTCTGTCGCCTCGTTTATTTTCGGTGCAGTCTTTATGTTCATCGGGCTGTTCAACGGCGCTGGAAAGACAGGGGCGGTCTTTCTCTTCAATGTCTCCCGGCTCTGGCTCTTCCGGATCCCCTTTGTCTATCTTCTTTCGGGGAGGATCAGCGGCGCGGAGACAGGCTGGGTCGCGGCATTTCTTGACTTTGCGGCCCGCCCCCTGGCGGGACACCCGTATGATGCTCTCTGGTGGTCCATGATCATCAGTAATTTTCTCGCGGCCCTGTGGGCCTTCATCCTCTACAAGAGGGGACGGTGGAAAGAGGTCCGTCTCTGAAGCTCCATTCTTTGCCTTGTAAAAGTGTCCTGCTTTGATATAATGGACATATGAAGCTCTTCTCGGTTCCCGTCAGCTGCCCCGTGTGCGGCAAATCGTTTAAAGGACAGGTTCTGTCAGAATATCACGTGGAGGGCTACGGCCTGGATTTCAAACCGCTTTTTGAAAACGGCGAAGACCTTCTTAAGTATTTCATCTGGTTCTGTCCCGCCTGTCATTATTCCGGTTATGACAACCGCTTCTCTTTCGGAAAGAACAGCGTCTCTCTGGAGCCTGAAGTCATCGCATCGGTGATGGAGCTTCCGAAAAAGAGCCCGGCGGTCCTGCCTTACAGGTTTTACAGGGCCGGTGAGATCGGGGAGATCCTGGGAGAAAAGGGCGTCTCGCTCATGGATTATTTTCTGAAATCATACTGGACAGCCAAGGAGATGAAGAAAAAAGAGTGGATCCGGAAAAGCTCACAGCGGATCCTGGGACTGGCGGAACAGATCTATGCGGAGACCGGAGAATCTGAAGAGCTCTTCATCGCCCTCTACCTGGCCGGGACCATCTACTATGAGCAGGGCAATATGGAGGAAGCGGCATTTCAGTTTGCCCGGATGATGCGGATCAAGATGATCCCCACACAATATGATAAACAGATCAAATTCGCCCTTGACTTTCTCAAGGGGCATAAAAACGAAGGGTAGTGAGAGACCATGGGCCTCTACAAAAAACACCTCTATCCCCCGGACAAAGGAGACTATATCCGTAAGCGCCGGTCAGGGGAGGCTCAAAAAGAGAAGTGCATCCTCTGCGCTGTCCGCGATCATGATCCTGACGTGGCGAAACTCGATGTCTACAGGGAAGACGGTTTTATCGTGACGGTGAACCTCTATCCTTATAACCCCGGCCATATCATGATCTTTCCCGAGCGCCATATCACCGATCTGCGGGAACTGACATCTGAAGAGGAGGCGGCTTTCATCAGGATCCGTAATAAGAGCATGGATATCATTGAACACCTTTATCACTGTGAAGGATTCAACATCGGGTATAATATCGGAAAAGCCAGCGGCGCCAGTATAGAGCATCTTCATCTCCATGTGGTTCCCCGCGACAAGGGGGAACTGGGATTCATGGATATCATCGGGGGTGCCAAGATCTATATTGAAAACCCCGCTGAGACTGTCAAAAAACTGAAAAAGGCTTTTCACGTTTAAAGAAGGAGGTTTGTCATGGCACTTGTGACAAGTCAGGAGATGTTCCGGGATGCCTACAAGAAGGGTTATGCCGTGGGAGCATTCAATGTCAATAACATGGAGATCATCCAGGGGATCTGTGAAGCCGCATCCGAGATGCGTTCTCCCCTGATCCTTCAGGTTTCCAAGGGAGCCCGGAAATATGCCAGGCATGAGTATCTGGTCCACCTGGTCCAGGCGGCCCTGGAGATCAACAAAGAGCTGCCCATCGTCCTTCATCTGGATCACGGGGATTCTTTTGAACTCTGTCAGAGTTGTATTGACGGCGGGTTCACGTCGGTGATGATCGACGGCTCGCATCTGCCCTTTGAAGAGAATATTGCGCTGACCACAAGGGTCGTGGAATATGCCCGTCCCCGCGGCGTGGTGGTGGAAGCCGAGCTGGGCAGGCTGGCCGGAGTCGAGGAGCATGTCCGTGTCTCGGAGAAGGAATCCAGCTACACCGACCCGGATCAGGCTGTGGAGTTTGTGGAAAAGACAGGTGTCGATTCCCTGGCCATCGCCATCGGGACGTCACACGGGGCTTATAAATTCAAAGGGGAACCCTCTCTCGATTTTGAACGCCTGGAGGTCATCACGGAAAAACTCAAAGGATTTCCCCTGGTCCTTCACGGGGCGTCCACGGTCATCCCGGAGTTTGTGGAGCTGTGCAACCGCTACGGCGGGGCTTTGCCCGGGGCCCGGGGAGTCCCCGAAGAGATGATCTCTCAAGCGGTGAAATACGGAGTCTGTAAAGTGAATATCGATACAGACCTTCGCCTGGCCATGACCGGCGTGATCCGGAAAGAACTCACAGAAGATCCCGAAAATTTCGATCCCAGAAAATATCTCGGCCCGGCCCGGGAGGCCATCAAAGAGATGGTGAAACGGAAGATCACCATTCTGGGCAGTGACGGGAAGATCGGATAAGGAGGATGAGACTCATGAAAAAAATAATTGTGATCCTGGCGCTTTTCCTGAGCATGAGCCTTTCTGCCCTGGCCCTGGGGCCTTCTCTGGGCCTGCAGGTCGAAGTCCGTGCAGGGGGCTATATGACTCTTTCCCCTGAAGAGGCCAAAAGCATGTTCGGAAACGGTTTTCTCATCGGCGGATCGTTAAGAAAAGCCGTCTTCCCCATGGTGAAGGTGGGCCTGAGTATCGACAGGATCAGCCTGAACGACAACCAGGCTGTCCAGTTTGCCGACCTCTCCGGAGAACTGCAGGATGAGATCTCGGCAGCCGTGGATGATCTCGATATTGAGTTTTCCACGACTCCGGTCTGCCTGGAGATCATGGTGGACCCGCCTATTCTTCCTCTTTACGCCCATGCCGGCTACGGACTCTACAAAAGTAAGGTGACTGTTAAGGAGGAGGGGAGCGGGACTCTCCTGTATGATGAGTCCAAATCACGCTGGGGCGGTTTTCTGGGTGCAGGAGTGAAGATGGGGCTGCCCATGCTTCCCCTCTCCTTCAGGGTAGGAGCCAAGTATCACATGCTCAAAGTGGATGACTCGGCCATGAATGACGGGATCAAAGCCGTCTCCGTAGACGCCGGTGTCCGGCTGAATTTCTGACCTCTCGTCTTTTTCCTTTCTGTCAGGGGGGCTCTGCCCCCCTTTTTTTATTTTTCTGAAACAAAAGATAAACTTTATTTGTCTTTTATATTGACAATGTTAATATTGGTATTCATAATATTAATGAAAGGAGGGAACATGATAAACAAGTGTCCCGTTTGTTCAGAAAAATTGTTTGTGACTGCTCTCCATTGTGAAAATTGCGGAACCTCCCTCACCGGACGGTTCGTGCCTGATACAGGATGCGCAGTCTCACAGGATATCATGGATTTCATCAAGGTCTTTATTTATGCAGAAGGGAATATCAAGCAGGTGGAGCGACTCATGAACTGCTCCTATCCCAAAGTCAAAAACCTCCTGAAAAGAGCCAAGGAAGAGCTGCATCTCGGACAGGGAGGAGACCGCCTTTCCCAGGACGAGAAGACGGAAGTCCTGGAACTGCTCGACAAGGGAGAGATCACCTTTGAAGAAGCCATGAAAAAGCTTGAGGAATAGGAGGCGTTATGGAATATGCCGTTAAAGGGAAAAGCCTTGCTCTGGATATCTCTCTTCTTATGGGGGATATCATCATTAAAAAAGGGAAGGGAAAGGCTGTTGACGTCGAGTTTCCCGATCTCCGAAAAGGAGCCCTGGAGGCCTTTATCGATGTGGATTACTCCGACAAAGAGGGCTTAAAGATCCGGGAGAGGAAGACCGGGCTTGGAATGGGGACGAAAGGGGCCAGCGACCTGGTCCTCTCTCTTCCCGATCTCCCCGTTGAAGGGGCGATCCGCCTGGACAAAGGGGATTGCATCATCGAAGATCCGTTTATCTTCACAGGAAAGGCGGAGATCAGAATGGGAGACCTGGTCTTCCGCAAGACTCTGGACGGAGACCTTTCGGCCCGTGTGGTCAAAGGGGATCTTGTCATCAACGAGATGAACGGGGCCTTATCTGCTGTCACGGTGAACGGAGACATCGTTGTCAGAGGCGGACGTCTTACGGGAATGAACTGCAAGACAGTGGCCGGTGATATTTCAGTCACGGGTGATTTCGCCCCGGCCCAGCCTCTGCGGGCGGTCACTGTCTCAGGGGATATCCACCTCAATGCTCTCCATTATGAAGGGGATCAGGCGGTCACGGCCTCATCTGTGAGCGGTGATGTGACGATCGAGGGCGCTGTTCCCGACGAGAAAAAGAAGACAGCCCGTGTGGAGAATGCCATGGGCGGGAAAGGGATCTTCTCCGTGATGAAACTCCTGAAGACATTCCCTTTTCAACGCGGGGAGGGGCCTCAGGTGGAGGTCCGGAAAAAAGAGAGCGCTGCGGGGATGAATGTGGACATGGTGCTGAATATGCTGGATGAGGGCCGTATCACGGCTGAACAAGCCGAGAAACTGATCCGGGCCCTGAAGGAGTAGTTATGGCAGGATGGCTTTTTTTTATTTTGTATCTTCCCTTTTATTTCGCCAAAGGCCTCATCTTTAAGAGAAAGGCGATCCAGGTGATCATGACGCTGACAGTCCTCACTCTCGGCTATATCCTCTGGACCGTTGTCCTCTCTTTTTCAGGATGGGCGGAGATAGCGTTTAAGATCTTTCTTATTGCAGAGACAGCCTTCTACGTGCTTCGTTTAGCCGGAGTCACGCTGCCCACGCTCTCTCTCTTTTCGCGGTTTTCCCTGGATCAGGAGGAGGTCGCTATTCAATACTCTCTCTTCAAGCCCTTTTTCCTGCTCATCGCGGATCTTGTGCTTCTGATCAAAAAACTGCCGGTGCTGCATCTGAAGGATGTCATCGAGATCGATGTGAAAGTCAATAACAGGCAAATGGTTCTGATTAAATTGTAAGGAGGACCTCATGGATGAAAAGAAAAAAATACTTGAGATGGTGAAAAAAGGGAAGATCTCAGTCGATGAAGCCGAGAGGCTGCTCAATGCTCTGGGTACAGACGGAGACAAGCCGAAGCAGGCCGTGGTGCCGGCTTCAGGCAAAGCCCTGAAAGGAAAACTGCGTATCGAGATCGATTCAAACGACGGTGATAAAGTCCGCATCGCCGTTCCCCTGAAACTGGCTTCGATGATCAAGGGCATGATTCCCAAACAGGCCTCGGAGCAGATGAGTGCTGAAGGGATCGATCTCAATGTCCTCCTGGAGAGCCTTGATGAAGGGCTGGACTCCATTGATGAGGACCTGGTGAATATCGAAAGCAGCGACGGAGACACCGTCAGGATCTTCGTGGATAAGCAGAAGAGCTGAATAAAAGAGTGTTTCTGTGAAAGGCAGGGAAGGTCTTCCCTGCCTTCTCTCTCTAAATAAGAGATTGAATTTTTCCATTTCCCGCTTATAATACACAAAAAAAAGAAGCGGAGGCGATGGAATATGGGTGTTTTCCCCTTTCAGGAGATTGAAAAAAAATGGCAGAGGCAGTGGGAAGAGAAAAAACTCTACAAAGTCGATATTAACAAAACGGACAGGAAGCTTTACAACCTGGTCATGTTCAGTTATCCGTCGGGGGCGACACTGCATATCGGCCATTGGTATAATTACGGGCCGGACGACTCCTGGGCACGGATGAAACGTATGCAGGGGTACAATGTCTTTGAACCCATGGGGTTCGATGCCTTCGGGCTTCCTGCTGAAAATTATGCCGTCAAGACCGGGAAACATCCTCAGGATTCCACACTGGCCAATATCAAGACCATGGAGGCCCAGCTGAAGAGGATCGGGGCCATGTATGACTGGGATTATGAGGTCGTGACCTGTGATCCGGAGTATTACAAGTGGACACAATGGATCTTTCTGCAGCTCTACCATAAGGGACTGGCCTATCGCAAAAAAGCTCCTGTGAACTGGTGCCCCTCCTGTCAGACCGTCCTGGCCAATGAGCAGGTGGTGGACGGGGCCTGTGAGCGCTGCGGGGCGGAGGTCAAAAGAAAAAATCTGACACAATGGTTTTTCAAGATCACGGAGTATGCCGACCGGCTGCTGAATAATATCGACGGGCTCGACTGGCCGGAAAGAACCAAACATGCGCAGAAGAACTGGATCGGACGTTCCGAAGGGGCGGAGATCGTCTTTGCGATCGAAGGCCATACGGAGCAGTTTACCGTCTTTACCACCCGTCCCGACACGCTTTACGGGGTCACTTATCTTGTCATGGCCCCGGAACATCCTCTTCTGGACGATCTTGTCACAGACGAGCACCGCGATGACGTGGAGTCATACCGTGAATGGGCGGTGAATCAGTCGGAGATCGACCGCCTCTCCACCACAAAAGAAAAAAGCGGGGTCTTTACCGGGGCCTATGCCGTCAACCCGGTGAACGGGAAGCGCATCCCCATCTGGGTCTCCGATTATGTCCTTCTCACATACGGCACAGGCCTTGTGATGGCTGTGCCCGCCCATGACCAGAGAGATTTCGAGTTTGCTGCGAAATTCGGGCTCCCGGTGCAGACCGTGATCGCTCCTGAAGGAGGATTTTCGGGACAATTGACCGAAGCCTATACCGAAGCGGGGATCATGGAGAATTCCGGCTCCTATAACGGCATGGCAAGTGATACTTTCAAAGGGGAGGTCGTCGCCCTGGCTGAAGAGAAAGGGTTCGGGCGGCGTAAAGTCAATTACCGGCTCCGGGACTGGCTCGTCTCCCGTCAGCGCTACTGGGGGGCTCCCATCCCCATTATCCATTGTCCCGTGTGCGGAGAAGTCCCTGTCCCCGAAGAGGAGCTTCCGGTGAAACTGCCCTACGATGTGGTCTTCGAACCCACGGGAGAGTCTCCCCTGGCCAAACACCCCACGTTCCGCCAGACAACATGCCCTGTCTGCGGGGGCAAGGCGGAGAGGGAGGTGGATACCATGGATACCTTTGTGGACTCCTCCTGGTATTTCCTGCGTTATCCCGATCCGGGCAACACAGAGGCGCCCTTCGACAAGGATCTCATCAACCAGTGGCTCCCTGTGGATAAGTATGTGGGCGGGCCTGAACATGCTGTCATGCATCTTCTTTATGCCCGGTTCATGACCATGGCTCTGAAGGATATGGGACATCTTGATTTTGAAGAACCCTTCACCAGCCTGCGTCATCAGGGGATCGTCCTGGGAAGCGACGGGAACAAGATGTCAAAATCAAGGGGAAACACGGTGATCCCCGATGATTATATCGCTGAATACGGAACGGATGTCTTCCGGATGTATCTCATGTTTGCTTACGATTATGCCGTGGGCGGCCCCTGGGATGATTCGACCATCAAGGCCATCGACCGCTTTGCGGACAGGGTCTGGCGTCTTGTGACTGATGAGGAGTGGTGCCGGGGGATTTTCGAAGACGAGTCCGGAGAGAACAAGCCTTTCGAAGAGATGGAAAAAGCCCTGGAACGCAAACTCCATCAGACCATCAGGGGCGTGACTGAAGATACAGAGGATTTTCGGTTCAATACAGCGATCAGCAAGATCATGGAACTGAACAATGAGATCTATAAATATGTCCAGGAGAAGCCGCGGGAGGGCCACCACAGGCCCCTGCTCCGGGAAACCATCAGGACCATGGTCATGCTCCTCTCCCCTTTTGCGCCCCATGTCATGGAGGAGTTGTGGGAGAGAAGCGGCGGACAGGATTCTGTCTTTAACCAGGCCTGGCCGTCGTATGATGAGGAGAAACTGGTGGCGGATATGGTCACCATGGCGGTTCAGGTCAACGGGAAAGTCCGCGGCGAGATCCAAGTCCCCCTGGAAGCGGGAAAAGACGAGATCGAGAAAACAGCCCTGGCATCGGACAATATCCGCCGGCACACAGAAGGAAAGGCCCTGGTGAAGACTATTGTGGTCCCGGGACGCCTGATCAATATCGTGGTGAGAGAGAAATGAAAAGGAAAGCCTCTCTTCTCACTGAAGGGGCCATTGCCGTGGCCCTGACCATCGTCTTCTCCTATCTGAAAATATGGCAGCTGCCCCAGGGGGGGTCTGTGACTCTGGAGAACGTCCCTCTGCTTCTTTTCGCACTCAGAAACGGCGGACGGGCAGGCCTTCTCACAGGATTCCTCGCCGGTGCCCTCCAGATCCTTCTGGGGGGGTATGTGGTCCATCCTCTCCAGGGACTTCTGGATTATCCCCTGGCATTTGCGGCTCTGGGCCTTGCGGGGTTTTTCCCCGGGCGCTGGATGGTTCCCGGTGTCCTCACAGCGGGAGTGGTGCGTTTTCTCTTTCATGTCCTCTCGGGAGTGGTCTTTTTTGCCTCCTATGCGCCCGAAGGAACACCGGTGTGGCTCTATTCCGTCCTGTATAACGGAACGTTCCTTCTCCCCAGCATGGCCATCGCCCTGGCGCTTCTTCTGGGCCTGAAGAAGCGTCTCATCGATTCAAAGCAGGCCGTATGATCCAGTTTTCCGTAGAGACAGCGGAGAGGACTCAGCTCATCGATATCACCCGGGACGTCTCAGAAGCTTTGACGCGATTATCAGGAGACCGGGGATATCTCTTCCTCTCTGTCCCGCATACCACATGCGGGCTTCAGATCAACGAAAGCCACGACCCGGACGTGGCTTCAGACATCACAACATTTTTAAACCGCCTGATTCCTCAAGGGATGGATTTCCGTCATGGGGAAGGCAATTCGGATGCCCATATCAAGGCCGCGTTGACAGGGACGACTCTTCTGGTTCCCTTTGAAGAGGGGAGACTGCTCCTGGGAACATGGCAGGGGATCTTTTTATGTGAATTTGACGGGCCCAGAAGACGAACGGTCCGCGCAGGGATATTATCATAAGCCAGGGAGGTCGATGTGAAAAAAGGAATTGTCGTCACGGTTGCCTTGATCTTTCTCTTACTGAGTTGGGGATGCCTCCGGGCCTCAGGGCCTGAACCGGTTCCTCCTGTTGCGCCCCGTTATCCCCATGTGACTGAAGTCCACGGGATGACCCTCACCGATGATTACTACTGGATGCGTGACAAAGAGGATCCTCAGGTCATGGACTATATTCAGGAGGAGAATGCTTATACTCAGCAGGTCATGGCCGGGACAGAACGGCTTCAGAAGAGACTTTATCATGAGATGGTCTCCCGCATACGGGAAAATGACAGGGATGTTCCCGAGCAGGAAGGGCATTTTGAATACTATTCCCGGACAGTCGAGGGAAAAGAGTACCCCGTCTATTGCAGGAAAAGACTCTCGGACGGTGCAGAAGAAGAGATCATCCTGGATGTGAATATCCTGGCCCGGGGCCATGAGTATTTCAGTATCGGACTCATGCGCATCAGCCCGGATGAGGAGAAGCTGGCCTACACCTATGACACCACGGGAGCAGAAGAGTACAGTTTGGCCATCAAAGACCTCTCCACAGGCGCCATCCTGGAAGAGCGCTCCTTTTCCACCCCCGATTTTGAATGGATGGCAGACAACAGGACCTACCTCTACACGGTGGAGGATGAGACATGGCGTCCTTACCGGGTCTACCGCCATACCATGGGCGAAGAGGGGGCCGATGACCTCCTTTATGAGGAGAACGACGGCCGCTACTGGATGTGGCTCTCCTCTGCAGCGGACAGGTCGTATCTTTTCATGGGGCTGGGAAGCAAGACGACATCAGAGATCTTCTTCCTCAAGAGCGACGCAACGGATGCCCCTCTCACGTCTTTTGCTCCACGCCGGGCCGGGATCGAATACTATCTCAACGCCCGCAACGGATATTTCTATTTATTGACCAATGAAGGAGCTCCCGGATTCAAGCTGGAACGGGTCCCTGCAGACCGGTTTGACCGGCGCTCTGCCCGCCAGACCGTGGTTCCTCCGTCTGAAGACACTCTCACAGAATACTTTCTTTTTGAAGACTATCTGGCAGTCTTCCTCCGTCATCAGGGCGTCCCCGGAATCAGGATAAGGAACCTGAAAACAGGAGAAGAACACAATGTCGAGCTGCCCGATCCTGTCATGTCCCTTTGGAGCGGAAAGAATAAAAACGACACGTCCCATGTGCTCCGCTTTTCCTGTTCTTCCCTGGTCACACCGGCTTCTGTCTATGACTATGATATGGATAAGCGGGAGTCTCTGCTCCTGAAAAGATCGGAGGTGAAGGGGTACAACCGTGATGAGTATGTGACAGAGCGGGTTACGGCTCCTTCCCGTGACGGAGTCGGCATCCCCATTATCCTCGTCTACAAAAAAGGGTTCCCGTCAGCTCCGCGTCCTCTCTACCTGTACGGCTACGGGGCTTACGGAGACAACAACGACCCTTACTTTTCATCAGCCCGGCTCTCTCTTCTTGACAGGGGTTTTATTTTTGCCATGGAACAAGTCCGGGGAGGAGGGGAGATGGGGATCTCATGGTACAAGGCGGGAAAGCTCATGAACAAGAAGAACACCTTTTATGATACCATCTCCTGTGCAGAATACCTCATCAGGGAAGGATACACCACGGAAGAACAACTCGTCCTTTCCGGAGGAAGCGCCGGAGGCCTTCTTGTGGGCGCAACAGTGAACATGCGTCCTTCTCTTTTCGCCGTGGCCGTTGCCTCTGTTCCCTTTGTGGATGTGGTCAATACCATGCTGGATCCCACGATTCCCCTCACTGTGGGTGAATATGAAGAGTGGGGAGATCCCATGGAGAAAAAATATTTCGACCTCATGCTCTCCTATTCCCCGTACGACAATATCAAAGAGACGGCGTATCCGCACATGCTCATCACAGGAGGGTTGAACGATCCCCGTGTCCAGTATTGGGAACCGCTGAAATGGACAGCCCGGCTGCGGAGCAGGACAACGGGCGATCACATGCTTCTCTTGAAAATGAATACAGATTCCGGACATATGGGCTCTTCGGGACGTTACTCCTGGCTGAAAGAGATGGCCTTCGAGTATGCTTTTATCCTTCATGCCCTGGAGTTGGACAAGTAGTCTTTTTTTGACATCCTTTTTTTCGGGGGAACGGTGTTCAGCGCTGACTTGACAGAACGCGTGCTGAGAGGATCCGGTCCCCCGGTTCTATTTTTTCAGCCACATCCATGCCCTCCACAACACGGGCAAAGACCGTGTAGCGTCCGTTGAGATGGCAGCGGGGCGTCAGTGTGATAAAGAACTGTGAACTTCCCGTATCTTTCCCGCGGTCAGCGATCCCCACCATACCGGCATCATGATAGGTGAGAGGGGAGTATTCAGCTTTGATGAGAGGCAGGCTGCCCCCCCAGCCGTCTCCATGGGGATCCCCTGCCTGGATCACGTGGTTCAGGGCGACCCTGTGGAAGACGATTCCGTTATAGAAGCCCTCTTTTGTAAGAGTGACGATGTTCTCCACCGTCTGGGGCGCCTCATGGCCGAAACAGCGTATGGTGATGGTTCCTTTCTCCGTGGTGAAACGGATGAGAGTGTCCTCATTGTCATATTTTAAAAAAGGAGGGGAGGAGGGAGCCTCAAAAGAAGCGGAGACATGGGGGTCTTTTTCCACCCCTTTCAGGATCTTCAGGGCTTGGGTATCTCCCGATGCCTGAAGTGATTCCACCAGAAAGATCCGAAGCTCGGGATCCGGTTCGGCGGGATAGCGCTCAAGAAGTGTTGCCCTGTAGAAAGGTTTGTCCTCTGCGAGGAGGTCATAGCCTGTGAGCCGTACCGTGAAATCAGGGTCGTCCAAAGCCTGCAGCGCCAGTTCACGGCGTTGTTCCGGGAAAAGTTCTGCCAGGAAGAAGACGGCGTTCCTGCGGATATACTCATCGTCGTTTCGTGTGAGGGAGAAGAGAAACGCGGGCGGGCAGAGAGATCGAGCTGAAGGGATATGATCTGAAACGGCCCTGAGAAAATGAGGATCCTGAATGTGTTCACGAAAAGCCTCCGCTGAGAGAAGCCGGAGGCTCAGAAGACGGCCGGCCGCGGCCTCCCTGATGTAAGGCGGAAACGAAGGGGCAAGAAACTCTTTCAGAAGAGCCGGACGGTCTTCAGCTTCCACCAGGGGCAGACGTTCCAGGGAAGACCGGCACTGGGGGTAGAGAAGGTCTCTCAACGCCCTGTGAGGAGCCGCCTGGATGAGGTAGCGGATGCGCAGCTGGGAAGGATACGTTTTAAACGCATCAAGAAGGCTCATGAGAGGTCTCTCTGAGGACAGAAGAGAGAGAAGGTCATACGTTTTCCAGCCCGGGTCTCCTGTCATCAGCCTGAGAACCGCCGGCTCTTGTCCGGGCGGGATCCCCCACTGTGAAAGGGCGTAGGTCCGGGCCTGTGAGGCTTCCGGTGTGAGTCCGGTCCAGAGAGCTCTCCGGACACGGCTTGTCAAAGCCGGAGAATAGCCCCCTCTGCGGCCCAGGTTTCCCAGGGCGGTGTAAAGAGTCTCTGAAGAGTATTCTGCCTGCCCCAGCAGGGAGAGGAGAAACGAGATCTCTTCTTCATCCTCTGTATTGAAAAAATAGGAATCAGCAAGAAGGGTCTTCTCTTCAGAAGGGGCGTCGTCGGAAAGAGCTGTCCGGAGACGTTTGTGGAGAGAGGGGAAATAGCGAAGGCCGAAGAGAGCTTCACGGCGGACCTCAGGGTCAGGTTCAGCAAAAGCGGCCTCTCCGTACGTTTCGGCGGCTGATCCGGATCCGGTCCGGTAGAGAGCCCTGAAGGCCGAGAAACGGATATGGGGGTTGGGATGGGACAGGTCATTCAGGAGCGCAGCGCCGGACGAGCGGGAGAGCTCATCTCTTTTGATCGTCCTGTATTCGTTCCAGTGGTCTTTAAAGAGAAAAACGAAGACCAGAAGAAGGAGGAGTGCGGAAAAGAGAAACAGCCGCCGCCGGATCACTTTTTCAGTTTCTTTTTATAACTGTTGTAGACCTTCGCCAGCAGATTGAGTGACTGTTCCATGGAGATGTTTTTCCTTGAGATCTTGATCTTTCCGTCGATGATATCAATATGAAGCTGCTTGGTATTGTCGGGTAGCGGAGGAGACACTTCAGCTGCAGGCGCCGGTGTTGAGGGCTGAACCGGACGGGACGCCGGAGCCTGGGCCTCCCGGCGGGGAGCTGCAGGGGTTTCGGTCTGAGAGAGGTCGATCCCTGAGGGATCGGCAGGGCCGATATCAAAGCGGGCCATGGCCGGATCTTCTGCTTCAGCTGAAGGCTGAGGCCTGGATTGGACAGGCCGTTGGGGCTGCGGTGAAGGGGCGGTGCGAGGCTGTTCAGGTGTTTTATCGAGAAAATCGTTGAGGGATCCGGGGGAGGAGGTGTCAGCGGCAGGAGCCTGGGTCTCGTCATCGGGGCCTTTTCCGATCTTTCCGATCTTCAGCCGGTCTTCCCACTGCTGCATCTTCAATTTATTCCGCCGTTTGATTTCCTCGATTATTTTAGGATCCATTCACGTCCTCCTTAAACCTCTTCACAAAAAGCGCTGTAAAGTTCTTACGTGAAGTATAACATAAAAAAATGGTTTTTCCAGAAAAAACCTCTTGAAAAGAGGGTGTTCAGAGAGAGACTGAGAGCGAATGCAGGGAAAAGGAGAGAGAATTGTGTTGCAAAAAAGAGGGGAATATGGTAAAATGCCGCCAAAGCGGGTTTGGCGGCGAAGGGATGCCGAGGACGAGATTTGAACTCGTACAGGAAAAGCTCCCACATGGCCCTCAACCATGCGCGTCTACCAGTTCCGCCACCCCGGCTTGAAGTGAGTTTTAACATAGTTTGTTTTTCATGTCAATAGAAAAAAACGGGAAAGGGGGAAACGTTGGTCAATCTCAGGCGTTTATCCAAATTCGAAGGTGAACTGGATGACCTCATCGAGGATTATTGTTCACTTTTCCAGAATAAATACAAATATTCCATCCGTTACCAGATCACAAATATCTTCACCGATCTGCATGACTCCCGTAAAGAAGGCTTCGTCCTCCTGGATGACGGGGATCCCGTGGGCATCATCATCTATCATGTGGACCACAGCGTGGGGGTGATCCATTTCTTTCACCTGAAACAGCGCTACGCCCAGATCACGGCCTTCAAGACGATTTTTCAGCATACGTTGAAGAAGATCAAGCAAAACCTTCCCAAGATCGTCTTTTTAACGGAGATCTTCAATTTCGGCCCGAAACAGCGCAGGACCCTCATGGCCCAGTTCGATTTTGAAGAAAAACACCGCGACCTCTATCATCTTGATATTCAACGATACCGGCAGAACCGGGAGCCCCAGGAGGGGCTGGACTTCAAGGGCGTGGAGTATGAGAACCTTGAAAAACTCTCTGAGATCACCTACTTTTCCTTTGCGGGAAGCATGGAACTCGAGGTCTATCCCGTGGGGTTCGAGCGTGATGACTTCGTCCAGCAGCTCCAGAATACCATCAACGGCCTCTACGGGCGCTTTCTCCCCGATTACTCCATGGAGATCTATCATGAGGAGGAGCTTGTGGGGATGATCCTTTCCGTGAGCGGAGGAGACGGGATCGAGCTTCATCAGTTTCTGCTGGCTCCCCGGAGCTGGGGAAAAGGATACGGCTATGCCATGCTGGACAAATTCATTCAGATCATCAGGGACAGAAAAGAGTATTTTTCCGTAACGACGATGATCTCCCATGACAACCTGAAAGTCAGGCGTCTCCTGGAGAATATGGGATTTAAAAAGATGGTGGAGATCCCTGTCTTTACGCGGATCTTAAAATAGAAAGCCCGGTGATACGGGCCTTGGGTATCACAGGATCATTTTTCCTGCTCATCTTCTGACTGTCATCAAAAAAAAACGGGAACCGGCACAAGAGAAAGGTTGTTATTAAGGTAAATGGACACCGTAAAGCTCATGGAAAGAATGAAAAAGGGAGATATGGCCGCTTTGGGCGAGCTGGCTGAGCTTTATCAACAGCAACTCTATTATTACATTTTAAGGATGATACGGGACCGGGACACGGCTGAAGACCTCACACAGGAGGTCTTTCTCAAAGTCTGGAGGTACAGGCGGCATTACAAAGAGAGCGGAAAACTCAATGCCTGGCTTTACCGGATCGCTCATAACCTCGTCCGGAACTATGTCAAGAAACGAAACAAGAACACGACACTTCCCGATCATCTCGCCCATTATGACGACGTCCAGGAAGATATCGAATATGAAGAGAGACTCCAGGCTGTCCGAGAGGCGCTGGAGACTCTTCCCGAACTTTTTAAGGAAGCTGTTGTTTATAGAGATGTGGACGGAAAATCATACCAGGATATCGCCGCTCTTCTGGATATATCCGAGGGAACGGTGAAATCCCGGATCAGCCGGGGACGCGAGATGATCCGGGAGAAGATCAAAAAGGAGTGGGGAGAATTATATGACATGTAAAGGCCAACCGGAAAAAGTCAGTCTCTATCTGGATGAGATGATGGGACGCGAGGAGAAAAACTCCTTCAGGGCGCATCTTGAACGATGCCCTGTCTGCCGGAGCATTTTCGACGAGTACCGGATGATCAGAGCCATGATCCGCGACGTCCATGACAAGAGCCCTTCGGACATGGGGTTCCGGGTTCTCAACAGGCTCTATTCACGGCGTCAGCGGGTCAAGACCGCGGTGTTTGCCGCCTCCATGGTGGCTCTTCTCGGAGCGGGGTTTTTCCTGGGGAACAATAACGGCCGCGCCCTGGTGGCCTCCCGGGAAGAGATCCTGCGGGAGGCTCTGGAAAAAGAGAATCTCAAAAGGATCCCTGTCTACAGCGGAACCAATGTGGAGGATATCAGGGTCAGATATGAAGAAGTTAACTTTTAGCCTTCTCTTCATTCTTCTCATCTTTCAATCCGTTCTCTGGGCGGGCGGAGCTCCTCTGGAGATCTTCTGCAAGGATAAAAAGGTGGCCTCCGGGTTTTTTCTCTCCCCTGACCTGGCTGTGACCACAGACAGTATCCTGCTCTATAACAACATCCATTTCAAGACAGAGACAAAGACTCTCTACAATTACCGGATCGAGTTTATCGACCGCGTGACCAAACTGGTCTTTCTCCGGATCAAAGATGCCCGGGAAACGCCCCTGGCCCTGCCTGAGGACAATATTCTCGTGGAGACCGAACCTCTCTATATCCATGAGAAGGGGAAGCGCGTGGATGTGGGGTTCTTCACCCGGAAGCTCAACGGGTACGGCGCCTTTATCAGTGAAGATAAATCCCTTTATGAGGGGACCCCGCTTTATGATATTGAAGATGAGTTTGCCGGTGTCCTCATCGGGAACCTGGACCAGAACCTCTATCTCTTCCTCTATGCAGACATGCTTGCTTTCTACAGGGATCACCTGAACATGATCATCACGCAGGGACGGCCCGTCCTGAACATCGTTGTGACCGAGATGTGGGAGTATTCCGGGATCAGGGTCAAAGAGAGCCGGAATGACCTGGTTGAAAAAGGGGATATCATCGTGGGGCTGGCCAATTTCCAGATCAATAATGTCCTGGATTTCAACAGGGCCCTCTATCTGGTGGATCCGGCGAGCCCGCTGACCTTGAAAGTGATCCGGAACGGAAAATTGAAAAGAGTGACAATAAACGGAGGTAAATGATATGAAAAGAGCAACAACAGTAAAAATCGTCCTTTTCGGAATCCTGGCCATGACCATGGGGTATTTTATCGCCATCGTGGGGGACAATACCCTCACAGCTGAGCCCTATTTCCGGGAGACCAACGCTCCTCTGGAACATTCACAGTTTAATAAGATCTTCCGGGATGTCATGCCGGCTGTGGTCAATATTTCAACAGAGCGCACGGTGAAGTACCGGAACAACGATCCCTTTTTTGATTTTTTCCGTGACTTTTTCGGTGATCAGCGCCAAAACCCTTACCGGGAAGATAAGGCCACAAGCATCGGATCCGGTTTTATTATCAGTAAAGAGGGTTATATCGTCACCAACAGCCATGTGGTGGCCCGTGCGGATTCCATTTTCGTCCGCCTTTCCGACGGAGAAAAGTTTGATGCGGAACTGGTCGCTTCGGATCCGGAGACAGATGTCGCCGTGATCAAGATCAAACCTAATAAGAACTTCACCACAGTCCCCCTTGGTGATTCTGAAGCCATCGAAGTGGGAGACTGGGCCATCGCCATCGGAAACCCTTTCGGGCTGGACCGCACACTCACAGTGGGTGTGGTGAGTGCAAAATCACGTGAGATGGGAGCGGGGAAATTCGATAATTTCATACAGACTGATGCCGCCATCAATCCCGGGAATTCCGGGGGGCCTCTTCTCAACATCAACGGGGAAGTCATCGGCATCAACACCATGATCCTGGGAGGGCAGGCTCAAAACCTCGGGTTCGCTATTCCCATCAACATGGCTAAAAACGTCATCATCCAGCTTATCGAGAATAAAGAAGTCAAAAGGCAGCAGCTTGGGGTCACTGTCCAGGAGGTCAACGACCAGGTGAAAAAAGACCTGGACCTGGATGTGGATCACGGCCTCCTCGTGGTCAAAGTGGAAGAGAAATCACCGGCTGAAAAAGCGGGGATCACAGTCAATGATATCATCACTGAACTCAACGGCGAAAAAGTGGACTCTTTCACGATGTTTGCCCGGAAGATCGCTTTTTCAGAGCCGGGGGAGACAGTCACCCTGACCCTCCTCAGAGACGGGAAAAGCATCAGGATCAAGGCCCGCCTGGAAGAGGAGAAACCTCAGAAATCCACAGAAGAGAAATCCTGGGGACTGACTTTGAAAAATGATGACAACGGGGTGCGGATCACCGATGTGAATAAAAAATCACCGGCTTACCGGGCTCTCTATCCCGATGATGTCATCGTGGCTGTCAACCGCCAGAGGGTCCGTGATGTCAAAGATCTCGAAAAACTCCTGGATGACCTCAAAGACCGTGACCGGCTCTACTTCACTGTGATCCGGGACGGCCAGATGCAGACCATCGTGGTCTCCAAAAAAGGTTCGGGAGTCTTGCCCTACTGAAGTCATACGAAAAGAAGAGAAAAGAGAAGACGGGAGGGTGGTTCACCCTCCCTTTTTTTTACGGGTAAAGAGGATTATCGAACACGATAATGGCCTGAGAAGCTTCGATCCCCATCATCTCCATCATGGAGGAGTCCTTTGAATCATCAGGGGGGAAGAGCGTGCTGAGGGTCTCGTCACTGGTGGTCACAGCGACCAGTATGGATTCATGATCTGCTCCGATCACAGTGAAGTTTCCCTGAAAATCGTTCAGAAAAGGGACGGTGAGTTCATAAAGGAACGTCCCTGTCTCCTTGTCAAAGACACAGACAGCTCCTTTGATCGGATGGACTTCAAAATGATCCGGGGTCTGTTCCATGCGCATCTCACACAAGGGGGCATAGATGTAATGCTCGTCAAGGGCCATGGATGAGACAAGCATGTCGCCGGACATATCCGTCCGCCCGGGAAGGTTTTTCCAGACAGCCGGCTTCAGAGAGAAGGAACTCTCTTTTGTGATGACCATTTTCGGCTGAAGGGTGCTGTCATAGCGGACGATGCGGTAAGGGGCGTCGGCATGGCCGAAAAAGATGTCGTCGGAAGTGGGATCAAAGAGGACCGGGCCTCCCACAAAGGGGTCGCCGTCGCCGGGAAACCCTTTGTTCTCCAGGGGGATGGAGTAGAGCAGGGTATTGTCCCTGAAATCAGAGACCCCCAGCATGATTCCGGTAAAGCTGTTGAAGACCATCCTGTCCCCCTTCACATCCAGGGTGTAGACGGCCGCGGCTTCCTGGCTCATGGGCCATGTGTCGATAAATGTCCCGTCCATCTCGAAAAGGGTGACACGGCGCAGGGGGATGTCGGGAAGATAGATGATGTCATTGCGGATACGCAGGCCCACGGGATACATCACTTCTCCGGGCCCTTTTCCCCGGGGGATCCTGATGGTCTCCACAAGTGTTCCGTCTTTTTCATGGACAGCGATATTGATACTCTCCTCGTAATACTGGAGATAGTAGATCCGGTTTTGATAAAAAGTCGTGCGTGTGGGCCCCAGAGCCTGGTTTGTCGGCTGCCAGGCATAAGCCACGGTCAGGCCGATCTTTTCTTTCTCAGGGGATGATCCGTTTTTGACTGTGGGGGTTCCCGTCCGTGCGCAGCCTGAGATCAGAAGGACAAGGACGAAAAAGAGTTGAAATAACCGCATGATAACCTCCTCTTTTCCCCATGGGACACACGGGGATGGGAAGAGGTTTCATCCCGGCGGGATCAGGTCTTTTTCAGATCGTCCAGGACCGTTTTTGCCTCGGGGACAAAGGTGAAAAAGGATTGCAGCTCTTCACAGGGATAATCGGGACATTCCGCGCAGGTGGTGTATCCTTTGGAATGGGCACAGCTCCTGTAAGAGCACTCGAGACAATGGGAAAAGAGCTCTGACCCTTCTGTCTGACATCCCGTGCAACGGATCTCTTCGGGTTTCAGGTCAGCCTCATACATCCGGGACCATTCCCGGGCTGTCTTTTCCTGTAACGCCTTGTCTCCGTTTTGACGTGCCAGAAAAGCCGGACATTCATGACACAACAGGCCGCAGGCAGCGATCATGGTCATGGGACTCCTTTCGTTACGGGGTAGCCTGGACAGGGGGCGTATTGAGGATCAGCGGCATCCCTGTCCCGTCATTCGTCGTGGGCATGATGACAAAAGTGGTGTTGGGGGATCTGGCCAGCTCGCGGTAGGCCTGGATGGCCTCATGCTGAAGATATTGCGCGCTGAGTGTCCTGCGGATGATCTCCTGAGCCCTGGCCAGCCCTTCAGCCTCGATCTCTTTGATCTCCGCTTCTTTCTGGGCGATCTTCTTCCTTGCTTCCATGGCTTCGGCATCCTGTTCGATTTTCATCTTCTGACGGATGGAGTCTTCCACATCTTCGGGAAGCTTGATATTCCGGATGAGGACATTTTCTATGACCAGGCCTTTGGACGCCAGGGTCTGGTCAAGCCGTGTTTTGATCTTGTCTCCCAGGGTCTCTCGTTCAGTGGAGTAGAGATCGTTGAGCGTGATGGTGGATACAGCGTTGCGGATTTCGGTGCGGAAGACGGGACGGACCACCTTTTCCTCCAGCTCCTGGGTGTTTTTCGCCGTGTCACGGTAGATGTCATGGATCTTCTCAGGATTGATCTTCCACCAGACGGTGGCATCAAGAAAGACTTCCAGCCCGTCGAAGGTCCTCACAGAGATACTGTCATCCCCGGTTTTTGTCCCCTCTCCTTCAGCTGCGCTCATGGTGTAGTCTCTGAGGCGGGTCGGGTATTTCACCACTTCGACCAGGGGAAGTTTGAAATTGATCCCCGAATAGAGCGGTTTCGGGATGACTTTCCCGAAAAAGACCTGGACGCCCACTTCTCCTGCGTCGATGACGACAAAAGACTGGGAAGCGAAAGCCCCGAGGGAGATGAGCAGAAGCAAAAAGAGCAGGCCCCGTGAAATATGGAGCAGTTTTGCTACAGGAAAAAGTAGAAGTGCCACCACCGCAAGAACAAGAAAGATGACTGCTAACATAAGCCCCCTCCGCATCTGTTTTTTAATTGACAAAGAATGAAGCCTTCCTATAATTCAATCATAAATAAGGGAAGATGATTTGGCAATAGAAATCTATAGATATTGAAAGGAGTGGTATTATGATACCTGCTGGACTGAAGTATACGGAGACCCATGAATGGGCCAAAGAGATGGGAAAGAATATTATCCGTGTGGGGATCACTGACCATGCCCAGGCTGAATTGGGGGATATTGTCTATGTCAATCTTCCTGAAATCGGCAAGGAGATCAGCAAAGGTGACGAGATCGTGGAAGTGGAATCCGTCAAAGCCGTGGAACAGATCCTCTCTCCTGTCTCAGGAAAAGTGATCGCTGTCAACGAAGCCCTTGAAGACGACCCGGCTCTGCTGAACAGCGACTGTTATGAAGAAGGCTGGATCTTTGAGATCGAGATGAGTGATTCTTCTGAGCTGGACAATCTCCTGGATTCAAAAAAATACACTGAGATCTCGGAATAGATAACCGGCTTAAACCGGAGGAGGACATCATGTCTTATACGCCCCATACCGAGAGTGATATCAGGCAGATGCTTGATTTTCTCGGATATGATTCCGTTGATAAGCTTTTCAAGGATATTCCCGCCAGGGCCCGGTTCAAAAAGGAGCGTCTCCTTCACCCGGGGGTCTCCGAGATGGAGATCATGAAACACATGAAAGAGCTGTCGGCGAAAAACAAAACCATTGATGATTATATCTGTTTCATGGGAGGGGGAGCTTACGACCGCTTTATCCCTGCCGCAGTGGATCATATCCTTTCCCGTCCGGAGTTTTATACCGCCTATACCCCGTATCAGCCTGAAGTCAGTCAGGGGACGCTTCAGCACATCTATGAGTTTCAGACCATGGTGGCCCGGATCTACGGGATGGATGTCGCCAATGCCTCCATGTATGACGGGGCCTCTGCGCTGGCTGAAGCGGCCATCATGGCTCTTCATACCACAAAGAGGAAAAAGATCCTGGTCTCCTCGACTGTCAATCCTTACTGGCTCCGTGTTGTGGAGAGCTACCTCTACGGGTTTGATGCCGTCATCGAAATGATCGATGAAAAAGAGGGCGAGACCGATTATGAAGATCTCGCCGGTAAACTGGACAACCAGACGGCAGCTGTGATCCTGCAGTATCCCAACGCCCTGGGTGTTGTGGAGGAGCTGCAGAAGGCACGGGACCGCATCACTGATGCCAGGACACTCTTTATTGTCATGGCCGACCCTGTGGCCTCTGTTTTGATCAAAAAACCCGGAGCCTGCGGCGCTGATATCGTTGTGGGTGAAGGGCAGCAGCTGGGGATCCCCCTCTCCTTCGGAGGGCCTTATCTCGGCCTCTTCACGTTCAGGGAAAAGTATATCCGCCAGGCTCCCGGGCGTATCATCGGGATGACCAAAGATAAAAACGGAAAACGCGGCTTTGTCATGACCTATCAGACAAGAGAACAGCATATCAGAAGAGAGAAGGCGACATCGAACATCTGCACCAACCAGGGGCTCATGACGGTGGCTGCCGCTGTCTACCTCAGCCTTATGGGGAAACAGGGATTACGTGACGTGGCGGAACAATCCCATAAAAAGGCCTACAACCTCTACCGGAAACTCACGGCGATCCCGGGTGTGGATGCCTCGTATCCCGACAAACCCTTTGTCAATGAGTTCAGCGTCACCGTCAAAGGGGATGCAGGAGCGCTCAAGGCCTACCTGAAAAAGAAACATTTCCTGGCCGGGATCCTCCTGGAGCATCAGTATCCCCGGAAGAAAAATGAACTTCTCATCGCCGTGACAGAAAAGCGGACCAGTGATGAGATGGATGCCTTTGTCCGTGAATGCGCATCCTTTCTGAAAGAAGGGGGGAAAAAGTGATGGAACGGCTGATCTTCGAGTACAGCGAACCGGGCAGACGAGCTGTGGGGCTTCCCCGCTGCGATGAGCAGATGGGGACCGATCCCCGCCTCCGCCCCTTTATCGATGAGCATCTCACCCCTCTTCCTGAAGTCTCTGAACAGGATGTGATGCGTCACTACGTCTCTCTTTCCACCCTCAACTATCATGTGGATAAGGGGATGTATCCTCTGGGGTCCTGCACCATGAAGTATAATCCCAAGATCAATGAGACAGCGGCGCGTATGGAGGGATTCAGCCATGTCCATCCCTACAGTGCCGATGAAGATATCCAGGGCCTTCTGGCCCTCATGGCCGACCTGGAAAAAGAGCTGAAGGTCATTACGGGAATGGACAAGTTCACGTTCCAGCCTTCTGCCGGGGCCCAGGGCGAGTTGGCAGGGATCAAGATCTTCCGCAAGTATTTCGACATCAAGGGAGAGAAACGCACCAAGATCATTGTCCCTGATTCCGCCCACGGGACGAACCCGGCCACATCGGCCATGGCGGGGTTCGAAGTGATCACCATCCCCTCCAACCGCCAGGGCGGAGTGGATCTGTCAGCCCTCGAAGAGGCCATGACAGAAGAGGTGGCCGGACTCATGCTGACCAATCCCAACACATTGGGGCTCTTTGACAAGAATATTCTGAAGATCGCTGCTATCGTTCATGATAAAGGCGGCCTTCTCTACTATGACGGAGCGAACCTCAATGCCTGTATGGGCCTATCCAGGCCCGGGGATATGGGCTTCGACATCGTCCATCTCAATCTCCACAAGACCTTTTCCACTCCCCATGGAGGAGGAGGGCCGGGATCAGGCCCCATCGGAGTGAAGGATCATCTGAAAGCCTTCCTTCCTGTCCCTGTGGTGGAGAAGAAAGGGCGCCGTTATTCCCTTGAATACGGACTGGAGCATTCCATCGGAAAACTTCACGGGTTTTTCGGTAATATCGGCGTTGTGGTCAAAGCTTATGTCTATGTGAAGATGCTGGGGACGGCCGGGCTCCGAGAGGCCTCGAGGATGGCCTGTCTCAATGCCAATTACCTGCAGAAGAAACTGCGGAAGAAATATCATCTTGAGTATGACCGGCTCTGCAAACATGAGTTTGTCCTGTCGGGAGCAAAATTCAAGAAATACGGGATCAGGACCCTGGATATCGCAAAACGCATGCTGGATTACGGAGTCCATGCTCCCACGGTCTATTTCCCCCTTATTGTGGATGAGGCGCTGATGATCGAACCCACAGAGACAGAGAGCAAGCAGACCCTCGATGAATTTGTGGAGATCATGACAGCCATCGCTGATGAAGCCAGGAAGAATCCCGACCTGCTTCATGAGGCTCCCATGACGACACCGGTCTCCCGCCTTGATGAGGCTGCAGCTGTTAAAGAACCCAATCTCGTCTATAAAGGGGATCTGTAAATCCCGGGCCGGGGGAGGAATTCTCCTTGACATTCCTCCCCTGTGCCTGTATCTTCTTTTCGTCTTTTCCATCGGGGTGTAGCGCAGCCCGGTAGCGCACATGCTTCGGGAGCATGGTGTCGGAGGTTCAAATCCTCTCACCCCGATTTTTTTCTTTCTGTCCCGGCCTCATCTCCGCTCTCTTTCAACTGCATTTTCTTCTCAAAAAAATAATTCGATAAATATCAAAACAGACTTGACATCAGCGAGTCTCTGCATCATAATCAATTAGATGTATGTCGAATGAAAGAATAACAAGAAGGAGTGACGGTTATGAAAACAAAAGAAGAATTCACAGACATCTATCTCGAGCGGCTCAGGGAGATGGCCCATGACCGGGTCTGCGAGAGCTCGGCTTTGAAACTGAGAGGTGAGGAGTGGGAATCCGTGAAATGCCGTATTGAAGAGGGTGTCCTCACAGCCTGCTCAGGAGCTTTCCGCGGACGGCTGAAGATCGCAGAGGGGGAAATCCGTCCGGTGAGCCATGACCGGGTTTTAAAAAGGGTCTCCGGGTGGGAGAGCATGACGTGTGAAGAGCTCCTGGATGCCTCTTACAGAGTCTTCCTGGACCTCCTGGAGGAGGATTGGGAGAGAGAGGCGGCTATTGCCCGGGCGCACGATGATGTGGAGGAGAGTGAAAAGGTCCGCGTGAAAAAAAGGACATTGGCCCTTGTCCGTGACCTTTATGAGAAACTCTACACGGAATGGAAAGGAGGCCGGGATGATTCTTCCTGCTGTACAAATCCTTAAAGCTCTGGCCGACAGGTCCAGACTGATGATCCTCAATGTCCTCATACGGAAAAGCGCTTATGTGGAGGAGATCTCTGAAGTGGTGAACCTCACGCCGCCCACCGTCTCCTTTCATTTGAAGAAAATGGAGGAAGCGGGCCTGGTGTCAGCCAGGAAAGAGCAGTACTACACCGTCTACTCCTTGAATAACCTCTTGCTGGAAAAGCGGCTTTTGGACCTGATCCGCATTCCCGATGTGGAAGAAGCCAGCCAGGAGATCAGAGAAGAGCAGTACCGGAGAAAGGTGATCAACGCCTTTTTCAAATACGGGAAACTCAAGGCCATCCCTGTGGGACGCAAGAAGAGACGAGTAGTGCTCGAGGAGATCGCCCGCTCATTCAAGCCGGGAGTCGAGTACCCCGAAAAAGAGGTGAACCTGGCCATTGCAGAGGTCTTCGACGATTTCTGCTCCATACGCCGCGCCTTTATCGAAGAGGGGATCATGTCCCGGGATAAGGGGATCTATCGTCTCCTCGGGAGAGAAGAGTCTTAATCCTCGAACATCCCTTTGATGAGGGGTTTTCCTTCTCCCACGGCAAGGCGGCCCCGGGCGACCACAGAATGGAGCTCCAAAGCGGCTTTGCTGAACAGAAGGATGTCGGCGTCTGACCCCGTCCGGATCACTCCCTTGCGGTGAAGGCCGAGGATCCGGGCGGGATTGCTCGTGAGGGGCAGCAGAGCTGTTTCAAACGGCAATCCCAGAGTATGGACGGAATATCGGAACTCCTCGAGAAGCGACCGGCACGTCCCCACACCTGACCCCGTAAAACGCCCCGCCTCGTCAAACCGGGGGATGCTCCCCTGGCCGTCGGACGAGTAGGTCACACGCCGGGCCATCTCAGGTTCAGAGTAGAGCTCTTGATAAAGAGACGCCGGGCGGAGGCTCTCCTCCTTTGTCCGGGATGAGGAGGCTGTCAGGTCCACATATCCCCCCTGAAGGACCCACTCCCTGCCCTGGCCGGCCAGAGTGCGGGAACGGTTCATATGGGTGGGAAGAAACTGGCCTGGGGGGATCTCAGTGTCAGCCACAAGGCTGAAAAGCGGGGAGATGCCCGCTTTTCCCCCGCCCACATGGACATTTACGATCCCGGCTTTTCCCGAAAGCATCCCGCCCACCCGGGCTGCTGCGGCAACTTTCTTCAGCTCGTCACCTGAAGGTTGGGAGGAGCGGTGGTCTGAGATCGCGATCTCTCCCACGCCGATGAACTTTTCGATCATGAGAAGATCCTCTTCAATGGTCTTCATGAGAGTCAGAGGGGGGACGCGGTAAGAGCCTGTGAGGAGGAGTGTGGTGACTCCCTCTTGATCCAGCGCATAGCTTTTTGCAAGAAGGCTCTTCAGGGAGCGGGTAAAGCCGTCTGTCCCCAGACAGCCCACCGCTGTGGTGACTCCGGCCATGGTCAGGTCGGTGAGGCGGATCTCGGGGGTGCGTGTAGCGTACCCTCCTTCTCCTCCGCCTCCGAGAAAATGGACATGACTGTCGATAAAACCGGGAACAGCGATCAGGCCCTTCCCGTCCAGCACAGTAAGGCCGGGAAGAGAGTCACAGCTGAGGCCCTTTCCCACGGCCAGGATCGATTGTCCTCCGCATAAAATATCCTGAGTCCCCAGGGGTTGCGGTGAAAAGGTTTCCGCCTCTCTGATCAGGATCATCTCCGGCCTCCTTTTTTTTCCAGTGTAGAACGGAATGACTTGACATGCAATACGTTCCTTCTTATAGTCATTTTCTGACAGAGTTTATCCGGCCGTGAACAAAAAGGAGAACAAAATGACAGTGCCCTCTCTTTTTTCCGTCTTCAAAAGGGCCATGGGCCCCAGCTCTTCCCATACGCTGGGAGCCCTCCGGGCGGGACTTGATTTCAGAAGGGTGATCTCCCTCTTCCCTGCAGAGAGTCTGGCCGGATCGCACATCACCATCGACCTTCTGGGGAGTTTCGCCCTCACGGGAAAGGGGCATCTCACCGATGTGGCCGCTGCCTGCGGCCTCCGGGGTTATGAGATGGCGCCGGGACAGGTCACCATGCAGGCTTTTCTCGAAGAGAAGATGACGGATCCTCTCACCCTCAGGGGAGAGAGGATCGGTTTCGAATATCCCTCGTCTGTTCAGTTCATCACCCAAGGCGAAGAACCGGAGCATCCCAATACCATCCGTTTTCAACTCAGTTCTCCTCAAGACGCCCCCCTCATCACTGTGCGTTATATCTCCTACGGAGGAGGCAATCTCCAGGGCCCTCTCGTGGATCACTGTGTTCCCGCCCTGGAAAAGTACCGGCCTGTAACGGAACACCGAAAACCCCATCAGGAAGGGGGACCGGAGCGCCAAAGTTCCTTGAGCCGTTTTTCCCATATGGATGAGATCCTCGACTATTGCACCGGCAAAAAGATGAAGCTTCATGAGTTTGCTCTTCTCAATGAGGAGGAGGGCGGCCGCAGCCGCATGGCGGTCTACAGCGAGCTCACCGATCTCTGGTCTCTTATGGAGAAGAGTATCGAGAAGGGGCTCACAGGCCGGGGACAGCTCCCGGGCCGTCTGGGGCTTCAGAGAAGGGCCGCTTCGCTCTATGAGAATCTTCTCCGGGGGATCCGGAACTGGAGAGTGATGTCAGAAGAGATCACTCTGGCAGCGATCTATGCCATCGGCGTGGGGGAAGAAAATGCATCAGGGAGCCTTGTGGTCACAGCTCCCACCTGCGGCTCCGCCGGCGTGGTCCCCGCTGTCTTCAAAGTGATTCAGGAAAAGTACCATAAAAAGAAGGGGGACATCGTGAACGCCCTTCTTACGGCAGGGCTTTTCGGAGCCGTGGCGCTGAAGAACGCCTCGGTCTCAGGAGCGTATGTGGGTTGTCAGGGGGAGATCGGCGTGGCGTCATCCATGGCTGCTGCAGGTGCAGCCGCTCTTCTCGGGGGAAATATCTATCAGGTGGAATATGCTGCAGAGGTGGCCCTGGAGCACCATCTGGGACTCACCTGCGATCCCATTGACGGGCTGGTCCAGATCCCCTGTATCGAGCGGAACGCCGCCGGGGCCGTGGCAGCGCTGAATGCCGTGAACCTGGCTCTGCTTACAGACGGGACGCACAATGTGAGTTATGACAGTGTCCTGGATGTCATGATCCGCACAGGACGCGACATGAACGCGAAATATAAAGAGACATCCCGTGGCGGGCTGGCCACGGCCTTCATCTCCTGCCCCAATATCCCCTATAAAAAAAATGAGGAAGAGACAGCCCGATAGGGCCGTCTCTCTCATCTCTCGTCCTTATTCAACTCCTTCAGCGGTTCATTGAGTTTTTCCAGGCCTGTGATGGTAAAGAGGCCGTTTTCGATGACAGGGTGACGTGACCCGTCGGGATAGACGGCTGTGATATGTTCCAGGCTTTCGTAGGGAAGCGTGATATCGGTATGGCAGTTGGTGTAGGCTTTCGAGGGGTCCTCTTTTCGGAGAGCCGAGACCTCGTTTTCCACGGCTGTGATCTGTTTTCCGTCGGGATTGAAGGTGGCATGATCCTCCTCATGGGAAAAACAGGTGTCTCCCACGGCGAAATGGGGCCCCATCTTTTCGATGATGAGGATGGGAAGAAGGTCCATGATGCCGTATTGACGGGCCACTTTATAAGCCAGGGTGTTGGTCCCGATGGCAAACTCTCCGATGGGAAGGGTCTCACGCTGGCTCATGAGGTTTTCACGGATAAATTTACGGTTTTCCTCTTCCGACGGGAAATTCGAGCAGGAGTAATCAGAGATCCGGCCGTCTTTAAAGTGAAGAAGGAGGTTCTCATATCTCAAACCGTTCAAAAGGGTCTCTTCCAGGTGAAGCGTTCCTTCTGTGCCCGTAAGGCGGGGAGAGGTAAAGACTTCTCCCACGGGGATATTCACGTCAGCGGTGCAATTGACAAAATTGGTCTCCCGTGAGGGATCCTTCAGGGGCTGCATCATCACCCGGATATCGGTCTTATTGGGGGATCTCCCCTTGACATGGATATACTCCGCTCCGTCCATGACATCAATGATCTTCTGCTGCAGGGATTCCCAGAGGCTGTTATCCAGGGAGTTGATGGCCACCGTCTCGTCAAAAAGGGTCTTGAACCTGGGGCCGATCTCAGGAGTGGGAAATGCGATGATGCAGAAGCTGGTCTCACTCCGGGGCATATAGCGCTGACGCAGGGCCTGGAGGCGTGTGATCAGCTCCTGATAGAGAGGCTGCTGTGCAGGCGAGAGATGAGCCGCTTCTTTTTTCAGGACAGGGGAAAAGGGTTTCTCCCCGAACTTGTCGATGAAAATGATTCCGGAGTAGGCCCTGAGGAGAGAGGTGTTCTCGCCATAGGCTTTCTCCAGCGCCTCCTCCTGCAGACGGATCTCTTCCTCATCCAGTGTGAGGGCCAGGTCGAATTTATGGTCGAACTGGTACTGCCTGTTCACAGGAGTGGAAGAGGGGGAGGGGAAGGCGGTTTTGAGCCCTTCGCTGCCAAGAAGGCTCATGAGTTCTCTGACCAGGCGCTCCTGGCCTATATTATAGACAATATGAACGGTCTCTTTATCCTTCAGGCTCTTGTCGGATAAGGCAAACCCCCTGAGATAGCCCTCTGCAATACTGCGGGCCAGCCGCGTGACGTGAGCATCATCCATGTGAGCAAAGTGGCGGGCGATCTCGATCTCATTGCGGCTCACGGGAGCATGATACAGATAGAGATAGTCGGGTTTCGAGAGGTCTTCGTCACGGACAAGAGAGGTGTAGAAATTGTATTCCGGATCATAGTGGCGTTTGAGATCGCCGGGGAAAAGCTGCAGCTTGAGTGAGCGCTTCCAGGAGAGATAAAAGGACCTGAGAGCTTCTTCTCTCTTCTCCTCCGGGGTGGAGAAGATCTCATCCAGGGTCAGAAGGCCCTGATAAAGATGGATAAGGGCAAAATCCATCTTCTGGAAGGCGAACTCGGCAGCCCTGCGAAGATCGGTATAGAAAGACGAGAGGATGACCCCGGTTTTTTCTCCGAAAAGCGAGACGGCGAAGGCGGGATTGGCAAAGGATGTCTCATAGGCTTCAGGAGAGAGTTCCTGATAGAAATGCGTATTGAACTCCATGAGAGCCCGGACATCTTTTTCCGCTCTCTTTTGCGCTGCATCGGCGGCTGATTCCAGGAGGCCGGCGGCATGGGTGAAGAAACGGTTCTGCGGGATTTCGGTTTCACGGGCCTTCTCCAGAAGGGCTGTGATCTTACGGCCCCACTCTTGACGGTCAAATGAGTCTGTTCCCTCTTCCCGGGTGACATCAGGTCTCGATTCTCTCATGACTCCTCCTTTTCATTTCGCCTTTATCATACAGGAAATAGGGGGAAAAGCAAATGAAATTATAATATTGATAGAATGGTGTGAAACTATAAACATAGTGAATAGAATTATATTATTTATTGATATAGAGAAACAAAACGTTAACATCTTGTGTCTTATGACAAAAAGGAGGTCATTATGACAAGAGGGGGAGCCCTGTATGGGCTGGTGGCTCTTGCCATCATGGTTATCGCCGGCTGCTCCAATCCGGTGAGGGAAACGGTTTTGACTGAAAAGATGAGGATCAGGCTCAGAACTCCTGCTGAAGCGGCCCGTGTCCTTCCTCTGGACAAGGGATTCGTCATGGTGGGCTGGAAAGATGCCTCGGTCAGGATCGTCGACGATAATGGCGTTGAAAAGGCGCTCTACAGCAGAAAAGGAAAAGGGCCCGGAGAGCTTCAGGACTGCCGTCTTGAGTATGGGGGGTATGATGACGGGATATTGATGCTGGCTGATCAGGGGCAGAACAGGATCATGCTCTTTCAAGTCGATGAGACCATCAGCTTTCTTCATTCATTTACTGTGGACAGAGGAGGGATCTCTTCTGCCTGTTTTGACAGAGAAGGACATGTTCTTGTCTATACGCCCCTGGGAGAATCGGAATACCTTCTCTTCAGCCGTGAGGGGACTCTCCTGGAACGATGGAATTCCACGGGATCGCTGAGCTCACGAGGGGCGGATGATCCCAAAGATCTTCTCCGATGGATCGGATGTCACGATAACGGGCTTTTTGCAGTCTCCTTTCTTTCAGGGAACCTGCGCTCCTGTGTCGCACCCTGGGATGAGGCCGGACGGAAGAGAGTGGTGCAGTGGAAACCCAGGACTCCGGCGAAAGGGAAGAGATCACAGCTGGTTAAAAAAGAGGGATCCCTTTCTGTCCAGGGCGGGCTGAGCATCGAGGGAGCTGTTCTCACACGTGAACGGCTTTATGTCTGTGTCAAAGGGCTGCAGGAGAGAGGACGCAAAGAGATCCAGGGATATGATCCCCGGGGTTTGTACCGTGAATGTTACCGTCTTCCCGCCGGAGCAGAGGGTGAGGACCTTTATCTGTTGGGGATCATGCCCGAAGGAGAGTTTATCATGGGGCTGGCTGACAGCGAGAACAGCGGCCGCCTCAAGGCGATCATCATCATGGACAAGGCGGCTTCCGGCGAAGAGGTGCAGCACGTGGCTGTCCTCCCCCGGGGAACAGCCATGGCAGATTAAAAAAAGCCCCCTTGCGGGGGCTTTTTTTAAAAGACTTTTCCGATGAGTTTCGAGACCGAGATGGAGAGCATGGACGCCTCTTCCATCTTCTGATAGATGGAGCTGAGAGAGACGTTCCAGGGTTTGTAGAGCAGGTCCACTCCGATGGTGACCGAATTGAACGTGGGGATATCCGCTGTGAATGTCCCGTAATCAGTTTCCGTGGATGCAGATCCGCTTGAACTTTTAACAAGTCCGTAGGGAGAGAAGATGAACTTATTGAAAGGAATATTGGCCTGGATCCCTCCTGTGAGCGAGTAGATGCTGGTGGTGGTGTTGTTCTCAAGGGTTCCCAGGGGTGTGGCCATGCTCATGGTCATGTAGGAGACATCCCCTCCGATACCACCCAGAAGGATGAATTGAAGAGAGGGGTTGTTGACCAGAAGATATTGTGCGTTGGCGGTGATGGACATCTGCATCATCGTCGTGTCATAGACATCACCCACAAGCGCTGAGATCCCGAAACTCGCATCCGTTCCGAAACGGGAGGAGTAGGTTCGTCTGTAGGTGCCGTGGATCCCGCCACCTGTGATGCTCATGAAATCGGAATCGATGGTGACAAAATTAGCCCCGATGCGGTAATCGGTATGTCCCTTTTCAAAGACGGGATAGCCCGCAGGCGGGGGAGCGATGGTAAAAGAGACCGAGGTGTCCGCGGCTGACAGAGTCGGGACACAGCAAAAAAGAAACAGGGCTGCAAGAGAAAAAAAGAGAACACGTGTCTTCATAGACGCCTCCTGAGTTAATAATGTAGTATAGAGCCGATATCCCGATAGTCAATTGAAAAGTGAAGAGGATTCTTTAATCCCGGATGCTGAATAGTGAGATGGTATAGTGAATGAAAACACGAAAAAGAGCCTTTTCCCCTCTCTTTTCGCGTATTCACTCCGATTTCTGCAAAGAATACTCCGGTCAGCGGGGCGATGTGAAAAAGGAGGAGGCTGTCTCAAAGACGGTGGAAAAAAAGGACTCCACAGCGGGGTCTCTTTGCGCGGCCCCGTCAGAAAAGGGTTTGATATGCGAAGCGGGATAGGGAGGGGCTTCGATATCCACAGTGACAGGCAGCTCTCTTTCGTTTCCCCGGAGCAGGTTCACAGCCTCATAAGGAGGGACGACCGTATCCCCTTTCAGGACCATGGCCCGGATGCGGCCGGACAAGGCGCGCAGTTTTGCTTCACGGAGATCGGCCATCCTGTTCTGATGAAGCATCATGCGGAAAGCATAGCCGGGAGAGAGGGGGTCGTTGAAGTAGAGGGCCAGGCGGGGATCCTTTTTCACTTCCTTTTCCAGGTGCTCGATGAAAAAGGAGTAGACGGCGATGTTGGCTTCGCTGTCCACGATCTCGCGGGAGACAGGGTTCATCCTGTTGAAAGCGGCTCCTCCGCAGAAGATGAAAAGGCGCGACTCCTCCTCCATGCGCGGGCGGCCGGTGAGAAAGAGGACCTGAGCCAGATAGGCTCCCACAGAGTAGGCAAAAAAGTGGACAGGAGCGTCTCTCCTGATCCCCGGGTACCCGCCTGTCCGTATGGAAGAGATCAGCCGGGTGATGTCGAAAAAGGTCGCCAGTCCTGACCAGAAAAAACGCTGGGGAAGCTGCTGCAGCCGGGTGCTGATCGCGGCATTGGCCAGCGAAGAGGCGACGATATTGGGGAAGAGTTTCTGACGGTCTTTGCTCACGCGGTTCATGAGTCTCGGATCGCTCCACTCTGCCGGGGAACGGGTCATGTGAAATGCGATGGGAAAGAGGAGGACGGCATACCCCGTCTGCCGGCAGAGGGCATAGGCCCAGGGGAGATACTTGTCCCACTGTTTTTCATTCAGGCCGTGAAGCAGGATGATGACCCCGGCGGCGTCTTTCCCCCGGGGGAGAAAGAGGGGATACCGGAATGCGGTGTTCTCTTTGACCCGGGAATCATCCATCTGGAGGATCCTGTCGATCTCTTTATAGAAGAGACGCTCCCTGACGGCGTCAAAACCGGCGCTGATCTTCTCCAGGACCGTCTCCCTTGTCCCGTTGGGAAGAAGGGAGCGCCCTTCTGAGGTGAACGGGCGGGCTGTCACCGCTGTCCGGCCGTCGGGAAGATGGAGGGTCCCTGTTTGCGGGATCCTGTTTGTGCTGAAGAATCTCACAGACTCAAAGTAGGACATGGCCTTTTCCATGGTGTCTTGTCCCGTCCTGCCGATGAGTCTGTTTACCGGGCTGTCCCGTCAACCGTAAAGACGGCGATCACCCTGGCGAACTCTCCCATATCCTCTCCGGTGAGGGCCTTCATGCTCTCTCCTTCTCCGAACAGGTGAAGGATCACCCGGGGAAGGTCCACATCGACGATGGACCAGCCGCCTTTGAATTTTTCCAGGCCCGGGATACGATAGACTTTTTTCAGCGCCATGGTCTCTTTATCAAAAGCAAACAGCTCCACGGGATAGTCCTGCAGAAAGGGTTCATTGTTCTTGACGTCAAACCGGGCGCCCACATGGGGAGCATAGAGCATGGTCTCATCTGCGAAAAGAGAGGTGACCGTGAGGTCTCCCAGAATATTGGGCCCTTGACGAACGATGGCATCTCCGTACCGGCCTTCGAGGTTGTACCGGAAAGACCCTTTCTTCTCCAGTGCTTCGTCATAACGCTCAATGACATAGGGCCTGCTGGCGTGGCCGATATAGATGGCATCATCATATGGGTCGGCATAGATGCATCCTCCCTGAAGAGGTTTATTGAGTTCGGGGACAGATTCCACGGGATGGGGAAGAGACGCGATGGTCTTTCCCTCTTCAAGAGAGAAGACTCCCAGCCAGGTCTTGTTCATGCTGTGATAATACATCTTGTCGTTTTTCATGGAAAAGCCGATGATGGTGCCTGTGTCAGGGCCGAAGGACGTGCTGTCGAGAAACTCTCCGTCCAGAGAAAAGATGGAGATCCTGCGAAGGACGAAATCGTTGAAATAGACTTTGTCATTATAGACGGTGACGCCGAGAGTGTGCCGGGCTTCTCCGGGGCCCTGGCCGTTGGGGATGATGAAGCGGTTGGTCTCTTTCCCCTCAAGGTCGACAAAGCGGATGGCGAATTCGTCCGCGTAGGCCTGGGCGTAGTAGATGTCGCTTTTATACCGGCCGATACAGAACATGGTGTTGTTGGGGGTGATATGGTCGGCGGGGATCACTGACTCGAGTTTCAGGGGAACAGTCTCCGGAGTTTTTGGTGATGAGCATCCGGCCAAAAGGATCAGTCCGGTGATGAGAAAAAGAGAGAAGCGTTTCATCAGTCCTCCTTTATGATGATGATTTATAGACAACGACCCTGTTCCGGCCGTACTTTTTCCCTTCATAGAGGGCTTCGTCCGCCTCTTTGATGCTCTGATCCACAGAGGGGGAGTGATCGAAGACAGAGACTCCGATGGTCACGGTGACAAAGACCTTTTTCCCGCAGGAGGCCACCGTGGTCTTTTCAACCACAGACCGGATCTTTTCAGCCAGTTTGGCGGCGCCCTCTTTGTCTGTCCTGGGAAGAAGGGCCAGAAACTCCTCTCCTCCCCAGCGGCTGATGACATCGATCTTTCTCATATGGGCAGTGAGAAGGCCCGCCAGGGCCACAAGGACCCTGTCGCCGCAGTCGTGGCCGTACGTATCATTGATGGATTTGAAGTGGTCGATATCGATGAGCAGAAAGGAGAAGGGCTCCCCGCTTCTTTGGGACCTGTATGTCTCGAGTTTGATCTTTTCCATGATGTTGCGCCTGTTGGACAGGCCGGTAAGGGGATCGGTCTGGGCCAGCTGTTCCATGCGGAGGTAGGCGGTCTGCAGTTCGTCATTCTGACTTTTGATGATATCATTGGCTTTTTGAAGGTCGATATTCTTCAGACGGTAGATCTCGAGCTCTTTTTCCTTTTTATCGATCTCATGCCGGGCTTCGATATCGGTGATCTTTTTGGAAAGCGTCTGGCTGAAGATCATATCCCGAAGGTGATAGGCCTGGATCAGGCGGGAATAGGCCTCTTCGAACTGCCCCTTCTGGGAATGGAGCTCGGAAAGGTTGATGAGGTACTTCAACTCGGTCATCCGTGAGGCGGATTGTTTAGCATGTTCATATCCGTCTTTGAGAAATGTCTCCGCCTCCTCATTGAGGCCCTCTTTCATGAAGACTTCACCGATATTGTTCATGACAGTGATGATCCCCATGGGATGGTCCAGGTAGTTATAGACCTGCATCGCTTCAAAAAAGTATTTCAGGGCGTCTTCAAAATTGAAGAGCTTGGAATGGATCTCCCCAAGTTTGTTGTTCACATCGCCGATGAGGATCTGATAAGGGCGGTCCCCGGATTCGGTCTTCAGCTCATCGGCTTTGATCAGGAACTCAAGAGCTTTATGGAGGTCTCCGTTATTGAAATACATGGACCCGATATGGTAAGAGCAGAGGGCGATCCCGTTGGGGTCGCCGGATTGTTCAAAAAGCTCTCCGGCTTTGGTGAATTGTGTTTCAGCGTTGGAAAAGTCCATGGTGGCTTCATAGAGTGTTCCGATCTTGATCAAAACTGATGCAGCCCGGGGAAGAGAACCGGAGGCCTGATAGATGTCGTAGGCTTTCTGCCAGTGTTTCAGGGCATTGTTGAAGTTTTCAATGTCGAAAAAGGCGTCTCCTGCGGTTTCGTAGAGTTCTGCCACCACTGATTCATTGTCACAGGGCAGTGTCAGCCCGAGATTGCAATATTCGATGACTTTCTGGGGAGAGCCTTCCCGTTCATGACGGGCCATCTTCAAATAGCTCTGGGGGGTATTCCGTGCAGTCTCGTCTTCTCTTTTCTTGTTTTCCGACATCATCTTCAGCCTTTTCTTAATACTATAACGGGAAATATGGAAAAATCTATAAAAAAATGAATAATACGGAGAGCGAAATATTGCTTTTCTTTTTCCCGTTTTTTGTTAAAATGGAGACAAATGAAGGAGGCGGTATGAAACGGAGAATGACGGGCCTGATCCTGATCCTCGTGTTCCTCTGGGGAACGAGTGCGGGGCAGGAGGAGACCACAGAGGATCATTGGGTCGACCGGCAGGTGAAACTTCAATATTCCCGGAAAGTCGAAGCTCCCGGGCGCGTTACAGTGGATTTTTCTTTTTGCCTTGAGGAGTTGAGGCGTTTCGAAAAGGAGAAAGAGGCCCTTTACCGTCCCCTTCTCCGGGGGCGGGACGCTCACGATATCATGGATCTTTATGAGCACGGGATCTACCGTCCGGCTGCTGTGATGACCTTTATGTCACAGGCTGCATTTCCGGCTGTGATGCAGGGCCCGCTTTCTGAAGACGTGACGGTGAAAGAGATCGTCCTCTACTATCTCCTTCAGATGAAGAGGGCGCAGGATGAAGGGATGAACATGATCCTGTCGGTCAATACAGCAGCGCTGGACGAGGCCGATGCCTGGGATAAACAGAGAGCCAGGCGGGAGGAGTATCCTCTCTTCGGGATTCCTGTGGCCGTGAAAGCCAATATCGGCACTGGGGACGATCAGCCCACTTCAGCAGGCGCCAAGGCGCTGGAAAAGAGTTTTTGCATTCAGGATGCCTTCCTGGTCAAAAAGATCAAAGAAGCCGGAGGGATCATCCTGGCCAAGACGAATTTGAGTGAATGGGCCAACTATATGGCGGAAGATTCAGCCAACGGCTTTTCGGCCCTGGGGGGCCAGACAAGAAACCCCTACGGACGGTTTGACGTGGGCGGGTCAAGCTCGGGATCGGCGGCTGCTGTGGCGGCCGGGCTTGTGCCCCTGGCTGTGGGAACCGAGACTTCGGGATCCATCATCTATCCGTCCAGCCAGAACTCTGTTGTGGGGCTCAAACCCACAGTGGGGCTGGTGAGCCGTAATGGCATCATTCCCATAGCCGAAGCACAGGATACAGCCGGCCCCATGACATCGAGTGTCCGGGACGCAGCTCTTCTCCTTCGGGTCATGGCCGGTGAAGATGCTCAGGATCCGGCTACCCTTAAAGCCCCGAAGTTCCCGCGGGAATATCATCTCTCTTCAGGAGGAGAGAAACCCCTTGAAGGATTACGGTTCGGCCTGGTGAGCAACAGGGCCATGCGGCAGTACTATTACAGAGAAGGGGAAGGAGCCATCCAGCTCAGGATCGCCGGAGAACTGGCCCGTGCAGGAGCTGAAGTCGTCTTCATCGAGATGGATGAAGCCATTTACGAGAAGTTGGATGTAAGCACGGTTTTCAGGTACCAGTTCAAAGAGGGAGTCAATAATTATCTGAAAAATTGGGCAAGAGGAGAAGGGCCAGAGACTCTGGCGGAGATCATTGCCAACAACAGTGAAAAACCGTCTGAAAGGATGCCCCTGGGCCAGGAGCTCCTCATCGCAGCACAGGACAATACATTGAGCCCGGATGTCGTCCGTGAGACTGTGCGGTCCAATGCCCGTGAGGCCGGAGCGTGTCTTGATACTTTACTCAGGGAGCATCATGTGGATCTCCTGTTTACCCTGTCCAACCATCTCTCCTATATCTATGCTGCTGCCGGATATCCGGCGCTGTGTGTCCCCGCCGGGTATAAACCGGACGGAGAACCTGTGGGGGTGACTTTTGTCGCTTCAGAAGGAGAAGAGGAGCTTCTCCTGCAAGCTGCCGGCGGATATGAGCAGGCGACCCGGCACTATTCTCCTCCTGCGGGGATGAAGGAGCAATGAGCCGGGATGGATGACCGAAGAAACACAGGGGAGAAGGTCTTTGCATTGTTCGGTGTCTCCTGGCCGGACCGTCTTGTGAGAGAAGCCCGGCAGCTCACAGATG
>CAZNOX010000007.1:0-78713 GCA_964574875.1 uncultured bacterium | reverse complement strand
ATGATCGCTATCAGGGAGGTGCTATGAAAAAGCTTTTATCAGGTAACGAAGCTGTCGCAAGGGGTTTTTACGAGTACGGCGGACGTGTTGCTGTAGCTTACCCCGGGACTCCCAGCACAGAGATCCTGGAAAATATGGTCCAATATAAAGATGATGTGAAATCGCAGTGGTCTCCCAATGAGAAAGTCGCCCTTGAGGTGGGCATCGGATCCTCCTTCGGAGGAGCCAGGACATTAGTCGCTATGAAACATGTGGGCGTCAATGTGGCCGCAGACCCTCTCCTCACTGTGACCTATTCAGGGATCAAGGGAGGCTTTGTCCTTGTCTCTGCAGATGATCCGGGAATGCACTCCTCACAGAATGAGCAGGATAACCGTTATTATGCGAAATTTGCAAAAATGCCTCTTCTGGAGCCCTCTGACAGCCAGGAAGCCAAAGATTTTGTGGGACTGGCGCTCGATATCAGTGAAAAGTTCGATACCCCTGTCCTTCTCAGGACGACCACACGGATCTCCCATACCAAGACTGTCGTCGAGTTAAAAGAGCGCAAAGAGAATGACAGCCTGCTCGGGTTTGAGAAAAACCCTTCGAAATATGTCATGGTTCCGGCCAATGCCAAGAAACGGCATCCTGTTGTGGAAGAAAGGACCATGAAACTCACCGCCTTTTCAGAATCCAGTGATATCAACAGAGTGGAGATGAAGAGCAAAGAGATGGGGATCATTACGTCGGGGATCGCCTATCAGTATGTCAAAGAGGCCTTTCCGGATGCTTCTGTCTTGAAGCTCGGGATGAGTTTTCCTCTTCCCATGGACAAGATCTCCTCTTTTGCACAAGCGGTGGACACCCTTTATGTGGTGGAAGAGCTGGAGCCTTTTATTGAAGAGATGATCAAAGCCCGGGGGATCTCTGTCATCGGTAAGGATGTCGTGCCGCGATGCGGTGAACTCAATGTGGAGATCGTCCGCCAATCCCTTTCCGGGAGGAGTGACGGGCCCCGTTCTGCAGAGAAGGTGGACGAAAAGGCTTTGCCATCCCGCCCGCCGGTCCTCTGTCCGGGATGCCCCCACCGCGGAGTCTTTTATACACTGAACAAACTGAAAGCCGTGGTCACAGGCGATATCGGCTGCTATACCCTCGGCGTCCAGCCGCCCTTGTCAGCCATGGACTCGACGATTGCCATGGGCGCATCCGTCGGCGTCAATATCGGATTGGAAAAGGCCCTGGGGCTCGATTTTTCCCGCCACTCTGTAGCCGTGATCGGAGATTCGACATTTATGCACTCCGGGGTGACAGGACTGATGGATGCCGTTTATAACAAGGGATCCAACACCGTCCTTATCCTGGACAACAGGATCACTGCCATGACCGGCCGGCAGGAGAATCCGGGGACCGGATACACTCTCATGGGAGAAGAGACAAAGGAAGTCGATCTTGAAGCCCTGGCCAGGGCTATCGGCGTGGAGCATGTCCGTAAAGTGGACTCTTATGACCTGAGCGCCTTGAAAGAGGTCATCAAGGAGGAGATGGACCGCCCCGAAGTCTCTGTCATTATCACATACAATCCCTGTATGCTCATCCGAAGGAAGAAGTTCGATATCAAAAAATTCAAAGTCAATGAAGACAAATGCATCAATTGTGGACTCTGTTTGAAAGTCGGATGCCCTGCTGTGGTCAAAAATGAAGACGAGACAAAATCCCATATTGTGGAATCCCTCTGCACCGGTTGTTCCGTGTGCGCACAGGTCTGTCCCAAAGATGCCATTGAGCTGGTCTGAAAGGAGGAAGACATATGAGTGAAGTCAAGAATATTCTGCTTGTCGGTGTCGGAGGGCAGGGAGTCCTCACAGCCAGCGAAATCCTCAGTGAAGCCTTGATGCTTGAAGGGTTCGACGTCAAGAAAGCTGAAGTCCACGGGATGAGCCAACGTGGCGGAAGTGTCAATTCGCATCTCCGTTACGGAGAAAAAGTCTTCTCTCCTCTCATTGAAGAGGGCAAGGCCGACATGATCTTCTCCTTTGAACTGGTAGAAGCCATGCGGTTTTCAAAATATCTCAAAGAAGAGGGTTTTATTGTCTGCAGTAATGAGAAGATCGTCCCGAACTCCGTCTATTTCAGCGGCATCAAATATCCTAAAGATCCTGCCGCCGTTCTGAAAGAGGCTTTCGGGAAGAAGTTCTATCTTATTGATGCTGTCCAGATCGCTGAAGAGCTGGGGAATATCAGGTTTGCCAATGTCGTGCTTCTCGGAACAGTCTCTCACCTGATGAAGATCTCTGATAAGTCGATGAAAGAAGCGATCAGGAACATGGTTCCCGCCAAGACTGTCGACGGCAATCTTAAAGCATTCGAGCGGGGAAAGGAGCTGGCAGGCTGATGGAACATCGCCAATACTACACGTTTGAGGAGCAGGAGCTCCGGCGTTCCACCTGGATATGGGGACTTCTTTCTTACGGGCTTCCCTTCTCCCTGATCCCGGCGCTTCTTTTTATCCACAAGAACAAGTTTATCCACTATCACGCGAAACAGGGTGTCGTCCAGTTTGCTTTTTTTCTCATTTTTTTTCTCTTTCTTTTTTTACCGAAGATCGGAGAGATCCTTTTTCTCTTGGGGATGCTTCTCCAATTTTCTGTTTCAGTCACAGGGTTTGTCCTTTATTGCCAGAAAGAGATCGTTGAATTTCCCGTTATCGGGTCTCTGGCACGGCGGCTTAAACTGAACTGAGAGAGTATAGATGTCCCTTGTCAGGCTCAATAAAGCCCTGAAGGAGCTTGGCCTGGCTTCCCGCCGGGAAGGGGATGAGCTTATTCAGAAGGGGTGTGTCACTGTCAACGGGATTGTGGTCACCGAACCCTGGACCCGGGTCGATCTGGACCGGGATACGGTCTCCCTGACAACACAGGGAGAGGACTCTCAACAAAACAAAACATATATCGCCTACTATAAACCTGTGGGGATCACCTGCACATTCTCTTCAGCCGAAGGGGCGTCGCTCGGTACGGATCTCCCTTTCCTGCAGAACCTCGCCTATGCCGGCCGGCTGGATAAAGAGAGCGAAGGGCTCATGATCCTTTCCGACGACGGCAGGTTTGTCGCAGCAGTGGCCGGGCCTGAACGGGATAAAGAGAAAGAGTATGAGGTGAGCGTGGAAGAGGATGTCCATGAAGGAGCCCTGGACAAGATGCGCCGGGGCATGAGTCTGAAAGGAGAGGCATTGAAAGAGGCCGCTGTGAGAAAAACAGGACCTCGCTCCTTTACCATCATCCTCACAGAAGGGAAAAACCGTCAGATACGCCGCATGGCTTCAAAGGTGGGATTGACAGTGACAAGCCTGAGAAGAGTCCGGATCGGCGGGGTCACGGTGAAAGGGTTGTCTCCCGGCCAGTGGCGGGAGTTGACGAAAAAGGAAATATCAGTATTATTACAATAAACGGGGTTTTCCCGGGAGGGTACTATGAAATATCGTGACGCGGGAGTGGATATTGAAAAAGGGAACGAAGCGGTCAGGCGGATCAAGGATAAGGTCAAATCGACATTTGATGCGAACGTCCTCACAGAGATCGGATCCTTCGGAGGACTCTATGCCCTGAGCGGTTACCGGGAACCTGTCCTTGTGTCCGGGACTGACGGGGTGGGCACAAAACTCAAGATCGCCTTTCTTCTGGACAGGCATGAGACCGTCGGAATCGACCTCGTGGCCATGAGTGTCAACGATATCCTTGTCCAGGGGGCGCGTCCGCTCTTTTTTCTCGATTATATTGCGACATCGGAAGTGGAACCCGAAAAGATAGAAGCGATTGTGGACGGCGTCATCCAGGGATGCCGACAGGCGGGCTGCGCCCTCCTGGGAGGAGAGACAGCGGAACTTCCCGGGTTTTACGCCGAAGGGGAGTATGACCTGGCAGGTTTCGCCGTAGGTGTCTGCGAAAAGGAGAAAATAGTGACTGGAAGCCAGATCCGGGAAGGGGATCTTCTCATCGGCCTTCCTTCCAGCGGGATCCATTCCAACGGCTACAGCCTGGCCCGTAAAGTCCTCGTCAATGAACGCAATCCCGACGAGGCCGTCCTGGAAGAGCTTCTGACCCCCACCCGCATCTATGTCAAACCGGTTCTGGCCCTTTTGGAGAAGATCCGGGTCCATGGGATGGTCCATGTGACAGGAGGCGGATTTTACGAAAATATTCCCAGGATGCTTCCCCGGGGGTTATCTGCCGAGATCCGCAAAGGGAGCTGGGACATCCCCGCGATCTTCGGACGCATCGCTGAAAAAGGGAATGTGGATGAAGAGGAGATGTTCACGACGTTTAATATGGGGATCGGCCTGATTATGGCCGTGTCTCCGGAAGAGAAGGAGGACGCGTTGGGGATCCTCATCTCACAGGGAGAAAAACCTGTTCTCATGGGACAGGTGGTCACAAGTGATAAGGGAGTGATTCTATGTTGAAACAAGCTGCGGGCCTGATGGCTCTTCTTCTGATCATGGTGAATGTCCTTGCAGGGGCCCCTGTCTGTATAGACGGAGTCTGTACCTATGAGCCTGACGATACAAAACAGCTCACCGTCTATCTTCTGGCCTGTGAATGCGCAGAGAGAGAAACTGTGAGTCTCCTGTCTGATTTTTTCGGTATTACGCCTCTCCGGGAACTCCCGGAATCCATACCCGCAGGAGCTTTTTTGATCACAGGCGGAGGAGAGTGCTCGGCAAAAAAGACTGCGGGGATTGCCCGTAATCATCTTCTCACACTCCACGGAAAGGCCGTCCTCTACCGTGACCACTCTTATCTCCTGTCACAGCAAGAGAACCTGGAAGAGCTGAAAAGAGCTATGAAAGCGACTTTACAGGACGAGGAATAAGATGTTCGGGCCCTTTATCGGATTTCTTTACAGACGACGGTTTCAAAAACATCCTCCTGCAGAAAGAGAATACTGGGGCAAATATGAGGGGGTTTTCAGCGTCCTCTTCAACGCAGTGCTTTTTGTGATCAAGATGGCGGTGGGACTCCTTAGCGGAAGTATCGCCGTCATGGCCGATGCGGTCCATACCCTGTCTGATGTGGGCTCGTCCATCGGAGTCTTTTTCGGATTCAAGATGGCCTATCGGCCCGCAGACTGTCAGCACCCTTACGGCCACGGGAGAGCAGAACATATTGCCACATTGGGGGTGTCGTTCCTCCTTTTCCTCACGGGGTTTGAATTCATCAAAAGTTCCATTCGCTCCATTTCTTCAGGAAAAGAGGTGGAAAGCTCTCTGATCTTTATCATCGCCGTGGCTGCGAGCATCATCCTGAAAGAGTTCATGGCCCAGGTCTCGTTTTACCTGGGAACGAAGATCCGATCAGAGACTCTCAAAGCAGACGGATGGCATCATCGAAGCGATGCTCTCTCGTCCGTCCTTGTCCTCTTTACGTTCATCATCCCGGGAATCGACGGATATCTCGGTGTGGGTGTTGCGCTTTTCATCCTCTGGTCAGGGTTTGATATTGCCCGGAGAGCTGTGAGTATGCTCATCGGTGAACAGCCCTCGGCAGAGATGCTGAGACAACTCAAAGAGTTTGTCCGGTCATTCGATTTTGTGGAAGGACTCCATGACATCATTATCAATAATTATGAGGGGCTGACGATTCTCAGTCTCCATGTGGAGCTGGACAGCAGGCTCTCCTTTGAAAAAGCCCACTATTACAGTGAAATGATCGAAGAAAAACTGGACGAGACGTTCAATGTCAAATCTGTCGTCCATATCGACCCTGTGGATAAACAGGACCCTTTCCTCAATGAGATCAATACAAGCATCACAGACCTGATCTCACAATTCGATTATGTGGATTCCTTTCACGATCTGAGAAAGATCGGGGTCAAACGGGTGAATATCATCCTGGACCTTTCTACAAGCAGGGCGATCACCCGAAAAGAGGAAGAGATCGTCCGGAACACATTACTGGAAGGCCTCCACGCGCATTTCCCGGTGGTCAGGAATGTCATTATAAAAGTCGAACCTCTTTTTTCCTATTAAAGGATCATGGCCGGTTTTGGAAACGAAGGACATAAAAAACGACTGAGAGAGAGATTCCGGCGATCGGGGTTTTCCGGGTTTGCCGAGTATGAGATCCTGGAAATGGTCCTCGGGGCTGTCAATGTCAGGAAGGATACAAAAGACCTGTCCAAGAGATTATTGAAAAGGTTCGGCTCTCTCAAAAACATATTGGACAGCGGCCGCGAAGAGCTCCTGGAATGCCCCGGAGTCGGGGAGCGGACAGCGGACCTCCTGCTCATGACAAAAGAGCTTATCGTCACCTACCTCCATCAAAATGTGATCAGTGAAAGCGTGAAAGTCGACTCTCCTGATGCGGTCGCAGATTTTTTCAGGGCCTGGTACGGCGGACGGGCCAATGAGATCTTCTGCGTCCTCTGCCTCAACGGGCGGAACAGGGTCCTGGAAATCTTCCGGTATCAGGAGGGGAGTGTCAATTACTCCTATCTCTATCCGAGGAACATCGTCAGAGATATTTTCAATACAGGGGCCACAGCCATCATCCTGGTCCATAATCATCCTTCGGGGATTAGCGAACCCTCACGGGCGGACATCGCCTTTACTGAGAAACTCGACCGTTTATGCCGGGACCTTGATATTCAACTGCTGGACCATCTTATTATCTGTTCAGAGAGTTATGTCAGTTTGAAAAGCAGGGGGCTTTTCTAGTAAGCCCGGACGATCTTTTCAATGTCTTCAAAAGAACGGGCGTCAAGAAGTTTCTGAAAATTGCCTTCATCAGTGAGGAAGTAGGAGATCTTCGATAAAAGGCTGATATGCTCCTTGACCATTCTTCTGGGAGAAAGCAGAAGAACAACGATATGCACAGGTTTGTCATCAAGGGATTGGAAATCGATCCCTTTGTGATTGACCAGACAGGCCATATAAAAACGGTCCAGGCTTTCCATCCTGGCATGAGGGACGGCGATATGGCTTCCCATTCCGGTGGTCATCCTGGATTCGCGGTCCATGACATCATGAAACAGAAGAGAAGCATCCAGGTGGTGGACTCTGGCAATCTCATGGCAGAGGAAACGGATGGATTCTTCCTTATCCGGAGAAGAGTCATCAAAAAAGACTAATTCAGGAGCCAGATAATCCTTGAGCAGCATGTGTGCCTCCTTAGCTTGCCATTATGATAAGCAATAAAGCCCGGTTGTCAATATCTTTATCTCATGGGGACAATCCCTTTTTATATTGAAAGATAGCTTCATTCTGGTATAGTCAACTCGTTGAAAGGGGGGGTACCCGATGCGTATCAGATTCAACGATGTTTCTTTGCGGGACGGTCATCAGAGCCTGTTGGCAACCCGTATGACCACTGAACAGATCCTTTATGTTTTAGAGGAGCTGAAAAAAGCCGATTTAAACAGTATAGAAGCCTGGGGAGGAGCGACCCTGGATGCCACCATGAGATATCTGAATGAAGATCCGTGGGAGCGCCTGGATAAGATCTATTCAGCCTTGGGGCCGGCCGTCCCCATACGCGCTTTGTGCCGGGGACAGAATCTCTTCGGTTATAATCCCTATCCCGATGAGATCGTCGACGAGTTTAACCGCACGGCGATCCGCAGCGGCGTGGGTGTGATGCGGATCTTTGATGCCTTAAACGATCCCGAGAACCTGAAGGTCGCCGTTAAAGCCGTCAAGGAAGAAAACGGGATCTTTGACGGAGCCATCGCCTATACCACAGGCCCTGTGTTTCATGTGGAGTACTTTGTCGATTATGCTTTGAAACTCAAAGACCTCGGGGCTGACGTGATCACCATCAAAGATATGGCCGGCCTTCTCTCGCCTGAAATGGCCTATGAGCTTATTACCAGGCTCAAGGAAGAGGTCTCGCTTCCCCTTCATCTTCATACCCATACCACGCCGGGTTACGGTCACCTGAACGGCGTCATCGCCATGGCTTTGGGAATCGATGCGGTGGACACCGCTTTCATGTCCATGAGCGGAGGGTCATCTCTGCCGTCCATCGAACTGCTCAGTGTCTTCGCCATGAAAATGGGGCGGAATGTCGGTTATGATCCCAAGCTTTTCGCTGAGATCGACAACAGGCTGCGTGAGGTCCGAAAGGTCCTGGAACCCTTTGACAAGCTCAATACCCCCATGCCTTTTCCCATTGTCCTGCCCAGGCAGATCGAGGAAAAGGTGGAACGGATCATCGAGTCTGTGGATCAAAAAGAGTTTTCCAAAGCCTTGAAAGAGATGCACGACCTTGAAAAGATGTTTAATTTTTCACCTCCCGATTATCTGGTTCTGGAAGCCCAGATACCGGGCGGGATGTATACAAATCTTCTCTCCCAGCTTGAGACATTCAATGCCACTGACCGGATCCAGGATGTTATGAAGGAGATCGTCGAGGTGAGAAGAGATGCGGGGTATCCCCCTCTTGTGACACCCACATCCCAGATCGTCGGCGTCCAGGCTGTCATGAATGTTATCAAAGGACGATACAAGATGGTCACCGCCCCCTTTAAGGCCCTGGTCCAGGGCGCTTACGGCAAAACTCCGTCAGACATCCGTCCCGAGTTCAGAAAAATGATCACAGGAAAAGATGAACCGTCCTTCTACCTTAAAGAAGAGGTCCATTTTGATGATCCCTACTGTGATGAATGCGGACGGCCTCTCTGCAGCACCCCGAAAGACCGCCTGCTTTACCTTCTTTTCCCTCAGACAGCGGAAGGGTTTCTGAAGAACAAAAGGATCAAGGATTATGCGGACGAGAGAGAAAAGGAGTATGAGGAGATCCAGGAGTTCTCCGAACAGGTCGCTGAAGGCGGATGGTTTTAACAGACGGAAAGGATGGATCATGGCCGGCGGTACAAAAAAGCAGCATGGATTCGAACTCATCAGGAGAGAGGAGATCGGCGAGATATCTTCCGAGGTCTTTCTCTACAGGCATGTGGCTACAGGAGCCCGATTTGTCCATGTCAAAAACAGTGATGACAATAAAGTCTTCTCTGTAGCCTTCCGGACTCCGCCGTCAGACCATACCGGTGTCGCCCATATTATGGAGCATTCCGTCCTGTGCGGATCAGAAAAGTTTCCCACGAAAGATCCCTTTATCGAACTGAATAAAAGCTCCCTGAAGACCTTTCTCAATGCCATGACCTACCCGGACAAGACAGTCTACCCGGTGGCCAGCCGAAACCGGAAAGACTTCTTCAATCTCATGGACGTCTATTGCGATGCTGTCTTTCATCCCCTGATCACAAAAAACAAAAATATCTTTCTGCAGGAAGGATGGCATTATGAGATGGAGGATAAAGAGGCGCCTCTGCGCTGTAACGGGGTCGTCTACAGCGAGATGAAGGGAGCCTTCTCATCCCCCGACAATCTTCTTTTCCGAAAGATCCTCGGGAGCCTTTATCCGGATACCCCTTACGGCTTCGTCTCAGGAGGGGATCCGGCTTATATCCCTGATCTGACTTATGAAGAATTCCTGCGGTTCCACCGCCTCTACTATCATCCTTCCAACAGCTATATCTATCTCTACGGAGATATTGAGACAGAGGATGTCCTGGAGTTCCTTCAGACCAATTTTCTGAGGCCTTACAAGGCTGAAGAACCCTCTTCGGCCATAGCCATGCAGAAACCCTTTGACGCCCTCAGAGAATCACATTTTTCCTATCCTGTTTCCAAAGGGGAGGAGACCCGTGAAAAGACGGTCATGGCCTATAATATCTCGGCCGGAGACGCTTTGGATCCGGAGACTGCCCTGGGTATGGACATTCTCAAGTATATCCTTCTCGATACTCCGGCCTCTCCCCTGAGACGCGCCCTTCTGGAAGAGAAAATCGGGAAGTCTGTATCGGGGTATTATCTCTCGGGGATCCGCCAGCCTCTCATGTCGGTCATCGTCAAAGGGAGTGACGCCGGACAAAAGGGGGCATTCCTGAAAATAGTGGACGAGACTCTTCGTGAATGCGCAGAGAAAGGATTAGACCACGGACTTGTGGAAGGGGCTGTCAATAAAAAGGAGTTTGCTCTCAGAGAAGGTGACTTTCAGGGATTTCCCCGGGGACTTGTCTATAACATCGCTGCTCTGAACGGATGGCTTTACGACAGGGAGCCGTCTCTTCACCTGGCTTTTGAAGAGCCTTTACAGCGGATCAAAAGCCAGATGGGCCACGGATATTTTGAGGGACTCATCAGGCGCTACCTCATTGATAACCCCCATGCCTCCCTCCTGGTGATGACACCGCGTCCTGACATGGTGGAGGAGATGGAACAGGCGCTTGCGGATCATCTTCAAAAGACAAAAGAGGCCATGAGTGAGGAGGAGATCGCCTCTCTCCATGATGAACTGGGGGACCTGCGCCGCTGGCAGAATACTCCTGATACCCCCGGGGAGATCGCCTCTCTCCCTAAGCTGGAGCTGTCGGATATCGATCCCGAGACTGAACGGTTCCCCTGGGAAGAGTATGATGTCCATGGAGCGAAACTGCTTGTTTCGCGGGCGGAGACAAACGGGATCCTCTATGACCATATCTTCTACGACATGGCTTGTGTGGATGAAGACCTCTGGCCTGTGGCGTCACTCCTGGCAGAGATCCTCGGAGGAATCGATACAGAAAAGTATGACTACAGGGACCTTTCCAAGACGCGTGACAAGGTCTTCGGACAGTTGACCACGGATCTGGTCCTCTATCCCGAGAAGGATAATCCGGGTCACGTCAGATGCGGGTTTCTCGTCCAGGGGCGTTATCTCAGAGACAATGCCCGGCAAGCAGTTGAACTTCTCCGGGAGATCCTTCAGAAATCACTCTTCCGGAACAAAGAGCGGATCCATGAGATCGTCCGGAATATCAGGGCCCAAATGGAAGCCATGGCCATGGATGCCGGGCATCTTCTGGCCATGAAAAGACTTGCCTCTTCCATCACCGCCGAGGGACGTTTTGATGAAGCCACATCCGGCTGGGAGTTTTACCGGTTTATCAAGGAGACAGACGACAAGTTCGAGGAGATCTATGAATCCCTTGCAAGCAGGCTGGAAAAGGTCCGGCATGATGTCTTTTCTTCAGTCAAACCGCTCTTTTCTGTGACCGTAGACAGGACGGAGGAGACTACGGATGTGAAGAAACGGGCCCGCCTTCTTCTTCCTGATGACCAGGGGCCTTGTCATGCGGAGAGCCTTGCCCCGGTGAAGCGTGAAACGGGCAATGAAGGCATCATGATTCCCGGGCAGGTCCAGTACGTTGCCAAGGGTTATGACTTCCATCAGCTGGGGTATCGTTATCATGGAAGCCTCCGGGTCCTGGCCACGATCCTGAAGTATGATTATCTCTGGAACCGGATCCGTGTCCAGGGGGGAGCCTATGGCGTTTTCCCGCGGATCTCACGCAGCGGGCTTATGCTTTTCTGCTCATACAGGGACCCTCAGCTTCAAAAGACTTTAGAGGCGTATGACCATATCCCGGAATATGTCTCATCGCTTGAATTGAGTGAAGAGGAGATCCTCAAATATATCATCGGAACCATCAGCGAGATCGATACCCCGGTGACTCCGGCCATGAAGGGAGAGGTCATTCTCTCCCGGATTCTCCGCGGCCTTTCTCATGCCGATTTTCAGCAGGAGCGCGATGAGATCCTTCAAACCACAGGAGACGGGATCGTGCGTTTTTCCGGGCTGCTCACCGATGTTTTGAGCAAAAACACCATCTGTGTGGTGGGAAGCGAAGCCGCAATAGAGAAGAACAGCAGCCTGTTTGAATCTGTCAAGGGATTTTACGATTAAATCCGTCTGTCCCCCGAATCCTTTCCCGTTCGGGGGACATTTCTCTTCTTCTTTTCGTATAAGTAAATGAAACAATTTTTAAAGGACGCCTGTCTATTTTGAAGTGTTGACGAATATAAAAATGGGGGTAGACTGCTCATATGGCTTATTCAGACCTTGTTACGAAAAGACCAAAAGGATTTATTCTCGTTTTCATCGTTATTCTAATCACCGGGCTCTACGCTTTCTATCAGATCCCCAAGGAAGATCTTCCTGAAGTGGAATATCCCCGGCTCACCATCTATGCCGGGCTTCCCAATCAGTCACCGGAGAACATCATCAAGTATGTCACCTCTGTCATCGAAGAGGAGATCTACACCATCAGAGGGGTTCAGGATGTCTCTTCCACCACCATGGAAGGACGATGCTATATTACCGTGGAGCTGGAGCGGGATGCTGATCCCGACTTTGTCATGTTTTTGGTCAATGAAAAGATCTCGACGTTGAAAGAGGACCTTCCCAATGATATCAACGGCCCCACTGTGGAGCAGTATGTTCCGCGTGAGATCGGAGAGGACACCTTCTTCAGCCTTTACCTTTCCAGTGATATATTAGACGGATACAGCCTGACACAGTTCGCTGAAGATGAGCTGCAGCGGGAGCTGGCTGAGATCCCCGGAGTATCGGGAATCGACATCCAGGGGGGAGTAGAACGGGAACTCTCCATCGAGTACGACCAGACTGCCATTGAACAGTACAATATCTCCTTCTATTCCATCGTCGATAAGGTCATGAGTATGAACAAAAAGATATCCATCGGGAATATCAGGATGCAGGACAAACGCATCTATGTGACATTCCTCAACGACATGGATATTCAAAACATCGAAAACTGGGATGTGGAAAACGGCATCAAGCTTGCACAAGTGGCTAAAGTCACGTTTAAGGATGAAGAACCCCAGACCATCCATAAGATGAACGGAAAACCGGCCGTCTATGTCCAGCTGACCAAAGCCTCCGACGCCAATGCCATCCTGGTCTCCCAGGCCGTCATCAGGAAATTGAAAGAGGTGGAAAAAGAGTATCCCAACATCTTTTATAAGGTCGCTGACAATGAAGGAAAGACTGTGCTGGAGGGATACAGCTCGATTCTGTTAAAGATCATCGTCTCTGTCATCGCGATCTTCCTTGTCCTCTTTTCCTTCATGCGGCATGTGAAACCGTCTCTGATCACCATGTCCTCCATCTTCCTTTCTGTCTCCTTTGCCATCAATTATCTCTTTTTCTCGGGAGAGAGCCTGAATAAATTTACTCTCAGCGGAATAGCCCTTGCATTCGGCCTTCTTGTGGATAATGCCGTAGTGGTCTATGAGAATATTCATAAACACTATTACTCGGGAAAGAAGATCAAAGAGTCCATCCTCCTCTCGTTCAAGGAGATGTTCATCCCCATCATCGCCTCGACCACCACAACAGTCTGTGTCCTCCTGCCCTTTGTCTTCCTTCAGGAAGAGCTGAAGATCTACTATATCCCCTTTGCCAAGACCATTGTGGTGGCCCTGATCGCTTCGATATTCATCTCTTTCTCGCTTATCCCCATCGCGTTCAGCTATTTCCATATTGAATCCAAGGTGAGGCATGCCAAAAGCAAAGGTATCTCGTTCTACCAGAAATACGTGGGGTTCCTTCTGAGAATACGCTGGATCGCTTTGGCCGCCATGCTGTTCATCATCGGGTACAGTATCTATGTTTTTGTGGAAGATGTGGACAAGAGCAGTTTTTCCTGGGGCGGTTTTGATTATCCTCCGGAACTCAACTGTATATTTTATCCCGAGACCAATGTGCCTGATTTCAGGCTCAAAGATGCTGTCAACCAGTTTGAGGGGCTCATCGCCGGGAACGAGATCGTGGATTATTACCGGACATCCATATCAGAGACACGAGGCTACATCATCATCTATTTTAAGGAGGAATTTGAGGGAAGCGCAGAAGCTTATGCCCTCCGTGAAAAGCTCAAAGTCTACGGGAACCGCATGTCCCAGGTCAATGTCCGTATCTGGGGGATCGGCCCCGACTTCGGCGGGGGAGGGTATATGGGGGGGACCCGTTACCAGTCCACAGTCTGGCTTCAGGGTTATAACTACTCCAAACTCAAAGAAGAAGCGAAAAAATTCCAGGATGTCCTTCTCTCGTTCAGGGAAGTCTCCGAAGTGAAACTGGGAGAGGAGACCACATCGTCAGTGAAAAAGGCTGTGGTCAACATCGATTCGGATAAGCTGGATATTTACGGGCTCTCTCTCAGCGATGTCACGTCTAAAGTCCGGAGCCTTGTCTCCGAGTTCACCATGCGCAACACGGTCAAACTGGGGAATGACTACATCAATTTTACCTTTTCACCCGAGGAGAAGATCGGGCTCTATGAGTTGAAGAACCTCTATCTCGCTCACGGAGTCAAACTGAGTGATGTGGCCCAGATCGAACTCGAGGGCAGCACAAGGCGTATCGAGCGGGAGGACCAGACCTACTCCTATCCCATCTCTTATGATTTTTCCAGCTCCAATCAGACCGATGAGGAGTTTAAAGAGGGACTGAGGGACCATATCCTCTATCCCCCGGGCTTTTCCCTCAAGATCGAAGACGACGGCCAGAGATGGTGGGATGATGAGACCGATTATAACAAGATCCTTGTTTTGCTTGGATTTGCCATTCTGCTCATCTATATGATCATTGCGGCTCTTTACGAGAGCTACACGGAACCTTTTATCATCCTGCTGACTCTTCCCCTGGCTTTTGTCGGGGTGATCTGGCTCTACAAGATCTTTAAGCTGAACTTCGGTATTCACGCCATCATGGGGTCCATGCTTCTGGCGGGGATCGTGGTCAACAATACCATTATCATGGTCAATCATATCAACTACCTGCGGCGGGAAAAGAAGGTCAAAAGGGCCTACGGGATCATTCTCGGGGCTTCGGACCGGGTGCGTCCCATCCTCATCACATCCCTGACAACCATCATGGGATTGCTGCCCATCATCCTCCTGAAAGATAAGGCCGATGATTCGACAACATCTGATATCTGGAAGCATCTCAGTTATGCGACAGTGGGAGGGCTGACCACATCCACATTCTTTACATTGACCTTTATGCCCATCCTCTACTTCTTCTTCAGCAAAAAAGAAAAACAAGAGGGCTCCCACCCGGGGACAGGATTTCTTGCCTGGGCACGGACTGTGCCCTGGAGCGCGCTCCCTGCCCTGGCCTGGAAGGAAACCAAACGTGCACCGTTCCATATCAGACACCTGCCTCTTTATTTGAAAAGACTCTTTTCCGAGGCGGGGCGCCTGCTGAAAAAAATGAAACAGAAGAAAAACTCACGGAGGTCTTCATGAAGCGAACAGTTATCTTGGTTCTCTGTCTGGTGCTGCTTTCTCTCGCCATGTCTGCGATGACGTTCAGCGAGTACCTGAAAACAGCCTATGAACAGGGAGACGGACGACGCGACCTGGACCTGAAAAACAGGTACGAGTCCTGGTCGTCACGGGCAGACCTTGCTGCCATCCTGCCCCGCGTAGATTTTGAGTTTACCCTTCCCTCGTACCGCAACAGTGTCGATGAGTATGAGGGGTTGGGTGAAGTCTTTGAAAACGAGTATCTCTCTTACGGGGGGACGGTGGCGGTAAACCAGCTTCTTCCCACAAACACAGAACTCAGCGCCACATTCGCCTATGTGGATTATCAGACGTACAAGTATTACGGAGAGGAGGTCGAAGGAGGATATAAAGCAGGACAGCTTCTTTTTTCCGCCAGGCAGTACATCTGGGGAAGCAACACCGGCTATCACAGGATGAAACTGTGGCTCAACAGCCGAAAAGAAGCGAAGATCAACGGTAACGAGAACATCCTCGACTTTTTCAAGACAGCTTACAGTAATTATATCGATTATCTGACCATCCTCAGGGATTATGAGTTGAATAAGGGGCAGACAGAGCGTTACAGGGATATTTTCCGTGCCACTGAAAACAGTTATAAGATGGGGCTTACGGATCTCATCACCTACAACAGGATCAAAAAACGTTATGTGTTTCTGGAAATGGCCCTGAAAGAATCAGAGATGAAATTGAAAGAAGCGGATAAAAAGATGAGACTCTACCTCAACGGGCCCTTTGAAGACCCCGAGAAGACCATCCTCAATATCGATTTCTCGCTTTTCATGGACACTCGTCCCGATACCCGCCTGGCTCTCCAGAAGATCAGGCTGGACAATGCCTACCGCAATTACAAGATGGGGAAAAAGCAATATGAACCGGCTCTTTTCGGAGAGTTGTCAGCCACCTATACCGGAGGAGGGATCTCCTCCATGGGAACCCTGGAGCGGGACAACTATACTCTTTCCCTTGTCCTTTCTGTCCCTTTTGCCAACCTGGTCAAAGTCTCAGGGCTGAAGATGGCCAAGATCGACTACCTCATGGAAAAAAACAGATATCAGGATGAGCTGGAGACCATTCAGATCTCTTTTGAGAAGTTGATGACACAGCTGGAGATCACACGTGAAAAGATCGATCTCTTCAAGAATATCCTTCCCACACTGAAAGAAAATTACCGCTCCAGCCTCTCCCGGTTCAATATCGGGGCCATCACACTGCAGGAACTCATGGATATCGAAGATGAATATATCACATCGGAACTGGAATATCTGAATTTGCTGAAGAATTACAACCTGACGGCTCTTGAGATCAGCTCATATGTCGGGAATGCCCAAGCCATAGTGGAGGAGTTGCTATGAAAAAGAAGATCATTGTCATTATTCTTGTGATTGTTGTCCTTGCCCTTGCAGCAGGAGCCTGGTTCCTTTTTTTCAATAAAAAGAGTCAGGAAGCCGAAGATAAGAGCAAACCTCTGGCGGCTCCTGTCCCTGTGAAGACCGTCCGGTCCTGGAGAGGGGATCTCCCGCTCTATATCTCTTCATCAGGGAAACTTGAGGCCATCCGCGTTAACGATTATATCGCTGAGGTCACGGGGAACGTCAATATTAAAGTCAAAGAGGGGCAGTTCGTCCAGCAGGGGACCCTGCTCTTCACCATTGACAACCCCACTTATCAGATCAACTATGAGAAAGCCCTTTTGGATTATAAAAAAGCCTATATCCAATATCTGGCCATCTCAGAGGATGTGGAAAGCGTTGAAGGTTTTGCCGTGGAACAGAAGGACCTCTATTCAGATGACAGCGAAGTCGCCAAGATCCAGCAGGATGTGGTGGAAGGGCTTCAGAAGGGGACCATCACACGGGAACGGATCAAATACCGCCTGGGAGAACAGGAACTTGCCTTGAAACAAGCGCTGGAAAACTATAAGAAGTGCTCCATCCGGGCACCTTTTTCCGGAGTGGTGGGAAAGATCGCCGCTAAACAGGGGGAGTACCTCCAGGCTGGCAGCGCCGTGCTCAGCATTGCCGATATCACACGTCTCCGCATCAAAGCCAAGATCCTGGTCAAAGATATCAATCAGATCAGGGAGGGGGCCACGGCTGTGATCTTTCCGGTTGTCTCCGACGAGAAATACACTGGCCGGGTCTATTCTGTCAATCCCCTGATCTACGACGACAACTCCACCTATGCCGTGGTGGAACTGGACAACAGAAACGGGGATCTCTACCCCGGTGTCTTTTGTGATGTCCTCCTCCAGGTGGACCTGATCAGAGACAAGGTCCTGGTCCCCAAGGAAGCTGTGCTGGAACGCGACGGGAAAAAGCTTGTCTTCGTTGTGAAAAACGGTCTCGGGTATTGGACATACGTGGATGTGGGCCCTGAAAATTATCAGTATATCGTGATCGAGGATAAACTGGATGCCGGAGAAGAAGTGATCATCGAAGGGCACTATGTCCTGAATCATAAGGCAGCAGTCACCGTCGTCAACGGTGAGGATACCGCGGCGGAGGAAGAATGAGCCTCCCGGGATTTTCAGTCCGCAGGCCCGTAACGACGACCATGATCTTCATGGCCGTTCTGCTCCTCGGGTTTATCTCTTTTAAGATGCTGAATATCGAGCTGCTGCCCTCCATCGATATCCCGAAGATCACAGTGGAGACCAAAGCTCCCAACATGCCTCCCGAAGAGGTGGACACCAATGTCACTCAGAAGATCGAAAGGCAGCTGGGGACGCTTCCCAACGTCAAGAAGATCACATCGATCTCCACCGAGTCAAAATCATTGATCACCGTGGAGTTCTACTGGGGAGTGGACATGGAGTATACCATGCTCAAAGCCCGGGAAAAGCTGGACAATATCTCTGATGACCTGGGAGATGCTGAAAAACCCAACATCCTCTATTTCGACCCTGCCCAGGCTCCCATCATGCAGATCATGGTGGAGGGGGATTATGATTTCATGACCCTGAGCAATTACGCTTCGGACAGCCTGAAACGCCGTTTTGAAAGGCTGGAAGGTGTGGCTCTCTGCGATGTCGTGGGTGCCGACGAAGAGGAGATCCAGGTCATCGTCTCCAACAGGAACATGGTCTCCTACGGAGTCACCTTCAACGAGATCCAGACGGTCCTCAGCCGTAATAACTTTGTGAGCGCGGCAGGAGAGATCGGGGATGAGAACTTCTCCTACTCCCTCTCCCTGGAAAAGAGCCGCTATACAGTGGAAGAGATCGGAAACATGAAGGTCAAGGGTGATATCCGCCTCAAGGACCTGGCGGATATCAGGCGCAAGGCTGCAGAACTCGATGAGTACTCGCGATTCAACGGAAAGCGCGGGATCGGGCTTCTCATCGTGAAATCCTCTTCAGCCAATACAGTGAAAGTGGCGTCGGACATCAGGGACCTCATCGCATCCCTTGAACGGGAAGATTCCAAGCTGAACCTCCAGATCCTCTATGATGATTCAGAGACGATTAAAAATGCCATCAATAACGTCATCCTTTCGATCCTCATCGGAGGTGTCCTGGCCTTTTTTGTCCTTTTTGTCTTTTTGCACGACTTTAAATCTCCGTTTATCATCGGCCTCTCCATGCCTCTTTCCATCATCGCCACCTTCATCACCCTTTACCTGGCCAAGATCAGCATCAACATCCTCTCTCTGGGAGGGCTGGCCATCGGTATCGGGCTTCTTGTGGACAACTCCATCGTGGTCCTCGAAAATATGGACCGATACATGGGGTATGGACGCGACCCGCGGGAAGCCTCCATAAAAGGGGCTTCGGAAGTGGCCATGGCCATCATGGCCGGGACGCTCACCACCATCGCTGTCTTTCTCCCTGTCCTCTATCTTAAAGGTGTGATCGCCGTTCTCTTTAAACAACAGGCTTTTGTCATCTCGGTCTCTCTTCTGGCCTCCCTTGTCGTGGCGTTGACTCTTGTCCCCATGATCTTCTCAAGGGACTCCAAAACAATTGAAAAGATGAACCGTTTTGTGATCCGGAAGGGGAAGCCTCTCTTTGACTGGTTCGACCGGATCCTGGAGCGGGGGATGGAGGTCTATGAATCCATACTGGACATCGCTCTGGCCAATAAGAAAAAGGCCCTTCTCCTGACCCTGGCGGCCCTTCTCTTCACAGCAGGACTTTCGCTCCTTTTAAGGCGCGAGTTTGTCCCGGATGTCAAAGAGAACAAGTTCTTCATGGAATATAAGCTCTCCACAGGAGCGACCATGAGCGCCAATGAAAAATATGTCAAATTCGTGGAATCGGTGGTCAGGGAACGGGACGCCCAGATCGACTATTATGTGGTCAACCTGGGCAAGACCTACGGGAATAGTATTTCAGGGCTGAATACAGGTTATTTTATGTTTGCCATGAAGAGCAAAAGACTCGTCGAGCCTTTTAAACAGTTTCTCCTGAGTAAACTCGGAGCTCTTGAGGGGAATATCACCTTTTACTCTGCAGGGAGTATCTATAACCAGTTTTTTGATTTCGGAGAGTATGATATCGAAGTCATCCTGGAAGGGGAAGAGATCGAAGAACTCAATGCTGTGGCGGACCGGTTGAAACCTGAGATCGAAAAGATCGACGGATTCCGTCTTGTGATCAAGGATATGGAACTGGAGCGTGAGATCATCGAGATGCGGTTCAAAGACTACTTCATCGACACCATCGATACCCCTCTTTATGCCGTTATCGAGCAGCTGAAAAAGTACACCGTGGGAGATTTGGCCACAACCATCTATGACCAGGACAAGGAGATCGATATCTGGGTCAAAAACGAGGAGCGTCCTCCCAACTATGACGAGTTCATGGAAAAGATCATCACCGTGGACGGATTTGACTACAAGATCCGCGATATTGTGGATATGCAGATCGTCAAAGTCCCCAACGAACTCAAACGGGAGGATCAGCGGCGCAAGCTCTCTCTCATGTGCAATATCAAAGGCCTCTCTCTGGAGAAAGCCATCGAAAAGGTGCGCCAGACCTTCGACCGGCTTCCTGATACCGGGAAGATCAAGGTCAAATTCGCCGGGAAGATCGAGAATATGAGAGACTCTTTTTCAGGTCTCGGTTTTGCCTTTATCTTATCATTGATCCTTGTCTATATGATCCTGGGTGTCCAGTTTGAATCGTTCTTTCAACCCTTTGTCATTATCCTGGCTGTCCCCCTGGCCTTCATCGGGGTCTTTATCCTCATGCTCATCACAAACACCTCGCTCAACATCATGAGCCTGATGGGAATGGTGGTCCTGGTGGGGATTGTCGTCAACGACAGCATTGTGAAGATCGATATTATCAACCGTCTTCGAAAAGAGGAGGGGTATGACCTGCTGAATGCCGTCAAGACAGGGGGAAAACTCCGTTTCAGGCCGATCCTCATGACGTCCCTCACTACCATCCTGGGACTGATTCCCCTGGCCATCGGCATCGGGGAGGGGAGCGAGCTCACCCGGCCCCTGGCTGTGACGATCATCGGAGGATTGACCACATCGACCATACTCACACTGATTATCATCCCTGTCATCTACATGGCTCTGGTCGCCCGTCTCGAAAAACATAAACTCTAAGAAGGGAAGGCTCAGTCCTTCCCTTCTCCTCTTTCCTTGACAAAAGAGAGGGGGATGCTATCTTCAGAGAGAAAGGTTAACAAACACTAACATCGGAGGGTCCATGCTTCTCTTTTATGCCGGGACAGCCATGCTTCTGGTCTTCTCTTTTTTCAAAGACAAAAAAAAGAGTCTGCTGGCACTGAGTATCGCCTGGAAAAGATTTGTCCGTATCGCTCCCGATTTTGTCCTGGTCCTTGTCCTGATGTCTCTTATCCTGGCGTTTCTTCCCAATCAGGTGATCGCAGCAATATTGGGCACCGGATCACAATGGGTCTCTGTGATTGCTGCGGCTCTTATCGGTTCTGTCACCCTTATGCCGGGGTTTGTCGCATTTCCACTGTGCGGCATTCTTCTTAATCAAGGGGTCTCGTACATGGTTCTTTCGGCCTTTACAACGACATTGATGATGGTAGGGGTTTTGACATTTCCTGTGGAGAGGGCCTATTTCGGGACAAGGGCCACTTTGCTCAGGAATGCTTTAAGCCTGGGGACAGCCCTGCTCGTGGCTGCAGCGACTGGTTTTTTCTTTGGAGAGCTGGGATGAGAAGGGGAAAGATGAAGCTGGCTGCAGCTGTCCTGTTTTTTCTTTTTTTGGGAGCCTCCTTTATAACAGGGTTTCACCCGGGCCTGGAGACGGGGAGGAACTTTCGTCTCTTTACCCTGGATATGTTCAAGATCCTTCCCTGCGCATTCATCCTCATCGGGCTTTTTGAAGTCTGGGTCAAAAAAGAGACGGTTGAGAAACACCTCGGTGAAGGCTCACTCATTATGGGGTATGTGTGGGCGTTCCTTTTAGCCGGAACCACTGTGGGCGGCCTTTATGTGGCCTTTCCCGTAGCCTATTCACTCTATAAAAAAGGAGCCAAACTCAGCGTGATCTTTACTTATATCAGTGCAGCGGCTGTGTTCCGTGTCCCCATGGCTGTTTTTGAAGCCTCTTTCATGGGTTTGAAGTTTACAGCCATCCGCCTTCTTGTCTCTCTCCCGTTGATCCTCTTCTCTTCCATTCTGTTGGGACGATACCTTAAAAAAAAGAATTTCAGAGTAGAAGATGGGGAAATGACTTTAAAAAAAAAGAAAAATCAGTAAAAAAACATTGTCATAAAGGATGAGACGGGTATACTGTCCGTAAAAAGATAGCCTTAACTAACAAAGGAGTATGAGATATGAAGAAATGTGATGTCCTCGTCATCGGCAGCAGTGCGGCCGGCCTTGTGGCCGCGAATACAGCGAAAACCACTTACCCTGAAAAAAGCGTCATCGTGGTGCGTCTCAAGGGGCGGACACTGGTCCCGTGCGGGATCCCTTACGTCTTTTCCACTGTGGAGACTACAGAAAACAATATTATCCCCGTGGAAGCCTCTTTTGAAAAGTCCGGGATCACCCTGGTGGAAGACCGTGTCCTCTCGGTGGATCGCAAACAGAAAGTCTGCACTTTGGAATCAGGAGAATCTCTGGAGTATGATAAACTTGTCCTGGCCACCGGATCCCTTCCTGTGAGCCCCTCATGGCTCAAGGGGAGAGACCTCAAGAATGTTTTCACTGTCCCCAAGGAGAAAGCTTACCTGGATGCCATGCAGAAAGCGTTGAACCAGTGCCGTTCCGTTGTGACCATCGGAGCCGGATTTATCGGTGTGGAGCTTTCCGATGAATTGAACAAAGCCGGAAAAAAAATCACCCTTGTGGAGAAGATGACTCACATTCTGGGGAAAGCTTTTGACGCAGAGACCGCTTCCCGCGCTGAACATCTCTTAAAAGAAGCTGGAATCGAAGTCATCACAGGAACCGGCGTGAAAGAGATCATCGGTAAAGGACAAGTGGAAGCTGTCCTTCTTGAGAACGGAGAAAAGATCCCGGCTGATGCAGTTATCCTGGCTATGGGATACAGGCCCAATTCCGATCTGGCCAAAGAAGCAGGCCTTATGATCAATGAGCTTGGAGCGATCAAAGTGGATGAGTATATGCGTACAGATGATGAGCATATATTCGCTGTGGGAGATTGCGCAGAAAAGAAAGACTTTGTGACAAGGAAGACAAGCGGAGTCATGTTGGCATCTACGGCTTGTGCAGAAGCCCGTATCGCCGGGATGAACCTGTACAAGCTGTCTCTGGTCAAGACCTTCAGCGGGACCATCTCCATCTTTGCCACGGCTCTGGGAGATGAAGCTTTCGGTGTAGCCGGGCTTACAGAATCCCGGGCGCTGGAAGAAGGGTTTGACATCATTACAGGCGAATTCGAAGGCCCGGACAAACACCCGGGGAAATTGCCCGGCACCAAAAAACAAAAGGTCAAACTTATCGTGGGAAAAGAAGCAGGCATTATTTTGGGCGGGGAGATCACAGGCGGACTGTCTGTGGGAGAGTTGACCAATGCCCTGGGATTTATCATCCAGAACAGGATGGATATCAATGCTGTCCTTGTCTCTCAGATCGGGACACATCCTCTGTTGACAGCGTCACCTGCCGCCTATCCGCTTCTCAAAGCCGCAGAAGATGCTGCGAAAAAGAAGATGGGCCTCTGTTCCTGCTGAAAAGCAGATGAATACAGGAGATAAAGTGCGCGATTATTGCGATATTATCGAGAAGGCTGTGAGATGGGCGGTTTCACAAACGGGAAGCCGCGACTATCCGGGGAAATGCCTGGCTTTTGTGGAAGATGCCGTGGAGAAGGGAAACGCCATGGAGATATTCGGCGGGTCTACGGCCATGGAGTCTGCTCTTCTTTACGGATGGGTCACCGAAGGCTTGCCTCCGCAAGGGGCCTTTGTCTTTTATAAGGCCTCCGGGACACTGAACGGTGTTGAAAAGAACTGGGGCCATGTGGGACTTTCCCTCGGAGAGGGAAGGGTCATCCATTCCTGGGGGGAAGTCCGTGTCGACGATTACAGGGAGATCGAAAAATTACATATGGCCGGGTGGACAGATCCGGAATATCTCGGATGGACTCCTCCGGGACGATATCTTGCCAATGCTGTGAGGAAAAAATGAGTCAGAGGCCCGCTTTCAGACGGGCTTCTGAAGATCAGTAGCGTTCCAGAATGACGGTGATCCAGTGAAGGGCGATATCCACAGCGAGTTGATTGTTGTATTCATTGATCCCCTTGTAACGGGAATCATCCCAGGCGCCCACATTCATCCCGTGGTCACCGGGAAGGATGAAGACAGGGATCTTCTTTTCACACCTGTCGAGAGTCCTGTAGATCTGTTCCAAGGGGCCGTTGTCGTCGTCCGACGCTCCCAGGCCCATGACCACAGGCCGTTTTTCCTCTCCAAGGCCGGGGTAGAGTTTAGCCTCATACTCCTCATCGGGGATCACGGGAGTGAGGAGGATAAGCGCTTTTAAGGCTTTATCCTGTCGGAAATAGTTCCAGGCGATGACAGAACCAAAGGATTTACCCACCAGGACAAGATTTTCCTTGTCGGTTTCTTTCAGGGAACGGGCATAGGCCGCCACCGCAGCGATGTCCTCTTTTTCCCGCACCCATCCTTCAGAGATCTTGCCCTTTTCTGAAAAGTAGTGCCAGTCGAAAGTCACGGCGATCATGCCCTCCTCGGCGCAGCGTTGGGCAAATCCCGCCACTAAGGGAAGCCCGCGGTGATATCCGCTGCCGGGGGCGATGACCACCACGGGGCAGGGGCTTGAAATGGCTTCCGGTTTGTAGACGGTTCCCTGGATGGAGCGCCCATCTGATGTGGAGATTTTGACATCATCTTTGGAAAGGCCCCAGAGAGCCGCATACAGAAGAACAAGGACGGCAAAACAGAGAATGAGACGTTTCATGGAGAACCTCCTTGACAGGTTGATTTTTCAACTTGGACACCCGAGGGCAGGAGAATGTTTCACAATTCAATTGGTTCAATTCTTGACTAACCAAAATTCATTGTTATACTGAATCATCAGTATAAAGGAGGATCTATGCGTCAGTTTTTTGCTGTGGTGGTGTTGACACTTCTGGCTTCAAGCGTCAACGCTTTACCGGAATTCGACTATTCATCCTACACGCTTCCCGATTACAGCGTCAAGGGGCTGGAAATCCGGTTTCCGGGATTCGGTTTCAATGCGTATAGTTATGGCGGGAATGCCATTCAGGAGTATCAAACATGGGCCAATATGTCCCTGGACGGCACCTACTTTGCCGAATATTACCGCCAGGACTGGGAACTCGACTATCAGGTCAGGGGTGGGGTCAGTTACGATTATGAAAAAAGTGAAGACGGATCTCGTCATGACAAGGAGTATGAAGGGGGCTTGAATATCGCCGGGCGCTATTATATCTCCGGACTTCTCTTTGTCTCCGGAAGAGGAGGTTTCCGATATCAAGACTCGAAAGAAAACATTGACGATAGCATCCGTAAAAGTCATCGGGCACTCTACAGCACCGGCGCCGGAGCAGGATACGGGCGTCTTTACAACCTGAAGGCCATGCGCCGGGCCCAGGCGGTTATCGATGAACTCTACACAGCGGGACTTCTGACCCGCTACCCCAACCAGGCTGATCTGGCTGCTTTCGGGGACCTGCTGTATGAACTCCAGGTGGGACGTGTCCTGGATTCCAGATTGAAACGCATCGAGGATTATAAAAGGATTGATGCTTTCCTGAACGAAAAGATGTTGTTGAAAGAAGAAAATATGGCCTATTTCACCATCCTCAATGATATGCTCACCTATGCTACTATCGGGTCGCGTTACAACGGAACCCGGATCGAGGTCTCTGTGAACAGTTCTGAAAGCACGGATTTTGAGCGTATTGAGAGCCCTTATTTACATGACAGTCATACGAACAATCTGTCAGGGATTGTCTATTTGGCCACAATGGAGATTGAGAAAATCCTCAGCCGCTATTGGCAATGGGGGATCTTTGCAGGATGGCAGAATCAAAAAAGTGATCGTATCAGGACCGCTGAACCGGACCGGGAGTATAAGATGAGCGCAGCCATCATTTCTTCTGAATTGATCTGGTATCCGAATACCCGGACACGGGTGGGTTTCGGGGGATTGTTCGATTATCAGGCCGAAAAAGAAGAGGTCAATGGGACAAGGATGATGGATGAATATCTTTTTTCTCTGGGGATCGGCTGCGACGCTGACTACTATTTTTCACCCCATCTGGGTTTAAACGGATCGTTTCAGTTGAGAAACATGAAGAACCGAGACAAGATAAGCGGAGAGGACGCTTCTTCTGTTGGGACAACCATGAGCCTTCAGCTGATCTATAAGGTCTTTTAGGAGAGAAGGGCGCGCATGGAGACCCTTTGTCTCTCTCATCTCATTGAAGAGGCCATGCCCCTTTTCCCGGGGACTGAACCGCCCTCTGTGAAGAGGATCTTCTCAGTGGACAAGGATCAATTTGCAGAAACCCGGCTCTCCTTTTCCTCCCACACCGGGACTCATATGGATGCGCCCGCCCATATGATCCCCGGGGGCAGGACACTGGATCACTTCGACCCCGGCTCGTTTACAGGGCCGGGGGCGCTCATCGATGTCACTGCTTTCGGCGGAGAGGAGATCCCCTTTGATATTTTTCGGCATAACGAGGAAGATATCCGGAAAAGCGCTTATCTTCTCCTCTATACAGGCTGGGCCCGGTTATGGGGAAGGCCGGACTACTTCGATAAATACCCCGTATTAGCCCCGGAAACAGCCCTGTGGCTTGTTTCTCAGCCTCTCAAGGGTATCGGTATAGATGCCCCCTCCTTCGACCCTGTAGAGGGCCTTCAGCGCATTCACCATATTCTGCTGGGAAAGGAGCTTCTTCTCGTGGAGAACCTCACGGGGCTTGAGAGACTCAAGGGGCGCAGTTTCTCTTTCAGCGCTTTTCCGCTTCTCTATAAAGAGGCCGACGGAGCCCCGGTTTATGCCACGGCATCCTTTTCTTCTTCCTCATCCTAGAAATATCCTGTAATCTCTCATTATGAAGTTCCATGGTCAAGGCCAAACCGCAGAGGAGTGCCATGAGTGAACTCGTGAGTGTCATCATTCCCACATACCGTCGTCCCGAGAGGCTGAAAAGGGCCCTGGACAGTATCAATGCCCAGACCTACCACAAGATCGAGATCATCGTCGTGGATGATAATAACCCTGACGATGACGACCGGAAAGCCACAGAGGCTTTCATCACACAATACTCCTCCGCTTTTCCACTGAAATATGTTCAGATGGCTCAAAACGCCGGAGGGGCCATGGCCCGGAACTGGGGGATCGCTGAAGCGGAAGGGGCCCTGATCACCTTTTTAGACGACGATGATGAATACCTCCCTGAAAAGATTGAAAAGCAAGTCGAGAAATTCCTCACCAGCTCCTTACCCCGTCTCGGCCTGGTCTATTGCCAGATCAATTTCATGGACAGCCGGGGGCAGTTTCGCAAGATGAGAGCTCCCATGCATGCATCCGGAAACAGGGACGCCCTGAAAAAACATATGATCCGGAACCTGGCCCCCACGTCAGGGTTGATGATCCCCGCTCATGTCCTCCATGAGGTGGGTGGCTTTGCCGACCTGCTCACCGGGCATGAATATGAGCTGATCATGAGGATCCTGGTCCACGGCTATAATGCCGATTTTAATGCAGAGGCCCTGGTCAACATGCACTACCACACCTCAGGACGGATCTCCACAAGCATCAGGAAGATCCGCGGGGAAAAGGCTCTTTTCCGCATCAAAAAAACAGTCTTTCCCCTGGTGGGAGAGAGGCTTGCAAGACGAGTCTCTTATGACCATTTCATGGACCTGTGCAGACGCTATCTTCAGCAGGATGACAGACGGGCCTCCCGGCTTTATCTGAAGAAAGCCTGCCGGATGGACCGCCTGAAGTTCCCTACGCTGCTCGCTTATGCAGGGATCCTCGCAGAGGAACGGCTGAATAAGAAAGAAAGAGGTTGAGCTGCTGAGAAGAGCGACGCCCTGCATCTTTCGGGCCGGACCGGGAGGAAAAGACGAGGAATTTTTCAACCCGGCTTGTTGCTTTATTCTTTCCACGCTATAATGGTGAAAACGGAGGAGATGATGAAACACTTTTTTTTCTTTATGATGATGATTTTGGCTTTCAGTCAGGGGCTCCAGGCGGGAACAGCTTCTCAATACCAGTTGACAGGATTTTCACCCGACGGGCGATATGCCGCTCTTGAATATTGGGGTGTTGCAGACGGTTCAGGCTTTCCCTATATTGCGCTCATGGTCTTTGACTGCCAAAACAACGTCTTCCCAGAACCCCTCTATTTTAAGATGGACCAGAATACAGATATGGTTCCGGAGGAAGAGGCTTATGCCCATATGCTTGACCTCGCCTCACAGGAGATGGAGGAGATCATTCAGAAATACAGGATCTACCGCCTGAACAGGGGACAGACCATCTATCAGAGAAGAGAGGACGATCATCCCGTCACCGGGCTTGAGTTCAAAGCCGGAGATAAAAGGATATCCCTGCGTTTTGAAGAGTATCCCGGCGAGATCTCTTTCTATGATATGTTCACGCCTTCAGGTTTCAGGCTTTATACAGGGCTCAACGGAAAAGAGAGGCTTGCCTATGCCCACACCCCTGCTGAAGAGGTGAGTGAGTTTAAATTCAATTATGAACTCCGGAGAGTCCTTGTCTTTGACAAGACCCTTCTTCTGCTCTTTACCCACCAGATCCCCGGTTTCGAAGGGCCGGACACTGTCCCGGTGATCCTGGGGGATATGTTTCCCGTCTCTCTTTCCGGTGAAGAGGTCATGGAATAAAAGAGAACACCCATGACGACTCTGCTGATCATTCTCACCGCCGGCGCCGCCCCGGGATTCTTCTGGATGTGGTATGTCTATAAGAGGGACCGCTTTGAACCCGAACCGGCATCGCTGGTCCTGCGGGCCTTTTTTCTCGGCGTCCTTTCAACGATTCCCGCTGTCATCCTTGAGATCATCTTCCAGGTGCACCCGCTGTTCTCCATGATCATTGTGGCCCCGGTTGTGGAAGAGGCTGTGAAGTTTTCTGTGGTCTTCATCTTTTTTCTTAAAAAACGCGAAGTCGATGAACCCATGGACCTGCTTGTCTACGGAGCCGCAGCCGCCCTGGGATTTGCGACTCTGGAAAACTGCGGCTATCTCTTCAATGCTCTGTTAGCAGGAAACGTGGCTCAGGTCGCCTTATTGCGTGCGCTCCTCAGTGTCCCGGGACATTTTCTCTTTTCGACCATCTGGGCTTTCGGCCTGGCCAGATACCGTTTTCATCTCGGGAGAGGGAAGAGCCGCTTCTGGCCTTATCTCGCCCTGTCCATGGCAGCTCACGCGTTGTTTAACGCCATAGCTGTTTTCAATATCTTCGGCGGGCTTCTCTTTATCCTTCTTATGACTCTCCTGTGGATGAGGTTCAACAGAAGTGTCCGCCTCCTTCTCATGCTTTCTCCCTTTAAAAAGAAAAAGACCGTGATCTGATATTTGTCTCTCTTTTTTGAAAAGGAAAAAGAAGTCGGCTCTGAATATTGACACTTTCACAGAGCCGTGTATACTTGGAATATGGAGACTTTCCGAGAAGTGTTCCGGTCAGATGCTATCAAGCCGTTGTGCGTTCTCTTTCTTTTTCTTGCAGTCTTCTTCGGGGCTGACATCCTTGAAGCAAAATCTGTGACCATCCGTGTGGGAGTCTATCAAAACCCTCCCAAGGTCTTTATCGATGACAAGGGAACCCCCAGAGGTTTTTTTGTGGATTTGATCAGGGAGATCGCACAGGAGCACAGATGGGAAGTGGAATTTGTCCAGGGGACGTGGTCTGAAGGGCTTGAACGCTTGATGCAGGGCCGAATTGACTTGATGACAGATGTCGCCTATTCCCTTGAGAGGGCACAAAAGTGGCAGTATCATGATGTGCCCGTTCTTTCTGACTGGTTCCAGGTCTATGTCCATAAAGGGGCGGAAATCGATTCTGTCGTCGATCTGGAAGACAAACGGATCGCCGTCCTGGCAGGTTCAGTCCAGCAGGATGCGTTCACCCGCTACATGGATGACTTCGGGTTCACATGCGAGATCATTCCCTTTGAATCCTATCTTGAATCCTTTCAGATGCTTCATGCAGGAAAAGTCGATGCCGCCATTGTCAACCGTTATTATGGGATCCGTTTTCTTTCGGGATATGACATCGATGAGACAGGAATCATTTTTCATCCCACCCGGCTTCATTACGCCGCTTCTCCGTCCCTGGATCCGGACATCCTCAAAGCCATCGATACATCGCTCACACAGATGATCGAAGACCACGAATCGCCCTACTATGCGGGCCTGGAAAAATGGTTCGGAGAAGAGCAGTTATCAGAGCCCCCCTCATGGATGCTTCCAGTTCTCCTGGTTCTTTCCGCAGGAGCTCTTTTGATGATCATCATGATGTATTTCCTCCGCCTTCAGGTAAAAAAACGGACTCGTCACATTTTAAGGATCAACGAGGCGCTGAAAAAGGAGATCGCCATACGCCGTGAAAGCGAACATAAATTCAGAGAGCTTTTTGAAAATTCTCCCATAGCCTACTTTATCATCCAGCCGGGGACAGGACTCATCGGCAAAGCCAATCTGGCTGCCCGTGAGCTTCTGGGATATACAGAGGAGGAGTTGAGGAAGAAAAATTTCAACACCCTTTTCCCGGATGGGCATCATGGAGCAAAAACGGCCAGGAACCTCTACGAGCAGTTTCGCAGAGAAGAGAAGATCGTCAGCGGAGAAGTCACCATGGCCAGGTCCGACGGAGAAGCCGTCTGGGTCACGCTCTCTGTTGCCGGGGTCTTTGATGAAGACGGCGCGCTCCAGGAAGTCCGCGCCATGGTCAATGATATCTCAGACCGGAAGATCCTTGAAGAACAGCTTATCCGGACTCAGAAAATGGAAGCTCTGGGTGTTCTGGCCGGAGGCATCGCGCATGACTTCAACAATATCCTCACAGCGATCATCGGCTATACAGAAGTGGTCATGGAGAAGACCAGGGCTAACCCGCTGATCTATGACAAACTGGAAGAGGTCTATAAAGCGGGGATGCATGCCAGGAACCTGGTGAAACAGATCCTCACGTTCAGCAGACAGACAAAAGGAGAGGTCCAGCCGGTTCAGATCAGGACTGTGGTCCGGGAAGCGTTGAAACTTCTGAAAGCTTCTCTTCCCAGAAGTGTTGTGATCCAGGCGGATCTGAACACGTCAGCCTTTGTCCTTGCCGAAGCCACGCAGCTCCACCAGATCATCATGAATCTCTGCATGAACGGGATTCAGGCGCTCCCCGGGGAGACGGGACGCATCACCGTGCTTCTCGAAGAGACCCGCTTCAAAGAAAAGAAAGCCTTTCCCCTCAACGGGGTCCTCAATCCCGGCCCTTATATCCACCTGCAGGTCTCTGATACAGGGACGGGGATCTCTCAGGAGAATATGGACAAGATCTTTGACCCCTTTTTCACCACAAAGGCTCCGGGAAAGGGGACCGGAATGGGCCTCTCTGTGGTCCTGAATATCGTCAAAAAACTTCAGGGAGGAATCGAGATCAGGAACAGTTCGGAAGGGGGGACGGAGTTCAGTGTCTTTTTCCCTCTCTATGAAGCCACGGAGTCAAAAAAGAGACAGGAAGAGGACGAAATGATCCGGGGGAAGGAGTCGATCCTTCTTGTTGAAGATAACGAGTCGATCATTCAACTGGTCAAGCAGAACCTGGAAGAAGCGGGATATTATGTCACAGCCATGCGCGACGGGCTGGAAGCCTTAGATTATCTCAAAGTCAACAGAGAGGCCATCGAACTGGTGATATCCAATCTGACCATGCCTAAGATCAGCGGACTGGCTCTGGCAGAAGAGATCGCCGGGGCCGGGATCACTGTGCCTCTCTTGATCATTACAGGCCATGGCGGGGAGATCCTGGAGAAAATCAAAGGTGATCCCCGTATTGCTGATGTGATCCATAAACCGTTTACCAGGAACGAATTGTTCCGTATGGTCAGGAAAGTCCTGGATCAGCGTTAAAATGGCGCAAGTCAATATGCAGGAGCTGTTCGTCTTCGATCGTTCTTCCTGTATCGATAAAACCGCATTTCAGATAGAAGGAGTAGGGGCTTCCCTCATCCATGGAACAGCTGGTGTAGAAATGCGAATATCCGCTCCTCTGAAGCTGCCCGATCACTTTTTTCAGAGCAAGAAAGCCGATGTTCCGCCCCTGATGAGGGGCTGCGATCATATAACGCCATAAGAAGACATCCTTGAGGTGAGGGATGCCGCTGTCAAGCTCACTGCCGAACGAGAGCATGATGAACCCCACAGGTGTCTCTTTTTCATAGATTCCGCGAAACCACGAATTGGGAGTATAGACTCCTTCCACAATGGAGACAGCGTTGGGGGCCACGAGTTTCTGCTGTTCAGGTGAAAGTGTTCTGGACAGCCGCATGATTTCCCCGGCATTTGCTTGAGTGATCCGGGAAAAAGTGATATCTGAGTCCATTGCTTTTGTCATGGGTCTTCTCCTTTTCTTCTTGTCACTATACACGCTGAGAAACAAATATGTTTCAGGATTTGTCATAAATATGTCGACAAAACTGTGTTCAGCACAGAAACAGACCGTGCCTGCAGAGAAAATCGGGCTTCAGGAACCGGTGCTCACGGGAAACGGTGCAGAAACTGAAAAGAAAGGATCTCGCATGCCGACGATGATCAAGTTTGATTTTTTCCCGCGTAAACATATCCCCGAGCGTCTGATCACCTTTGTTGTTATCGGAGCCTTTTACGGGGAGAAAAGTATTTTTGTCCGTCATCATACAAGAGAGACCTGGGAACTACCCGGCGGTCACCGGGAAGAGCAGGAGAGCTCCTTCGATGCCGCGGTACGTGAGCTGAAAGAAGAGACCGGGGCCAGATCCTTTTCTCTCTATACGCTGGGAACCTATCGTGTCAGGATCGGGAATGAGGTCAGGTACGGGCGCCTTTACAGAGCCGAAGTGAGACACATGGGTCCTCTGGGCCCCTATGAGATCGAAGAAGTCGTTCTCAGGGACACCATCCCGCCGCACCTCACCTATCCTGAGATCCAGCCGCATCTCTATCAGATCTGCCGGAACAGCCGGAAATAACGGCAACCCCGTTCGCTCTATTCCCTTGACGTGGACTGTGTATCAGGCGTGGGGGGATTCCCGTATCATTGAAAAAAGACTCCTTCCTTTGAAATAGCGGAAATGATGCTATAATGGGAATAAGATAAAGAAAGGAGGCTGTATGAGAAAGCTCACGTTGGGATTACTGCTCCTGCTCCTTGTGGCCTGCGGGCGTTCTGACCGTGTGGAGAACGCATACAAGACAGCTGATGATTGGGCGAAGGATAAGGAAAATATCTCCTGGAAGCCTGCTTTCATGCCGGCTGAAGCTGAACAGATCAAGGAGGTCCATAACAGGGTGACTCACGAGATGATCGGAGTGTACCATTACCGGGAGTCTCCTCTTGAAGAGGGCGCTGAGTTGAAGATCATGACGCGTAATGCCTTTCAGCTCCAGCTGCAGAGACTCTCTTCACTCCCCTCACCGCGTTGGTTCATCAATGAAAAAGAGATCTCTAAAAAAAAGGATGTCCGGGTCTATCAGAGCGGAGACTGGTATATTGTCGATGATTTCAAAGAGAGGAGAGTCTTTTTCATGAAGACCGGCGGGGAGACGAGGAACTTGTAGTAGTGTAAAGATTACAAAAAGTAGCCTTGACGAATATATCTTTCTGACGTATAGTGGAACGATGAAAATATCTGTTGTCGTCTACAAGGCCTTTGTCTCGGATCGGGGGGGAGGGAATCCCGCAGGAATCGTCTTTTCCGAAACTCCTTTCCGCGTGGACGAGATGCAGGCGACAGCCGGGGAAATGGCTCTCTCCGAGACGGCCTTTATCACCCCATGCGGTCACACATGTTTCCGTCTGAGGTATTTTACCCCCTTACGGGAAGTCCCGTTGTGCGGCCATGCCACCATCGCAGCCTGGACATGGCTGGCCCGTGAGAAAAACATCCCTCCCGGGATCTATACACAGGAGACAGATAGCGGATCTCTGGCTATAGAAGTCACAGAACAGGGAGATATCTTCATGGAACAGGCTCCTCCTTCATTCGGGCCGGAAGTGGATGGTGAAGAGATCGCAGAGTCTCTCGGCCTGCCCGGGGGATCGCTTCATGAGCGCTACCCTGTCCAGTTGGTCTCCACAGGGCTTCCGGATATCATCGTCCCCCTCGCAGACCTCTCTCTTCTGGCCAGGATCAGGCCCGATTTCAAAAAAATCGAAACCCTGTCACAAAAATATAAGTGTGTGGGATATCATGTCTTTGCTTTTGGTGAGAGAGAAACGCTGGCTCACTGCCGGAATTTCGCTCCGGCTGTGGGGATTTTGGAAGAAGCGGCCACAGGAACCGCTTCCGGGGCTTTGGCCGTCTACCTGGCTCGTTACCACTTCCCCGATCAGAGAGATCTTGACCTGACTTTTCTTCAGGGGGCAGAGATGGGCGAACCGTCAACCATAAGAGCCAGGATCATCCAAGGGGAACTTCGGGTGGGGGGAAAAGCTCTCTATTCGGAGACCAGGACTATAACGCTGTAAAGGAGGAGAAATGGAAGAAAGAATGCCATTGATCGGTGACCATTTTCCGGAGATGACTGTTCAGACGACTCGGGGGAAGATCAATCTGCCCGGTGATATGAAGGGGAAATGGTTCATCCTCTTCAGTCATCCTGCTGATTTCACTCCGGTCTGTACAACCGAATTCGTTGCGTTTCAAAAACGCTACGATGAGTTTAAGAAGATGAACACTGAACTCATCGGGCTCAGTGTGGACCAGGTGTTTGCTCATATCAAGTGGGAAGAGTGGATCAGGGATAATCTGGATGTGGAGATCGGATTTCCCATCATTGCAGATACGGGAAAGATCGCAGACACATTGGGGCTGATCCATCCCGGAAAGGGAACCAACACCGTGCGTGCCGTCTTCTTTGTGGATCCTGAAAGCAAGATCCGCGCCATCCTCTACTATCCCCAGGAGCTCGGCAGGAATTTTGACGAATTTGTGCGGATGATGAAAGCCTTTCAGATCTCTGATAAGCATAAAGTGGCCATGCCGGCCAACTGGCCGCACAATGAGCTTATCGGCGACCAGGTCATCATCTCTCCTGCAACAGACGTGGAGACAGCCAGAAAGAGGAAAGAGGAGTATGATCATTTCGACTGGTGGTTCTGCTACAAAAAGATCTGACCGGGAAGAGGGGAGAGGCGCTGAAAGCGCCTCTTTTTCCTTGCATCTGTGAGAAAACACCCTATCATCAGAGGAGCTTGTTTTTTCAGGGAGGGTGAGAGCTGATGAAGGCATGCGAAAAGTGCTACCAGTTGATCGATTGTCCTTTTAACGGTAAGGACCCCCATGAATCGGATTGTCCGGTCTATGCAGAAGAGACCGCGTGCTGGCTGTTTGACTGGGTCTCCTTTTACAAAGCCATGGCAGAGGGCGAAGATAAAAAACACTGGCTCCATACCATGGTGGATATGTGCCGTGAGTGTGATGTCTACCAGGATCATGCTGACGAGATGGAAGATATCCTTAAATCCATGATCTACAGTGATTGAAAGAGAAGGGGAGATGTGCTCCCCTTGATGTCAGAGTTTTCTGTTCAAAATCAGAAAAAAGACTCCGTAAAGCGCCAGCATGGAATTCATGACCAGAAGCCCCCATTCACGGGGATCGAATGTCATGGAGACCTTGGGTGAAGAGCTGATGATGACAAAAAGAGCCAGGAGTGTGACCACGACCCAGAACGTCAGCGATGCTGCTTTTTGAATGATCATCTGAATACGCTCGTCATTTTCATAGGAGGGGTTTCTGAACTCTTTCAGACCTCTGAAAAAGTAGAGCAGCCATCCGGACGCCACACCCGTATAGAGGCCGTAAGAGAACGCCTGCGGAGTTTCCAGCAGACGGGTGAGGATGACGATGTTCACAGCGATGACTCCGATGATCACATTGGTCACAATAAACGCTTTCCGGCTCATGGGGCAGAAGTATCCTTTCATTGTTTCTCCTCTCTGTCATGAAAGATCTCCTCGATGGCTTTCCCGAAGATACGCGAAAGCCGGAAGGCCAGATGAATGGAGGGATCATACCGTCCCTGTTCCAGGGAGATGATCGTCTGACGGGAGACGTGTGCTTTTTGAGCCAGCTCCTCCTGTGTCCAGTTCCGTTCACGGCGTAATGCTCTGATGGTGTTGTCCATACGACCTCCGCGTAAGTAAAGCAAACTTTACAAATAGGATAGTATTGATTCAGGAAGATGTCAAGTGAATTTTACAAAAAGAAGAAAAAGGGGGAAGAGTTCCCCCTTTTTTATTGAGAAAGGTCTTTATTGCGAGCACGAGCGCGGTCGACGTGCAGTTTTCTTCCGTTGAAGTCGGCGTTATTGAGGCTTTTCATTGCTTCATTCAATGCCTCTTCATCTGCGTATGTGACAAATCCGAAGCCTTTGGAGCGGCCGGTGTCTCTGTCCCGGATGATCTTGGCTTCAGAAACGGCCCCGGCTTGCTCAAAAAAAGCCTTTAACTCTTCCTCAGTGGTCGAGTAGGGAATATTCCCTACAAACAGCGTGTAATCCATGCAAACCTCCATAAAGTTTAAGTAACTTAAGTTACAGGAAAAGAAGATTTTTGTCAAAGGAAAAATAAACTTTTCTCACAGGCTGTGAAGGGGTATCCTTTCTTGAGAAGGGAGGAGGAATGACAACATTTACCTATGTCATCGATGCCCAGGACCGTCTTGTCCGTGTGGATGAAGCCTGGATCCGGTTTGCCCGTGAAAATTGGGATCCGGACTTCACAGACTCCTCTGTCATCGGGAGACGGCTCTGGGATTTTATCCGGGAAGAGACTACCAGGCATATCTATCAGATGATTGTGGCCAGGATACGCAGCGGGGACAAGAAAGAGTACAGGATCCCCTTTCGGTGTGATTCTCCTGACAGAAAACGGGAGATGGAAATGGTGATCACCGGAGGGGCTTCAGGAGAGATCGTCTTCACAAGCCTCCTGATGAATGAACAGAAAAGAGAGCTCACTGCACCCCATGAGACGGATTCGCATGGGGACGGCGTCTCCATCAGGATGTGCAGCTGGTGTAAGAAGATCTACGATGACGAGACAGACGAATGGATCACTCTTGAAGAGGCTGTCCGCCGTATGCGGCTTTTCCACGAGGGGACTCTTCCCTCTGTGACACACGGGATCTGTGATGCCTGCCGGTCTACGCTTCTGAAGACCTTATAGCGGGATATGCTTCCTGATATGGTCCTCATAAAGGGCCATGGCCATGGGAAGAGCGATCTCCAGGGCGATAAAGACGATCTGGAGGGCGGGAATGAGAGCGTAAAGGGCCTTTCCGGAAGGGATCTCCCCCAGGGCCAGCTCTTTTGTGATCATAAACAGCAGGCCCATGGCTCCGTTGAAGAGAGCCAGGCGGAGGAAAAAGCCTCTCCAAAATCCTTTCCATTTCACAGCCAGTCCCGTTTTCAGAAGGGGAAAGTACCCGAAATAACATCCGAATACAAGAGCCGGGAGTTTGGCCGGCAGGATGATGAGAGAGAGCACGAGAATGAGAAAGAAGAGAAGCCAGCCGCGTTTCGCCGTGGTCTCGCGGCTGACGAAAGCCACGGGAAGCGATGATGCAAAGATGAGGACAAGGCGTCCTGAAGGGAAGAGGGCGGCCATATAAAGGATCACTGTTCCCAGCGCTGCAGATAACGCGGTCAGAGCAGTGAGTCTCGTGTGAAGATTCCGTCTCATCATGATCAGCAGCAGGCTAAAAAATCGCCGCCGCAGCATTCACAGCAGCAATCTGCGCATATCAGCCCGGCGCAGCAGTCACAAGGGGTGACAGAGGCTCTCCCGTAACCTGCAGCCATATCACGGTACATCCGGGATTGGCCCGCCACCTGTTCAAAGGCCTGACGGTATTCCGGGTTTGAAGGATCGGCTTCCACAGCAGCTTGAAAATGCTGGACAGCCTGCATACGCCACCCCTTTCGTAAAAAGACCATACCTTTGAGAAAATACCACTCTGCCGGACGGGCGGATGTTGAATCCAGCAGGCGCTCCGCTTCCATAAAGCGGCCGCTGTTGATGAGTGTGCGGGCCCTGGAAAGCAGGTCACCTGCTGATTGCGATGACTGAGACGCCCGGCTGCCTGTCCCTTCGCGTTCTTTGAGAATAGCATCGTAGGCCTCATTCACCTCTTTGAATTTCTCTTCAGCCAGTCCCGAAAGGGGATTGTCAGTGTGTTTGTCCGGATGGTATTTTTTGGCCAGATCCCGGTATGCTTTCCGGATCTCGTCCATGCTCGCATGGGGTGAAACGCCCAGGACAGTGTAAGGGTTTTTCATCATTTACCTCCGAAGGATAGAATTTTCCAAGGATACGGACCGTCATCATATTCAGCCCCTGATAGACGAGTGTCTCCACAAGCGTCTTGTTTCTGGACAGTGAGACCTGCCCGAGGGCGCCCGAGAGGGCGAATAATTCACTTTGCAACGCGATTGTCATATGAGCCTTTATCTTTTCCCTGCCGGCGCCGGGAAAAAGGAGGGGGAGAGGGTTATAATTCTTTGTCTTGATATCCGTCTCGTAATCATCAAGAGCATCAATATAATAGATCCAGCGGCCGAGGTGAAACCCGGCCTGGAATAAGAAAGCGTGGCCGGGGTGATGCGCCCCGTGATAGGAAGCTGTGATCTCGCCTAATATGGTTCCGAAAGCGGATGCTCTCTCTTCAGGTGTAAATCCCGGTGTCTCTTCCAGAAGGGAGAGGGTGGAAAAGGCTTTGTCCGCCGAAAAGCCGCGGGGAGAGAGCTCCCGGAGAGCCCGCCTTCTCAGCGGGGAGAGAGCCAGAAGAGGGAGAGACCAGAGAAAAGAGCCGTCCCGCCTGTTGTCAGCCATCTTATGGTATGAAAGCAGAAGGGTGACAGCTGCAGCATAACGGACAGCGTCCGACCGGATGACAGGACGTTTTTTGAACGGGTGGAGGAGACAGGATTCCCGGCTTTTGCGGATCGGCCCTGATGAGACCCCGTCAAGAAGGATAGCCAGAAATGCGGTGTCGTAAGATAGAAGGATTCCTGCAGCCGGCCCGTAAGCAGACCGGAGGCTTTTGCAGAGGCCGCAATAGTAGCCTTTGTAGTGGTCATTCTCATCTTTTGTGTGCCCGCAGGGAGTGTATCGTATATAACCGAACATCGCGATCCTTTCAACGGTTTGAGACTACAGGAGAGGGACAGATGTGTCAAAGGAAAACCGGACAGGAGGAAAAGCCCTTTTTGCTTTTCCTGTCTTTTCAGGCAGGGAAAATCGTGTATAATGACTCAGGGAGGTTTTTTATGAAAAAACGAAATGCGGCAGTCATACGTCTTGTTGTCCCCCTGGCCTATCTCTCGATGATCATCGTCAACTATCTGGCGAATGCTCTCCCTCTGGGGGGATTGTCCACAGGAGAGGTCTCCGACCTCTATCCGAACCTTTTTGTCCCTTCCGGTTTTACCTTTTCCATCTGGGGCATCATCTACCTTCTCCTGGGAACCAGTGTCGTCTTTTTTATAACCAGGATAGGGTCGCATGATGCAGGGCTCTACCGGAAACTGGCTGTTTTCTTCGTGATCACCTGTGTCTTTAACATGGCATGGATCTTTTCCTGGCAGTATCGTCTTCCGGGCCTCTCCTTTGCCGTTATGATCCTTCTTTTTTTTACATTGAACGCCATCAAGATCATCCTCTGGGACCAGGACAAGATGCTGAATCAACAGGAAAGGATCTTTCTCAATCTTCCCTTCAGTTTTTATTTTGCATGGATCAACATCGCTCTCCTGGCGAATTTGACCGCACTGAAGATCCATCTCGGCTGGAGCTGGGGTGTCTCTGATATGTTTTGGGCCATGATGATGATCTTTATCGCTGTCATCCTCACGATCTACCGGGTTGTCCGAAGACACGACATCGTCTTTCCCATTGTGACGGTCTGGGCGCTCACGGGGATCATCCATAAGAGGATGGCCTTTCAGGAAGCCCGTGAAGTGGCTCTGGCCGCTGTGACAGGGCTTCTCGCCGTGGCTGTCGCTTTGATCGTGACTGGTATCGATTTGCATTGGAAACGGAAAAAAAGCGTAAACTGACCCTGTCATCAGGAACAAAGTCCTTGACAAAAAGTTTAATAGATATCATCATACTAACAAATAGAGGGAGGAAATGATATGGACCGTGTCTATCTTGACAACAATGCGACCACCATGGTCGACCCTCAGGTATCAGCAGTGATGACAGAATTTGAAACGAAGAAATACGGGAATCCCAACTCTCTTCACTCTTTCGGGATGGAAGTGAGAAAGCCCATGGAGAAAGCCCTTGACCAGCTTTATAAGGGGCTCAATGCATCAGATGAGGACAATATCATCATCAACGGATGCGCCACTGAGGGGAACAATACCGTCTTAAAAGATGTCCTTTTTGACCGGATCCTCGGGGAGGGGAAGAAAAAAAAGGTCCTGATCTCTTCCGTGGAGCATCCCAGCGTCTTCAATACAGCCGCCTATATGGGAAAGATGGGGGCGGAAGTCATCGCTCTTCCCGTGAACGAGGACGGGATCGTCACCCTGGACATCTTAAAAGAGTATCTTGTCCCTCAAGAGACAGCGCTTGTCTCTGTGATGTGGGCCAATAATGAGACCGGGCTCATCTTTCCTGTCAAAGAGATGGCCGAATACTGCCGGGCTTCCGGTGTCCCCTTCCATACAGATGCGGTCCAGGCTATCGGGAAGATCCCTGTGGATCTTCAGGATGTCCCGGCTGATTATCTCACGTTCAGCGCGCACAAATTCCACGGTCCCAAAGGGGTGGGCGGGCTTTTTGTCCGAAAGGGAGCTCCCGTCTCCCCCCTCCTGCATGGTGGTGAACAGATGGGAAACCTGAGAGCCGGCACGGTCAATGTCCCGGGATTTATCGGGATGGGACTGGCCATGGAGCTTGCTGTCTCTCAGCTGGACAGAGAACTCACACAGGTCCGGTCTCTCAGAGACCGTCTTGAAGATGCCATGGCTCAGATCCCCGATGTCACGATTCTCGGGAAAAGAGAGCTGAGGACCCCCAATACGATTCTGGCGTCGTTTAAAGGTGTCGAAGGGGAAGCCCTGGCGTGGGAATTGAATAAGTTCGGTGTTGCCGTCTCTACGGGGAGCGCCTGTGCTTCCGAATCCCTGGAGACAGATCATACTCTTGTGGCTATGAAGATCGACCCCTCGCTTTCCCATACAGCCCTGCGGTTCAGTTTGTCGCGTTTTACAACAGACGGGGAGATCAGCTATGTCATCGATGTCCTGGGAAAGGCCGTGGAGAGACTGAGAAAAATATCCATAGACTATTAAAGGAGGCCTTATGGCAAAGAAAGACCTGATCGGCGGAAAACTGTGGGAGACGTATTCCAACAATGTCATCGAAAGAATGAACAATCCCTCGTTTTTCGGAGAGATATCGGAAGACGAGGCCCGGGGAAAAGAGAAACGGCTCATTATTGCGGATTGGGGCGCGGAATCCTGCGGAGATGCCGTACGCCTTTACTGGCTCGTGGATACATCCAATGACACCATCCTCAAGGCGCGGTTCAAGACTTTCGGATGCGGCACGGCCATCGCATCAAGCGATGTTATGGCGGAACTCTGTATGGGGAAGACTGTCGATGAAGCCTTGAAGATCACCAACCTGGATGTTGAAAAGGCTCTTCGGGACAGTGAAGACCAGGCGGCCATCCCCCCGCAAAAGATGCATTGCAGTGTCATGGCCTATGATGTGATCAAAAAAGCGGCCTCACTCTACAAAGGTGTGGAGATGGAGGACCTCGAAGAAGAGGAGATCGTCTGTGAATGTGCCCGTGTCTCATTAAAGACGGTAAAAGATGTCATCAGGATCAACGACTTGAAAAGTGTGGAAGAGATCACCCGCTATACCAAAGCCGGTGCGTTCTGCGGATCCTGTATCCGCCCGGGAGGACATGAAAAACGGAAATATTATCTTGAAGATATCCTTGCAGAAGTCAGAGCCGAGATGGACAGAGAACAGATCAAGACTGCGGGCTCCCTTGAGAACTTTAAAGAGATGAGTCCCATCGCCCAGTATAAAGCCATTGAAGAGATCTTTGCCGAGAAGATCAAGCCTATCCTGCACAGGGACGGGGGAGATGTGGAGATCATGGATATCAAAAACGAAGGAGATGAGACCATTGTCTTTATCCGTTATCTCGGGGGCTGCGCCACATGCGCCGCAGCCGGGACAGGGACTCTCTCCATGATCGATCAGGCCCTGAAAGGGACAGTGGGCCCTGATATCACCGTTCGGATGATCTGACACCGAATATCACCATTTCACTTCATAACCCCGCTTTCAGCGGGGTTTTTTATAGCTTCCCCTTGACAGGACCTCTAATTGTAACTATAATACTAACAGAAACAAAGGGATAGGGGGTATGGGTATGGAACATATGAAGACCTGCACCACGTTAAAGGCGCATCATTCACAGGAACTTAAAGACAAGATGATCAGCAGGCTGAACAAGATCGAAGGGCAAGTCCGCGGGATCCGGGGGATGATCCAAAAGGATATCTATTGCGATGATATTCTGAATCAGTTTGCGTCAGTGGACGCGGCTCTGAACGGAGTGAAAAAGATTTTACTGGAAGCTCATCTGAAAAGCTGTGTCGTGGAACAGATCAGGGACGGACGCGATGACGTGATCGACGAAGTCCTTATCACCATCAAAAAAATGCTGAAATAAGGAGGCGCCATGTTATACGGATTTTGTCCCTTTACGGGATACGGTACTCTTGTCCTCTTCGTGGTCTTTCTTCTCCTGGCAGGAACAGCCTTCCTTCTTTTGAGAACAAAGGAGAGGGGCGAGGGGAGCAGAAGGATCTCTGCTGCAGAAGTCCTCGACGGACGGCTGGCCCGGGGAGAGATCTCTGAACATGAATACAGAAGAGTCAAAGAGATGATGGAGACACGAAAACAGGAAAAATAAGGAAAGAGGAACCATGATCATTGAAGGTGTGGCGACACAGATCAAGGAAAAAAAGGCCTTCCTTGTGCCCATGCATGATATTCAGGGGAAGGCCTGTTCAGGATGCGGGATGTGCAAGGCCGCTTCCCGGGGACGGTGGATAACCGTGCCCGAACAGGCTGTTGTCCGACAAGGGGATCATGTGAAGATGACTCTTTCTGTGAGCCCGGCTCTCTCCTTTGCTGCGCTTCTTTTCCCGCTGATCACATCCCTGGCCGGGGCGCTTCTCATCCGTGGCCTCTTTCCGGGGGACGGATGGACTCTCCTGGGAGCCGGCCTCTTCTTTTTCGCAGGGTTCCTTCCCTTGCGGTTCCTTGACAGAGAGGTCCGGAAGAAAGCCCGTGTGGAGATTTTGAACGAAGGGAGTGGACATGAAGAAGGACATTGAGATCAAAGGAATGACCTGTGCTTCCTGTGCTGCAAGGATCGAACGGTCTTTGAAAAAAGAAAAGGGAATCAAAGCCATCACGGTCAATCTTGCTGCAGATAAGGCCAGAGTGGACTATGACCCTCAGAGTGTGAGTGAAGAGAAGATCTTCGAGAAGATCCGTCATCTCGGGTATGAACCTCGATCAGGAGCAGGAGAAAGGCGATCTGTTGAACTGGATATCGAGGGGATGACATGCGCATCGTGTGCGGCCCGAATAGAAAAAGGGCTCTCTTCGCTCCCGGGAACGAGACGGGTCCATGTCAATCTTGCCACAGAGAAATGTCTTGTGGAAACAGAGGAGAAAAACATCCGTCCTCTCATTGAAAAGATCGAATCCCTGGGATATCATGCACATCAGTCGGAGTCTTCACAGGCCATGACAGACAGGAAAGATGACGGGTTGTGGAGGCTCATTTTCTCCGGAGCCATGACTCTTCCGTTATTTGCGGGGATGATTTTTATGCTGACAGGGATCCCTGCGCCGTTGTTTCATACTCCGTGGTTTCAGCTTCTCTTTGCTGCTCCCGTTCAGTTTATTGCAGGATTTCCCTTCTATAAAAAGGCCTGGCACAGCATCATCAGCCTCAGTCCCGGGATGGACCTTCTCATTGCCATGGGAACATCCACGGCGTTTTTGTACAGTATCTATAACGGGTTTTTCCGGCCGCTCCACGGCGGGGGGCACGAACTCTATTTTGAAACGTCAGCGATGATCATCACTCTTGTCCTTCTGGGGAAATACCTTGAAAAGAGAGCCAAAGGGAAGACGACACAAGCCATCAGAAAACTCATGGGGCTGGCACCCAAAACGGCCCTTGTGGATATCGACGGCCGTCTGGAGACGCGAAGAATAGAGGAGATCGAGCCCGGAGACTGCCTGGTCGTCCGGCCCGGGGAGAGGATCCCCGCTGACGGCCGTGTCCTTGAGGGGGCCTCTTATGTGGATGAAAGTATGCTCACAGGAGAGAGCCTTCCCGTTGAGAAGACAAAGGGGGACCAGGTGACTGGTGGAACGGTGAATCAGAACGGCTCTTTGAAAGTGGAGGCGGAGCGGGTGGGGCGAGATACAGTCCTGGCTCAGATCATCCGCATCGTCGCAGATGCACAGGGGACAAAGGCCCCGGTCCAGAAACTGGCTGACAGAGTGGCGGCCCATTTTGTTCCCGCCGTTCTGGGGGCCGCCCTGTTGACACTCATGGGGTGGATTTTCGTGAAAGGCTCTCTGCCCCACGGGCTCATCGCTTCTGTCTCGGTCCTGGTCATCGCCTGCCCCTGTGCCTTGGGACTGGCTACACCCACCGCTCTCATGGTGGGGATGGGGAAAGGAGCTGAATGGGGAGTCCTGGTCAGAAACGGAGAGAGCCTGGAGCGGCTGAAAGATGTCAATGCTGTGGTCTTCGACAAGACAGGGACATTGACCACGGGTTCTATCCGTGTCTCCACAGCTGTGAGTGCCGAAGGATTCCCCCAGGAGGATTTCCTCAGGTACAGTGCCGGAGCCGAAGCGCTTTCAGAACACCCCTTCGCCCGGGCTGTGGTGAACTATGTCTCTGAAACAGGCCTGGACGTCCCCGGGGCAGACGAGTTCAGCGCTGAGCCGGGGAAAGGTGTCCGGGTCATGATCCACGGGAAAGAGATCCGCATGGGACAGGAGGGATATGCCGCACCGTCGGGCCTTCCTGAAGATCTGGAAAGGATCAGCCTTCAGGCTGAAGAAAGAGGGGAGTCTGTGGTCTTTCTTTCTGTTGACGGGGCAGTTGCAGGACTGGTCTCCTTTTCGGACCAGTTGAAAGACAACGCTGCAGAAGTCCTTGAGACTCTGAAGAAAAGAGGGATCAAGAGCTTTATGATCACCGGGGACAATGAGAAGACAGCCCGTGCTGTGGGTGCGATGCTGGGCATGGATCACGACCATATCTATTCGCGTATCCTTCCTGGCCAGAAGGCTCGGATCATCTCGGACCTTGAGAAAAAAGGCTGGACTGTGGCTATGGTCGGAGACGGAATCAATGACGCTCCGGCTCTTGCAACAGCGCATGTGAGTATGGCCATGGGGAGCGGAACGGATGTGGCCATGGAGACCGGTGATGTCGTCCTGATGAACAGCCGACTTGAGACTGTCCTCCATGCCATAGACCTTTCCAGGCTCACGATGAGGAAGATCAAGCAGAACCTGTTCTGGGCCTTCATCTACAACACGCTGGGAATTCCCCTTGCCGCTCTGGGCTTTCTTCAGCCTGTTATCGCCGGGGGAGCCATGGCATTCAGTTCTGTATCGGTGGTGAGCAACTCGCTGAGCTTAAAAAGAGCCCGGCGGACAAAGGAGGATCATGTATGAAAGAGACAATCGTTGTCAGGGGAATGACCTGCCGCCATTGTGTCATGGCCGTCGAAAAAGCCATTGAGCGGCTTCCCGGTGTGGAGAGCGTCTTTGTCGATCTTGAGTCAGGCCGCGTGGAGATCACGGGCACAGGGGAGATGAGCAAAGACTCGATCAGGGCCTCTGTGGAAGACGAGGGATATTTCGTCGAGTCTTAATGAGATGAGGCTTTCAGGAAGGAGCCGAGCTCATTGATGTCCATTTCCCGGGAGAGCGGGCCGCGGGGAAAGAGAGACGGGCTGTTTTTTAATCCGCTTCCTGTGATGACAGCGGCCACTGTGGCAGAAGGATCGAGGGTTTTCTTCTTCACAAGAGTGTGGAGAGCAGCGATCACTGTGGCTGATGATGCTTCTGCATAGATCCCTTCAGAGGCCAGACAGGAAATCCCTTCGAGGATCTCCTCCTCAGAGACCGTCTCCCCCAGCCACCTGTTGTCCAGGGCCATGCGGAGAAAGGCCTGTCCTCCGGGAGGGTCTCCAGTGGTCAGGGCAGAGGCCACTGTTGTAAAATCCGAGAAGGGGATCACATGGCGGCTGTTTGTTTTCAGAGGAAGCGCCAGGGGGGCGTTATTGGCTGCCTGGACAAGGATCAGCCGGGGGACCCGGGTGATGAGACCGGCTTTCTGAAGTTCTCTGAACCCTTTATGCAAACCTCGGGCGTGTCCGGTGGCTGATACCGGAAGAGCAAGATAGTCGGGCAAAGCTCCTTTGCACTGTTCCAGGAGCTCAAAAGAGAGGGTCTTGTAGCCTTCGATACGATGTGGCCCGTTTCCCGTGACCGTTCTCAGTCCGTATTTTCGGGTGAGGGAAAGGACTTGCTGCTTCAGGTGTGAGAAGGTGTCTCCTTTCAGGGTGATGACCTCCCCATGATGAAGGATCATGGGGAGGATCTTTTCGTCAGGTGTTCCCCGGGGAATAAAGATCAGGGTCTCAAGCCCGGCCCTTCGTCCGTAAGCAGCCATGGAATGGCCCATATTTCCTGTGGATATCGTCGCGCAACGCTGTTCTCCCCAAAGACGTGAGGCCTGGACGCAAAAAAAAGAGCCCCGGTCTTTAAAGCTCCATGTGGGATTGACCGTCTCGTTTTTCAGATAAAGGCGGGGGAGTCCCGTCCATCTCTTCATCGAATCCGTTGCTTCAAGATAGGGCGTCTCTCCTTCACCCAGAGAGAGAGACATATCCAGGGGGGCCAGAGGGAAAAAGTCCCTGAAACGTTCCCAGACGGTTTGTCCCCTGCGGATCTTTTTTTCACTGATCCCGGGGATAACGCACTCCAGCGGTGAACCCGCGGACGAGTATTCGGCAAGACTGTCCAGAGGGAAATGCTCTTTCCCGTCAAGGGAACGGAGAAAGGGTTTCTTGTCCATAAGGCGATTATAAGCCAAAACAGCAAAAGTGACCAGAAAGAATGAAACAAAGCGTAAAAAAGAGGTGTCTTATTATGAAAAAAGGGGGAAGCATGAACCGGTTTCAGGAGAAAGTCGTCCTCGTCACAGGTGGAACAACAGGGATCGGCCGCGCAGCCGTGAGGCTTTTTGCCCGTGAAGGAGCTCATGTCATCTTTACAGGAAGGCGGAGGGAGCCGGGAAGTGAGCTGGAGAATGAGATGCACAGAGAGAAGGCCCGGGCCGAGTTTGTCTCTTCCGATGTCTCCTCACCCGATGCTCTCTTTTCCCTCATCGAAGGCATTGAAAAAAAATACGGCGGCCTTGATGTCGCCTTCAACAACGCCGGTATCGACGGAGAACCCGGGAGGATCCTGGATTGCTCCCTGGACAACTGGGAGCGTGTCTTGCAGATCAACCTTTCCGGCCTTTTCTACTCCATGAAAGCTGAGCTGCCTCTCATGATGAAAAAGCAGAAGGGCTCTATTATCAACAATATCTCTGTATCCGGACACCGGGGATATCCCGGAGCTCCGGCTTATATCGCGAGTAAACACGGGGCAGCAGGACTCACGAAAGCCGCTGCTATGGAGTATGCTCACGCGGGGATCCGTATCAACGGGGTCTCGCCCGGATTGATCAGGACACCTATGACGGATAAAGACCGCGACAGAAAAGAGGACTACGACGCCTGGGTCTCCAGGGTGGAGCCTCTGGGGCGTATCGGTGAAGCTGAAGAGGTGGCCGAAGCTGTCCTCTGGCTGGCTTCAGACGACTCGTCCTATATCACGGGCCATCTTCTCGCTGTGGACGGCGGGATACTAGCCAAGTAAGGAGGATCGATGAGTGATTATAAAAAAATATTCCGGTCGAATAAAAACAAGATGATAGGAGGAGTCTGCGGAGGATTGGGTGAATACTTCAGTATCGACCCCAATATTATCCGGATCCTCTGTGTTGTCTCCGTCTTTTTCGGAGGGGCGGGGATCCTGGCCTATATCATCGCCTGGATCATTATCCCTCCCGAAACGATGGAGTGAGACAGGAGGTCATGATGAAACGTCTGATAATCGTCTTTTTTCTTGTGATCCTTGCCGTGTCTTCCTTATGGTGCGCCTATGCCCGGGAATGGAGGATCCCGAAGATTGTTCAAGCCCCGGAAATCGACGGAACGATTACAGCGGAGGAATGGGATGGGGCTTTCAGCACCGGAGAGATGCTTCAGACCTCTCCCGGAAACAATACGGAACCCACCGAAAAGACAGAGATCTTTATGGCAAGCGATGACCAGAACATCTATATCGGGGCCAAGTGTTATTATCAGAATATCGATACCATGCGTCTCCACCACTGCAGCCGCGATGAGATGGATGATGTGGATCGGATCCATATCTATCTGGATTCTTTTCACACACGGGATAAAGCCTACTTTTTTATTGTGAACCCCTATGGCGAGCAGGGAGACGGGATCATTACCGGATATCATCAGATGGACTTTTCAAACGATATCTATTTTCAGTCAAAGGGAAAGACCTATGACTGGGGGTACACCGTGGAAGTGGCCATCCCCTTCAACAGTATCAAGTATGCCAGCGGGGACGAGGTCTCCTGGGGCGTCCTGATCCGCCGTTACATCCCGGAAAAGAGTGAGGAACTCAGCTCCAGGGTCTTTGACCGCGGAGAAGTCAACTATTATAAAAATTTCAATGACGCTGTCTTCTCCGGAGTCCCTTCCCGGGGCAACCTGATCCTGATTCCGGGAGTGACAGGAGTGACATCCGTCAGTGAAGACCTTATGAGAGGAGGGGAACAGAAAGAGGATGATTTCAGCGGGGAACTGAACCTGATCTATGAGCCCACATCGCAGATGACATTAAAAGCGACCTATAATCCCGATTACAGCACGGTGGAATCGGATCTCTTTCAGGTGGATGTGAACAACAAGTATCCCCTCTTTTTCGAAGAAAAAAGGCCGTTCTTTCTGGAAGAGACCAATCCGTTCAACGGGCCCATCAATATTTACCATACGAGGAGCATCGTCAATCCTCTGTGGGGGGCGAAAGTCTCCTATAACCGCGGGTCCAATGCCTTGTTCGCCATGGCTGCTCTGGATGAGGATGCTCCGGGAGAGCGGTTCGGCGCTACGGGAGAAGAGGATGCCCTCTGGGGATTTTCATCCTATAAGTATAACTTCGGGGCAGACGGTGATATGAGAGGCGCTGTGAGCATGCGCTCCTTCGACGGCAGGATCAACGGCGTCGCCAGCCTTGAAGCCAATTACCGTTTTGAAAACGGTTTCCATACGCATCATCAGGCTGTCTGGTCCCGGACAGAGACAGAAGATGGGGCGATCTCTTCACCGGCCTACTATTCGGAGATGACATTCGATGATGATATCTGGCACTTTGAACTGAATACCATGGCTGTGGGCCCTGATTTCCGAGCTGATATGGGATTCATCCCCGAAACGGGATTCCACCGTTATTACAGCATCAACAGAATGGTCGCCCGTCCGGGAAGAGATGATCTCTTTTTTAAATTCGCCGATATCTCCATGTCGGGATATATCAAGACGGATTGGGACCACAGCCGGCGCCTGGAGTCTGTTTTCGAGCCCTACATCACCTTCGGCTTTGACAGAAACCTGAGAGCCAGGATCTCGGCCGAGTATAAAAACGAGTATTTTAACGGCTCTTATTACCGGCAGAGGTTTAACGGGTTCTGGATCCAGTCCAATACCTTCCGCTGGATCGGGGGAAGTCTCTTCTACGGCTTTGGCGACCAGCTTTGGTATGATATGTCTGCTCCGGAGATCTGTCCCTTTACCCATCTGGAAGGAGATTTTTCCATCCGCCCCAACCGGATGTTCCAGGCGTTCGGACGTCTTGTGAGCAGCCATATGGAGGAGAAATACAGCGCCGATATCTTCGGCCTGGGAATGAAAGTCCAGTTCAACCGGTTTTTCTGGATCCGCCTGGAGTATCAGAGGATGAAAGTGGATATGGATGAGGCATCCATGCCTGACCGCGTGGAGTACTACCTCTATCCTCTCTTCGTCTATCAGCCCAGCTCCCTCCTCTCCCTCTCCACCGGATACAGGTATGGACACGGGGAGACCTCTCTTCCTCTTTTTCCTCTTGAAGAGAGCCGGACAAAGAGCTGGTTTATGAAACTCTCCTATACCCTGGATCTGATCTGATCCGCACATTGCGGGAGGGGGCGCAGCCTCTTCCCGCTTTTCTATTGAAAATCATGAAGAAAGACATAGACTTGAGAGACGACAGAAAGGACTCGTAATGAAACGATGCGCATTTCTTTCAGTGGGTGACGAGATCCTCCGGGGCTTGACGACGGATACCAATGCCGGATGGTTCGCACGGATCCTCTCTCCCCTGGGCTGGGAGTTTATCGAAGGACAGGTGGCCGGGGATTCGGTAGAGTCTATTGAACAAGCTCTTTTCAGGCTCAACGATGTGGACCTGATCCTCATTACCGGAGGATTGGGGCCCACAGAAGATGATGTGACACGGGAAGGCGTGGCTTCCTATCTCAAAAAAAAGCTGTTGTATCGGGAAGAGGTGTGGGATGAGATCAAAGAGCGTTTCAAAAAAAGCGGGCGGCCCATTCCTCCGTCCAATAAAAAACAGGCCGAGATCATCGAGGGTGCCGTTCCCGTAAAAAACAGCAACGGAACAGCTCCAGGCCAGATTTATGAAGAGGACGGGAGGATCATCCTTCTCCTCCCGGGCCCTCCTGCAGAGAACAGGCCCATGTTTCTCAGAGATATTCTCCCTCTGATCCGGGGAAAGGGCCCCGAGCCTGTCCTCAATGCCATCGTGGGTGTGGCGGGGGGAGGAGAAAGCCAGGTGGCCCGGATCGCCGAAGAGGCGGGCCTTCACGGAATCCGCACCGGATACTATTATAACAGCCAGGGGTGGGTGGAGATCCATCTCCATAACAGGACCCTCACGGAGAAAGAGTTCTTTTTACGAAAAAGACATCTGGAAGGACTTTTGCGGTCCGACCCCTCCCTCTTCCTGTTTTCAGGGCCCTCGCTCACCCGAGTCCTCTTTCAGGAGCTGGAAAGACAACAGCTCACCACGGCTTTTGCTGAATCTCTCACCGGAGGATTAGCCGGGGAGAGGCTGGTATCGCTGCCAGGGGCATCTCTTATATTCTTAGGAAGCATCGTGGCGTATGACAATGTGATGAAAGAGAGATGCCTGGAAGTGAGTCAAGAGACGCTTGCTGCCCATGGAGCTGTTTCAGAAGAGACAGCCCGGGAAATGGTGGAAGGGATTGTGAGGGTCACTGGAGCAGAAACGGCCCTCTCCTTTACAGGAATCGCCGGCCCGGCAGGGGGAACTCCTGAAAAACCCGTGGGGCTGACTTTTATCGGAACCTATGTCCGGGGACATATGGCTGTGGATCGTTTTCATTTCCGCGGAACACGGGACCGGATCCGGAACCAGGCGGTAAGCATGGGGTATGCCGGGATGCTCAGGATGACGGGATATACCTATAAGTAACGCAGCGGGGGCTCTCCGGTCTTATTGGCATAAAGCTCGATATATTTTTTTACGGGACTGTTGTTGATCTTGGGGTAGAGGACCTCTTCCACCTGGAAAAAACCCGTTGTGGATTCCATCTCAACGGCGATCCGTATGGGCCTTTCCTTGCCTTCTCTGATCTCCACGTGATTGATGGCCGTGGCTGAATAGCGATGGATATCACCGATTTTCGGCTGTTTGGAGAGCATGGTGGTGATCCTGGCTCGTCCGCGTTCCATGTCGCATCCGTCTCCGATAAGGACAACGCCGGCTTCGAGTGAATGAACCGGATGAGTCGCCATATGCCCTGTGATCCCCTCCAGGATCAGAGAATGAAGAGCGGCCCTGATCAGCGGGTCGTCATAAAAATGGGACAAGGTCCGTGTGATGATCGGGGAGGCCAGGACAGCACTGTGAAATTCGTGGTCATTACGGGAGACACCCATTCCGATATCGTGAAGCAGCGCGGCGATGACGATCGCGGCCAGCGAGTCGGCGGGGGAATACCCCATCTCTTTTTCGAGGTTAAACTGGACCCCCGCTTTTGTCAGCAGGCCCACCATGCGAATAGAGTTCAAAACGGCTTTTCTCATATGGACCGGGCCGTGGTCATTGAAACCCAGGCGTTTGATCGAGACCACATTGGCATATTCCTGGAGTGCCCGTGTCTCTTGATCATTGAAAAGATACTCGGCGATTCCCAGGGGTTTTCCCTTCAGGCTCTTGAGGATCTCCTCCTCGAGAAGCTCTTCTTTTTTTGATTTATTCATCTTGACTCCTTTCGTCGATCTTACGGCAAGAGTATAACGCGGTAAAGTTAATTTTCAATGAATGACACAAATGGCCATCCCGGGTTGTCTCAGAAAAAAAGGAGGGGGGATATGGGTTATGCTTTCGATTTTAAAGACATCTTCGATAAAAAGGTCTATCTGACATTCTACCGCAGTCTCCTGGAAGAAGACAAGGCTTCAGGAGAGGTGGATGAACTTCTCTCAAAATCACCGCGCAGGACAGGCGAACGTCTTCTTGATGTGGCCTGCGGCTTCGGGCGTCACAGCAACATCCTCTCCAGGAAAGGGTTCCGGGTGACAGGGATCGATACCAGCCGGGACTTTCTTGAAATGGCACGGGAGACAGCTCGTCAAGAGAAGCTGCAGACAGAATTCATCGAGATGGATATGAGAAAACTTCCTTTCGAGAAAGAGTTTGACATGGCCATTTGCCTGTTCACTTCTTTCGGTTACTTCCCCGATGCGGAAAACGAACAGGTGCTTGCAGGAATCAGCCGTTCCCTGGTCTCAGGCGGGATCTTTGTTCTGGATATCGTCAACAGGGACTGGATCCTTTCCAGGGGAGGGCAAGGGACTTTCCTCAACCGCCAGGGAGATGACCTCATGATCACGGAAGACTCCTATAATCCCATTGCCGACCGGCTGGAAAGCCGAAGAACGGTTGTTATCGGTTCTGAAAAGAAAGAGATGTCCATGACTCTCCGGCTCTACTCTCTGAAGGAGATCACCCTCAGGCTTGAAAAGCACTCACTCTTCGTTTATGATGTCAGGGGAGATTTCAGGGGCAATCCGTATTCGCTTACCTCACCGCGCTGTATTCTCTATTGCAGAAAAGGAGGGACAGGCGGCGGGATCAGCGAAACCTGGATCCCTGCCTTTCTTCCTCTTTAGAAAGGAGGACGGGATGACGAGATGTCCATGGTCAGAACAGAGCGGCTCTCATATGACAGCTTATCATGACACGGAATGGGGTATGCCGGCTTGCGATGACAGGGTCCATTTTGAATTCCTCGTACTGGAATCGGCCCAGGCCGGGCTGAGCTGGAACACCGTCCTGAACAAGCGTGAAGCTTACAGAAGAGCCTATCAGGGGTTTTGTCCTGAGAGCGTCGCCCGCTTCAGCGAAAACGAGATTGAAGCGCTGTGTCTTGACCGGGGGATCATCCGAAACAGAATGAAGATCGAAGCGTCCGTCAACAATGCACGGGTCTTTCTCAAAGTCGCCGGTGAATGGGGCTCGTTTTCCTCCTATCTTTGGCATTTTACACAATACAGGCCGGTCGTGGGCCATTGGGAACGGCAGGAGGAGATCCCTGCACAGACCTCCCTGTCTCAGCTTATCAGCAAAGATATGAAAAAGAGGGGATTCAGGTTTATGGGCCCGGTGATCGTCTATTCCCATCTCCAGGCTGTGGGTGTCGTGAACGATCACATCACAAGCTGTTTCCGGTATCAGGAGCTTCTGGATCACTACAGGACACCTCTTTTCACGGAGGCCATGGAGCGGCTGGGTTCCTCGGGACCCTGACATGGTGTCCCAACAGGAGCTACGATTCCTGACTTCGTTTTTCAAAGAGCTGGTCTCTCTTCTCTCACTCTGAAGAGGCGTTGACCATGATCCGGATTCATGTCACAATAGGGGAGAAAGGAGAGAATATGGATCCTCTGGCGCTCTTTGAAGCACGGAAAAGCATCCGTTCTTTTTCCCGGACATGTCCTTCCCACGAAGACCTGGAAACGATGGTGAACGCCGCACGCCTGGCTCCTACGGGGAAAAACAAGCAGAATTGGCATATTGTCTATACGGAAAACCGAAAGATCATCGAGAAGGCCGGGCAACTGATCAGTGGAAAAAGTGAAAGACTCAGAGAGATGATGCGAGATGACAAAGAGAAAGAGGCTCTGAAGAGGATCACACCGTTCGCCCTCTTTTTCCGGGAAGCCCCGTCTCTTGTCTTTTTCTTCCACGGTGAATATTCTGTGACAGGCCTTAGCGCGCTGAGACAGGCAGGCCTGAGTGAAGAAGCCGAGTCCATTCGTGAGGCTTCTCCGGGTATCCAGGGAGCGGCTGCGGCCATGGAGAATTTTCTTCTGTGCGCTGCTCATCTGGGATACGGGACATGCTGGATGACCGCTCCTCTTTTTGCTGCCCGTGAGCTGGAGTCTCTCATCGGACTGAAGCGGGACGGGTATCGCCTGATGGCTTTGACCCCGCTGGGGAGGCCTGTTCCCGGTTCTGATATCTCCCGTCCTGTAAGGAAACCGATCGGTGAGATGCTCACCGTGCTCCCGTGAAAAGAGATTCCATGACCTGGTTTGAAACGTTCCCCGTTATCCGGATGGACAGCGTTGTCCTGAGCCCTCTCTCTGAAGAAGATGGAACGGGGCTCTTCAGGCTCTATTCAGACCGGAGTGTCTGCCGTTTTTTGCAGAGAGACCCCATGGCAGATGAGGAGGAAGCGCTGAAACTCATCACAAAGTGGCGGGAGGACTTTTCCGTTCAGAGAGGGATCCGCTGGGGGATCTATGACAATAAAGAGGAGTCTCCCCGTCTTCTCATGGGGACGGTGGCGATCCATTATGTGGATATTAAAAACAAAAGAGCAGAACTGGGGGCAGACCTTCTGCCCTGTTACTGGGGCCGGGGGATCATCACCCGGCTCACGGAAAAGCTGAAAGAGATCGCCTTCCAACACCTGGAGCTCCATCGGCTGGAGATCCGCTGTATGCCTGAAAACAAAGCCTCTGTACGCATTGCATTAAAATCGGGGTTCACTTATGAGGGGACATTGCGTGATTATGTCTTCATCCCCGGAAAAGGGTTCACTGATGAGAGTGTCTACAGCCTCCTGGCCTCTGAATACGGCTCCTGACCCAGCCGCAGGTCCCGGAGAAGACTGCGGGGAGAGGTTTTTCCCTTGATAATTCATGATGTCATCATATACTATTAGTGTAAAGCGAGGATAAAATGAAAAAGATAATCTTTCCTGATGACGTCGGTTTGTTCGGCGAACCCAATGAGAATTCTGTCGAGTTTCAATTGAAACTGGGAGATGAGGAGTTCGTCCTTGAAAACTATGCAAAATCACTTGAGGCGTATCAGGCCGCTCTCAAATTCGGAGGGGCCTACCCCGATGTCTACAACAAGATCGGAATGATCCAGAATCTGCTGGGGCGGAAGAAGGAGGCGCTGGAGGCCTATGAGGAAGCTCTCCGCCTCAATCCGAACTATCTGGATGCCATTGTCAATATCGGGACAGTCTATGCCGACCTCGGGGACGAAGAGAATGCCATCGCCAGTTTTAAACGCGCTCTGACCATTGATCCCAATAATTCTGAAGCCCTGTTTAACCTGAGGCTTGCCACAACCAAGGAGACCGCTGCCGGCGGATTCAACCAGATCGAGTTCATGATCGATATCGGGAAATCCTATTACGATGAGGGGATGTACCGACAGGCTGTGGAGAAGTTCAAAGAAGTCCTCAAGATCAAACCCAATTATCATGATGTGGCACTCTTGTTGGCCAACTCCTATCTCCAGGAAGGATTCTACCCTCTGGCGCTGAATATCTATCAGGAGATCCTGATAAAAAAGCCGGAATGGGATATCGTCCATATCAATCTCGGGACACTCTACTATAATATGAAAGACTATGACAACGCGGTCCATTCATGGGAGAGAGCCCTGGACCTCGACGCAGACCCTGATAAAGTCAAAGTCTGCATCCGTGAAGCCCAGGAAAAGATGGAAAAAGGAGAGTAATCCATGCTGCAGTATTATAAAGAAAAGTTTCCGGTGATCCACGCTCCCTGCTATATTCATCCGCGGGGTGTTCTCATGGGGGATGTGGAGTTGGGACGGCATGTGAATATCTGGCCCGGCGCTGTTATCCGGGGAGATGTCAATTACATAAAAATAGGAGAGGGGACCAATATCCAGGATAATGCCGTGGTCCACGTCGCTCATGAGTTCCCGGCCATCATCGGGAAAAACGTGACTGTGGGACATGGAGCCATCCTCCATGCCTGCCGGATCGGTGACAGCTGCCTCATCGGGATGGGAGCGACAGTCCTGGACGGGGCTGATGTGGGAGAGTATTCCATTATCGGAGCCAACGCCCTTGTCCCCAAAGGAATGGTCATCCCTCCGGGAAGCCTTGTTGTGGGGATGCCGGCTGCAGTAAAACGCCCTCTGAAAGACGAGGAAAAAGAGTTCCTTGACGAGTCTGCGCACCATTACTGGGAGCTGGCTCTGGACTACAAGGAGCTGGGAGACGCATGAGACGAAAAACATTTCTTTTGTTTGCAGTTGTTTTCCTGACGGGATTGACCGCCTTTATACAGGCGCAGGACTACGGGACAAATCTCGATACGGTTCTGGACAAGATCTATATGAAAGCCTCTTCAGACTTTCGACAGGGCCATTTTTCTGAGGCTCTTCAGGGATTCCGGGATTATATGAAAGCGTCCGGCCCTTCTGATCCACGCCTGGCGGATATCTATATGAATACCGGGCATATCTACAGATATGCTCTGAAATATGACAAAGCCCGGGCCTTTTACTCCGGAATCATTGAAAAATTCCCCGATTCCGGGCTGACCATGGGGGCACAGTTCTATATCGCCAGGACCTATGATGAAGAAGGCCATTTTTCACAGGCCCTGGATTATTACAACAACATCGTCCTCTCTCTCACCGTGGAGGACAATATCAAAAAGATCGCCCAGGATCAGATGGCTTCCATCGTTGAAAATGAACTCAATACAGCGGAACTTGAACGGGTCCTCCTCACTCTTCCCCCCGGGGCGTCATTGAAAAAAGCCTATATGAAACTGGGGCAGACTCTTCTGGAGAGAAAAGAGTACAAAAGGGCGGAGCGTATCTATGATAAGATGAAAGAAGCCGGGTTTCCCGAAGAAGCGGAACGTTATATCCGCCTGGCTCGTTTAAAGGGAGAGTTCCCCGGAGCAAAGATCGGATGCCTTCTTCCCCTGACCGGGAAATACGCTCAGATCGGTTCCCGCCTTTTCCATGCAGTCTCCCATGCCCAGGATTATAAAAATAAATTTTTAAAAGAGGAACAGAAGCTGGTCCTGTTGAAAGCGGACACGGAAAGCGATCTCTCAAGGATCCCGCTCCTTTATGAAGAGCTGGTCAGGTCGGGGGCTTCTGTCATCCTTGGCCCCGTCCAGTCGGAAGCCGCTGAACTTCTGAAACCCTACGTGGACAAGTACAAAGTCCCTGTGATCTTTCTCATGGCCAGCGATCCGGGGATCCCGGACAAGAGCCCTTATTTTTTCCGAAACTCCATCCGAGTGGCTGATGAAGCGTCTGCTTTGGCTGAATACGGGCTTAAAGAGCTGAAACTCACCAACCTGGCGGTCCTTATCCCCAATGATCCCAAAGGGTTTGCCACCGGCGAGATCTTCAGGAAAAAAGTCACGTCCTATAACGCCGTTCTTTCTGTGTTTGAGACTTACAATAAAGGGGATACAACGTATACGCCTCAGCTTCAGAGAGCCCTGGACTCTTTCGTCGACGGCCTTTTCGTCTACGGGACTAATGCAAAAGACCTGCAGCAGCTCATGCCGTCCATTCCCTACGTGGGACTCAAAGTCTCTGTCATGGCCGATTCCACGCTCTTCGACGATTATCTTTTCAGAGTCCTCGGAGACACCATAAACGGAACGATCATCGCCACGTATTACAACACGTCTGATTTCGGGATCATGGAAAAGGATATCTTCGACTCTTTTAAAAAGAGATACAATTACTCTCTGGATCAGTATACGATTCTGGGGATCGACGCATTGGATGCCGCCTATGAAGCTGTCAAGATCAGCGGTGGACTCTCCGGTGACGGACAGATCACAGAGGCTCTTTACAATCTTGACGAGTTCCAGGGGTTATGCGGTAAGATCACGGTTTTAAAAAACGGAGATTTTTACAAAAAGATCGTCCTCTATAAGGTCGTGGACAACAGACCGGAACCGGTGAAAGCAGAGCTTGATGGGGCCCATGTTGTGGAGATACCATAAGCTTTTCATCCCGGCTTTTTTTGTCTGTCTCATCGCCATTGGAACAGTCTCAAAACTGCCGGATCTTGACATTCATCTCCGGTTGTTCACAGGACAGGATAAGCTTTTCCATTTTTTTGAATATGCCCTTCTGGCTGTAACCGGGCATATCGCTTTTCGTTTTGTCCCCCGGAGGCGGCGGAAACTCTTCCTCTTTGCTCTTCTCTTCATTGCCGCAGATGAGCTTCTCCAGGCCTTTATTCCGGGAAGAGAGCCGGATTTTTGGGATGCTGCCGCCGATCTGGCCCCGTTCATCATCCTCTCTCTCTTTCCTCTCCCGATTCCCTACAAGAGCGCCGATGTCTCCGGATATGAGGAGACAAAAGCTTTTGAACTTCTCCGTTCGGTCATCCCGGGCAAGATATTCACCCATGGACAGAAGGACGGGGAGATCTCGGTTCTGATCACCCAGGAGACGATCACCTTTCTCTATTTCGGTTCCACAATCCTCACCCGTTCTGTGGACCAGTCACAGCCGGACAGGGGGCATGTCATCAAACGCGAGATCTATGATGTCTTTTCCCTCATCCATGACCGCAGGCTCTCACCCTGGGGGCTTCTTTTTCAGACCCGTCCTCACAAGGTCATGCATTATCTTCCTCATCAGGATCAGAAGACGTCTCTTCAGGACCTTTTCCGTGTCCGAAAAGACAAGATCGGGCTTCTTGAACAAGTCTATGAGACAGAAAAGAAGATCATGCCCCGGGTCAAGGGGACAAATGCTCTCTATATCGGGATCCCCTTCTGCCCGTCAAAATGCGCCTACTGCTCATTCACATCCTATTCAAAAGAGAAGTACAGCAGATTCTACACACCTTTTGTTGAAGCCCTCTGCATGGAGATGGAAGAGCGTATCCCTGCCCTTGACGGCCCGGTCTCCATGATCTATATGGGTGGAGGTACTCCGTTTACGCTGGAAGACGCGGATATGGACCGGATCCTTGACCTGGCTACGAAAAAGGCCGGGCATCCTCCTCTTCTTGAGTTTACTGTAGAGGCAGGACGTCCGGAACTCTTCACGAGACTCAAGTGCGAAATCCTGCGAAAGCATGGCGTCAACCGGATCGCTGTCAACCCTCAGACGATCCATGACTCAACATTGGAGAAGATGGGACGCCACGCGACAAGGGACGATTTTTTGAGAGCATACACCGCAGCTTTTGAAGCAGGGTTTGAGATCATCAATACGGATATCATCTTCGGGCTCCCGGGAGAATCGTTTTCCCACCATCAGGAGACACTGAAAGCACTGGTGGGACTGGAGGGAGTCAATAATATCACCATCCATGCCCTTGCTCCCAAACGAGGGGCCAGGCTTGATGCCCGGGGAATGGAGACGAGGGCGGTGCTGGAGAGATCCTTTGATTATGCCCAAAAGCTCCTGGCTAGTCGCGGGTTTTCTCCCTATTATCTTTACAAACAGCGCCATATTGCCGGAAACCTGGAAAATATCGGATATGCAAAAGAGGGGAAAGAGAGCCCTTATAATGTGGCCATGATCGGGGAATTGTGTCATATTGCGGGATTCGGTGTGGGAGCCAGCACAAAGATGAAAAAAGAGTACGGGATAGAGACTCGGAAAAATCCCAAAGACCTGGCTCTCTATATCGAAACCATGAGGAGACTTTATGGATCAGCGCATTGAACTCAGCGCAGAGATCACTGAAGCCATGCGCGTGGATCTCTATCTGGCTGAAGAGCTGGAATGGGCCAGCCGAAGCACGGTTCAGAAATGGATCAGAGAGGGATGTGTGAGACTCAGAGGAGAAGTCTGCACAAAACCCGGAAAGAAGATCTTCCCCGGGGAATCCCTCTCCCTCATCGTTCCCCCGGAAGAGCCCTCGGAGGTCATCCCCCAGGAGATCCCTCTTGATATCGTCTACGAGGATGACTATCTCGCCATCGTGAACAAAAGGCCGGGCCTGGTGGTTCACCCGGGAGCAGGCAATCCGGATGGGACCCTGGCCAACGGGCTGCTCTATTATTTTCAACATGTTTCAACAGTGGATACCCTCAGGCCAGGGATCGTCCACAGGCTGGATAAAGAGACATCCGGCCTTCTGATCACAGCCAAAGACAATCACACCCATTGGAAACTTGCAGAGATGATCGCCGAAAAACGAGTCACGAGACTCTATTGGGGGATCATCCTCGGCCATTTTGACGAGGGCCGGGGACGTATTGAGACAGAATTGGGACGGGATCCTTACAACAGGGTCAAAATGGCGGTTGTCTCCAGGGGGAAGGCGGCTGTGACCTCGTGGGAGACACTTGAAGAGTATGCCGGGTTTTCCCTTGTCGAGTTCCGGCTCTTCACCGGACGGACCCATCAGATCCGTGTCCATGCCTCCTTTATGCGTCATCCCATTCTCGGAGACAGGCTTTACGGCGGAATCTCGGGAGCGGGCCCCTTTCAGAAAGTGGATCGGCAGATGCTCCATGCCAGAGAACTCGATTTCATCCATCCCATAACAGGACAGCACATCTCTCTGACAGCGCCTCTCTTCCCTGACATGGCCGGGGTTCTGGAGATATTACGGGGCGGTTTTTAAGGAACGATCCTGCGGGGGATAAGCGGGTTGATCCGTGAAAGGATTTCGTAGTTGATGGTTCCCGCAAGTGCGGCCATGTCATCGGCTGTCACTTTCTCATCACCGGAACTTCCCAGAAGGACAACCTCATCATCAAGACGGCATTCCGGAATATGGGTGATATCCACAATGATCATGTTCATACAGACCCGGCCTCTTACGGGAGCTCTTTTCCCGCGGATAAGGACATGGCCTGAATTCGAGAGTTTCCTGTCATAACCGTCGTAATAACCCACAGGGAGGATAGCCAGGCGAGTGGGGCGGACGGTCTTGTAGGTGCAGCCGTATCCGATATAAGCATCGGGCTCCACATCTTTGATCTGGCCGATGCGTGTTTTCCATGTGAGAACAGGACGGAGGCTGAGGTCTTTTGATGACTGAGAACGGAAGGAGAGGGCTGTCTCCCTGGAAGACCAGTACCCGTATGAGGAGATCCCTGTGCGGACCATCTGGTAATGTGTCTCAGGAAAGAGGATCGTTGCTGCGGAGCAGGCGATATGGTTCTTTTGCGGAGAGAAGCCGGCCTCGTGAAATCCGCGGATAAAATCCTGAAAGAGGGCCATCTGTCTTCTGGCGTAGGAGTGATCGCTGGTATCTTCGATATTTGCAAAATGAGTCGATAATCCGTCCAGGATGATCCAGGGGGATTTTCTGAGCAGATCGGCATACTCCGGGATCTCTTCAGGAAGAAGTCCCTGGCGATGAGTCCCGGTCTCGCATTTCAGTGTGATCCTGATGCTCTTCTTCTGTCGTTGAGCCTCATTGGCAAGAGCCGGAATGAGGCTGGAGTTGGTCAAAACAGGGGAGAGGTCATGGAGGACGATCTCTTCAAGCTGACTTTCATTGGCATAACCCAGAATATGGATCTCTTTTGAGATCCCCCGCTGACGCAGGAAGACCCCGTCTTCAGGAAGATGGACTCCGTAGCTGTCCACAGGGGAGGCGGGCTGTTCAGCGATGTCGGCGACCTGCGCTAACCCGTGACCGTAACCGTTGGCTTTGACCACAAACATGAGGGATGTCCCTGATGAGAGCAGGCTCTTCAACCCTCTCAGGTTGCCGAGAAGAGCTGATTCAGAGACTTCGACCCAGGTATTGTCCAGAGGCATGCTACTCCAGCCGGCTGATCATGGACCGGGCTCTCCGCGAATAGTATCCGTCTCCCGGCTCCAGTGTGAGGTAGTGCTTGAGGTTGTCCAGGGAAAGACGCTTGTAACTGGGGTTTTTTGACCTGTCGTAGATCTCGAAATAGATATAGCCCAGCCCGTAATAGGAGAGTGAATAACCGGCATCGTAGCGCTGAAGGAGTTTCAGCTGATCCACGGCATTATTGTAATTGTTCGTATAGAAATAGGCCATGGCCAGCTGATAACGGATATAGTGGTGTTGATCGTGACGGACAAGGTAATTATGGAAAAACGAGATGGCTTCGGAAAATTTCTGTTCGCGCATATAGAGAATAGCGATCTTCTCCACAAGATAGGAGCTTGTGTTTCCCAACTCATAGGAGTTCATATAGTATTTGAGTGCTGCAGAGTTGAACTTCTGAAGTTCATAGACACGCCCGAGGTAGTAATGGACATCATACTTCCTGGGGTATTGTTTTTCAATCCCGTGAAGAAGAGAAAGGGCTGAATCATAATCTCCCAGGGATGTCAGGAGGCGCCCTTTGAGGACCCGGGCTTTGTAATTATCAGGCTCTCTGTCGAGGATCGTCTCCAGAAGATCACTGCACTGGGTATATTCTTCTTTATTATAATGGTCCAGGGCCATGGAAAGAAGCGTCATCGTATCCACGGTAATGATGTTTCCCATATCTTCAATGGGCTCTTTTTTGACGAGTTTATCCTTGTGTGCACAGGAGTAAAGGAAGGATGAAATCAAGAGGGCGATAATCAGTTTTCTCACAGAAACCTCCTTTGAAATTCCGCTGTTGTCCGACAAGAATATCACAGCAGGAAAGAGATGTCAACTCGCACCCGAAAGAGATCTGTCACTTTTCATATTGACACCCGACTCAATCTTCTTATAATCAATGACACGTTGAAGGGGCCCATAGCTCAGTTGGTAGAGCTACCGGCTCATAACCGGTCGGTCAGTGGTTCGAATCCACTTGGGCCCATATGACAGGAGCTGACATTTTGCTGGAACAAAGGACATTGCGATTGATTTTATGTTTTTTAAGGTGCACCCCGGGTGCACCTTTTTTTTTGATATAAAGTAAGGAGGAATTATGGAGTCATATCTTGAGATTCTTCACGAGATCGCTGACATTATCACTAATAGCGAAGAAATGCGCCATATCGTTGAAGAAAAACCGGAAGAACTCAAGAAGAAAGAATCCGAATTGAGTCGTCTGAGGGAACAGAACGAGGATACGGAAAAACAGATCGAAGAGATGCGTAAAGAGCTGGCGGGGATCGATATGGATCTCAATGCCAACCGGCTGCTGCAGAAGAAGTACGAGAATCAGCTCCTTCTGGTGAAAAAAGCCAAAGAGATGACAGCGCTGAACAACGAGATCTATAATGTGAAACGGCTTATCGATGAACTCACTGCAAAACGGCATCAGAAGGGAGACGAACTCGAGACTCTCAACGACGCCTATGAGACTGCCAAAGAGGACTATGAGGCCAGGGAAGCCGAACTCGGGCGTGAACGTACCCTTGTGGAAGAGAAGATCAGTGAGTTGAAACCGGAATATGATGCGCTCAAGAACATGAAGGCCGATCTGCTGAAAAAACTTCCGCCTCATGTCTCGGGCATGGTCAGGACCATGGAGAAAGCAGGGAAATTCCAGCATATCATCATGGCCACGGTGAACAACGGCCACTGCGGTGTGTGTAAGATGCAGCTTCCTCCCCAGCTTGTCTCCGAAGTCAGGCGGGCCCGTGAAGTGAAGCAGTGCCCCTATTGCGGGAGGATTCTTTTTTGGGACCGGACATAGAGGCTCTCTTCCAGTCTCTTCAGCAGAAGATCCGTGAAGGAGCGGACGCCTCTGCTGTCTTTTTATCCCTCGGCCGGGAAGAGAGGTCTCTCCTGATCCGATGGCTTTCACAGGACCGTAAAGACTTGTCCCGCAGCAGGAAGACGTCAGAGCAGGCTTACCCGGGAGAGGGAGAAGCTGTGGCTTTCTGCGACGGGGCTTCCAGGGGGAACCCCGGTGAAGCCGGGTACGGGTACACGATCCTTTATCCCCATGGGAAAAAAGAAGAAGGCTGGGGGTATTTGGGGAAGGCCACGAATAATTACGCTGAGTATTGCGGGATCCTGGCTGCTTTGCACCGCCTTGCAGAAGAAGGAGTAAAGCGAGCGCTTATCCACCTGGACAGCGAGCTTGTGGTCCGGCAGCTCAACGGAGAGTACCGCGTCAAGAGTCAGAGCCTGAAAAAGCTCTATGACGAAGCCTGCAGCCTCAAGGCGATGTTTGACGCTCTCCGTATCAGGCATGTCCCTCGCTCAGAAAATGCCCGGGCTGACAGCCTGGCCAACAAAGCCATCGATACCTGCGAAACAGATCATTTTTCTCTTGATTATTGAACCGATTGTCACGTATGATACACCAGAAGCGGGACGGATAGCCGCGCTTGCGTCATGCAGGTGAGGAAAGTCCGAACACCACAGGGCAGGGTGCCGGATAACATCCGGAGAAGGCGACTTCTGGAAAGTGCCACAGAAAAGAACCGCCTGCCGCATGGCAGGTAAGGGTGAAAAGGCGAGGTAAGAGCTCACCGCTTCTGCGGTAACGCAGAAGGCCGGGTAAACCCCACCCGGTGCAAAACCAAATAGGAGGGATTGCGGCGGCCCGTCGCTTACCCTCGGGTAGGTTGCTTGAGGCAGATGGCGACATCTGTCCCAGATAAATGGCTATCCGGCTGCTTTCAGCAGCTGACAGAATTCGGCTTACAGTCCCGCTTCACTTCTTCAGATTCCGAACAGATCCCGGGCCCCCGATCGGCTGATCTCTAAAAACTTATCAAGATCCATTTTGATGAGTGAAGAGACTTCTTCGGCCACATAGGAGACATTGAGAGGGGTGTTGGTCTTTCCGCGAAAGGGGACCGGGGCAAGATAGGGAGAATCAGTCTCAATAAGCAGCCGGTCGGCGGGAAGGGAGGCCACCACTTCCCGAAAGGGGATATTTTTTTTATTCTGAAACGTCACGGGGCCTGAAATTGAGAGATAGTAGCCCATGTCCATGACGGCCCGGGCCATGGGTCTGTCTCCTGAAAAGGAGTGGAGGACTCCGCGGACACGTCCGTTAAAGGCCTTGAGGATCTCCACTGTATCATCGTGACTCTCTCTGTCGTGAATGATGACCGCCTTTTTATGGTGAGCAGCGATCTCCATCTGTTCAGTGAAGATCTTTTTCTGGACATCCGGCGGGTCTTTCATCCAGTAATAATCCAACCCGATCTCTCCCAGGGCGGCGGCTTCGTCTTCTGCAAGCATCCCGCTGAGGCGGTCCAGAAAGCGTTGGTTCCCCTGGGAGGCATACGAAGGATGAAGTCCCACGGCCGCTTTGATGAAAGGGTGTTTGTAAGCAAGAAGAAGGGATTCTTCGCTGCTCGTTTCGTCGTAGCCCACATTGATACAGAAATCAAGAATGCGGCCGCACTCCTCGATAAGAGAATCGCGGAATGAGGAAAATTGCTTCATGTTGAGATGGACATGGCAATCGTAGAGGTTCTTCATCGGGCTCCTCAGTCTCTCTGGCGGGGCATGAGAAGGATGGTGGAGCGGAGGTCCTCGCAGTCCCGTGCTTTATTCCAGCTGTCCAGAAAAGAGTTCTCCTGCAGAAGCTGGGCCACAGCCATCAAGGCCCTGAGGTGATATGTCCTCTCATCAGCTGTCCCCAGGAGGACAAAGACAGCATGGACGGGAGGGGAGCCTTTTTCCCATTCGATCCCTGCCCGGCTCCTGGCAAGAACGATCTCAAATTTCTCTTTTCCCGGAATGATAATATGGGGAATGGCAATGCCGGGGATGATGTTCGTCGAGGAGGCCTCTTCTCTCTTGCAGAACTGGCTGACGATCTCTTCACGGGACAGGTTCAAACGGGAAGTCAGCTTGTCTGCAAGAAGGCTGAAGAAAGCTTCACGGCCAAGGGGCCTGTCCACATCAAGGACCAGGCTTCTCCTGATCAGTTTATCAAACCGGTCTTCCGTGATATCGTCTCTGTCCTGGAGGATCATGAGAAGTTCCTGTTCCAGCTGCTTTGTGGAAGAGTCGGCACTGAGATTTTTATCCATCATGCGCTCAGCCATGAGGACCAGGGCCGATTGAGTGTGGGCGCACTGACGGGCGAAGAGAAGATAGGCTCCTAATGTCAGGAGAAGAAAGAGGCCCATGAGAAGAAGCGTTTTGGGCCCCATCTCGATGATCAGGTAGATGTAAGAAGCGATGGCGAACAGTTGAAGAAGGGGGAACAGGGGGGCTTTGAAACTGGGCCTGTAGTTTCTCACCTTGGAATAACGGATGATGATCAGAGAGAGGTTGTCGAAGATGAAGAGAAGAAGCATGAAAGCCGAAGCGATCTTCACCAGCTCTTTGATGTGAAGAAGGAGGATGGAGACGAGGATGAAAAGCCCGGTAAAAAGGATAGAGACATAGGGTGTTTTGAATCTGCGGGAGACCTTGGACATGAGGGGAGGGAGAAGAGTATCCCGGCTCATGGCCAGGGGTGACCGGGATGCGGACATGATCCCGGCGTTTGCTGTTGTGATAAAGGCGAAGATGGCGGCCAGAGCAAGAAGCAGCCGCCCGGGCAGGCCGAAAAAGACCCCGGCGGCATCGGAGACCGGAGTCAGGGTGGTGATCAGGGAGTGATGAGGTAGGACACCCACGACGATGGCCACGACGATCACGTAGATCACATTCACTGTGATAAAAGCATAAAGCATGGCTTTGGGGAGATTCCTGGCTGAATCCCTGATCTCTTCGGCCATGTCGGCGATCTTAGTCAATCCTCCGAACGAGATAAAGACCATGCCCGTGGCCGCGAAGAGGGCGGCATATCCTTTTCTGAAAAAGAAGTGAAAATGCTGCGCATTCATGGCAGGATAGCCGAAGATCATAAAGAGCCCGAGGATCGCCAGGAGGAAGACGACAAGAAGGCTCTGGAGCTTTCCGGAATGTCTGGTGCTGATAATATTGAGAAGAGTGAACAGCAGGGTGAAGGCTGCCGCAATAAGACGGATATGAAACTCGGAGAGGTGAGGATTGAAAAGGAGGGCAAATGTCCCGATCCCCACGAGAGCAAAGGCGCTTTTGGACGCTATGGAAAACCAGTTGGCGATGCCCGCGGCAAAGCCCGCCGGAGTCCCGATGATCCGGTTGATATAAAAATAGGTTCCTCCGGCTTTGGGCATGGCTGTGGCCAGCTCTGCTTTGGCGAAGATCGTCGGAACCATGAGAAGGCCGGCAAGGCAATAGGCAACGATCACAGAAGGGCCTGTCAGGGAATAGGCCAGGCCGGGAAGAACGAAAAGGCCTGAGCTGATCATGGCCCCTGCAGCGATACTGAAGGCGCTGAAGAGGGAAAGTTCTTTTTTCATAAGCTCCTTTCTGTCCCTTCTCATTTTACGGGAAAGTCATCTTTTTATCAAATGAAAAATCTCTCCTTGACGTTCCCGGAAAAGGGCTATATATTGTATGTAAACGCTGGAAAACATACCATATATAGATTTAAGTGCAAGGGAGGCTTTATGTTAGAGCGTATTGTGAAACGGAACGGAGAGAAAGTCCCATTCGACAGGGACAAGATCGAAGAGGCGATTTACAAGGCGGCCAAGGCCGTGGGAGGGTACAACAGGACATTGGCCCGCTCCCTGACGGACAACGTGGTCACCGTTCTGGAAGAGGAGTTCGAAAAGCGTATTCCCGGCGTGGAGGATATCCAGGATATCGTCGAGAAAGTCCTCATTGAAAACGGACATGCCCGGACCGCCAAAGCCTACATCCTCTACCGTAAAGAACAGGAAGTCCTCAGAGAAGCAGAAAAGGTGCTTCTTGACGTGGAGAAGACCATCGACGGTTATATCGGCATGAAAGACTGGAGGGTCAATGAGAATTCCAACTCGGGATACTCCTTCTCCGGACTTCTCATGCATACGGCAGGAAGTGTCATCGCCAACTACACTCTGAAAAAAGTCTACACGTCAGAGATCGCCCAGGCCCATATCAACGGGGATTTTCATATTCACGACCTCTCCATGGGGATCGCCGGATATTGTGCCGGGTGGTCCATCAAAGAACTCTTGTGGGAGGGGTTTAACGGTGTTCCCGGGAAAGTGGAATCCGGGCCGCCGCGTCATCTCCATTCCGCCCTCATGCAGATGGTCAATTTTCTCGGGACAATGCAGAACGAGTGGGCCGGAGCCCAGGCCTTCTCCTCGTTTGACACCTATCTGGCTCCCTATGTGAGGCAGGACGGCCTCTCCTATGATGAGGTGAAACAGGCTGTCCAGACGTTTGTCTTCAACCTGAACATCGCTTCCCGGTGGGGAGGGCAGACCCCCTTTACAAATCTGACTTTTGACTGGACTGTCCCCGAAGATATGAAGGACCAGCAGGCTGTCTGGGGCGGCACCCTCATTGAGACCCCCTACAGTGATTTTCAGAAAGAGATGGATATGATCAACCGGGCCTTCCTGGAGGTGATGATCGAAGGAGACTCCAAAGGACGGATCTTTACTTTCCCTATCCCAACCTATAACATCACAACGGATTTTCAATGGGAGACGGAGAATGCCGGGCTTCTTTTCGAGATGACAGCAAAGTACGGTATCCCGTATTTTCAGAATTTTATCAACAGCTCGCTGAAGCCTTCCGATGTCCGGTCCATGTGCTGCCGTCTTCAGCTTGACCTCAGAGAACTGAAGAGCCGGACAGGGGGCCTCTTCGGAAGCGGGGAAAAGACCGGAAGTATCGGTGTCGTGACCATCAATCTTCCCAGGATCGGGTATCTCTCCCGGTCCAAAGCCGAATTCCTGGGACGTCTTGAATATCTCATGGACCTGGCCCGCGAATCTCTTGAACTCAAACGGAAAGTGGTCAGAAAAAATATGGAAAACGGCCTGTTGCCCTATTCAAAACGTTATCTGGGGACATTAGACGGCCATTTCAATACCATCGGCCTCGTGGGGATGAATGAAGCCCTTCTCAATTTCCTGGGCAAGGATATCGGCTCTCCTGAAGGGAAAGAGACGGCTTTGGAGATCCTCCGGTTTATGAGAGACAAACTCTCTGATTATCAGGAGCAGACGGGGAACATCTACAACCTCGAGGCGACTCCTGCCGAAGGGACATCCTACCGTCTGGCCAAGATCGATAAAGAGCGGTTCCCCGAGATCATCACCCAGGGAGAAAATGAACCTTACTACACCAATTCCTCTCAGCTGCCTGTCCATTATACGTCAGATGTCTTCACCGTTCTGGATAATCAGAATGAGATCCAGGCCCAGTATAACGGGGGAACCGTGGTCCATATTTTCCTCGGGGAGACAGCCCCCGGGTACGAAGCTGTCCGCGAGCTCATCAGCAAGGTCGCCCATAACTACAAGATCCCTTATTTCACCATTTCCCCGACTTTTTCCGTTTGTGAAGAGCACGGCTATGTCCGTGGAAAACAGGAGTCCTGCCCGCAATGCGGCCGGGAGATGGAAGTCTACAGCAGGGTGGTGGGGTATTACAGGCCGGTGAAGCTTTGGAACAAAGGAAAAAAAGAGGAGTTCAGAGAGCGTGTCCCCTTTACCATGTAGTTTTTCGCATCGGATCGCTTCTCCTCCGGGACTCTCTCTTATCGACTATCCCGGAAAGGTCGCTGCCCTTGTCTTTTTCAGGGGATGTAATTTCAGGTGTCCCTATTGTCATAATCATACGCTTCTGGGACAAGGGGAGGGCGAGGATGACGATCTGGTCACAACCCGGCTTCTCGAGATGAAGAGGCTGGCGGATGCTCTGGTGGTGACCGGTGGGGAGCCCACCTGGGGGGAAGGGCTTCTCCCCTTCATCGAGACAGCCTGTGATATGGGATACAACGTGAAACTTGACACCAACGGGTCAGCACCTGATTATCTCGAAACGCTTCTTGGCAGGGGGCTGGTCTCCTATGTGGCCATGGACCTGAAACATACACCGGAAAAGTACAGGGAAGCCTGCGGAGTCTCTGTGGACACGGGACTCATCCGCAGAAGTGCAGAGCTCATCCTGAAAAATGCTCCGGGATACGAATTCAGGACGACTCTGGTCCCCGGGATGCATACCGCCGACGATGTTGCCGAGATCATCAGGTCTTTTTCCCTGGAGAAGAGCCGACGGTATGCCCTTCAGCAGTATGTTCCCCGGGAGGGAACGGGTTTTCCTGCCTGGACCCGGCGGGACTGGACTGAGATCACAGCTCCGTTCCGAGGTGTCCGTCATATTGAGATCAGGGAGGAGTTATGACTGATATCATTGCGGCGATGCTCACCCCGGCGGTCATGATCAATGTCTGCGGGCTGCTGCTGCTCTCCACAGCAAACAGAAACTCAAGGGTCATCGACCGGATCCGCCATATCAACGTTGAGCTGATCAGGGGGAATGTGTCTGAAGAGGTCTGTATCAATTACCGAAAACAGCTGATTCTTTTTAAAAGACGGAGCAAAATATTGAAAAATGCCTTGATGATCAATTATACAGCACTGTTGCTCTTTATTATCACATCACTTTCTATTTTTCTCTCTGCTTACTGGGAGTTGAACCCGGTCATCACTCTTGTCTTTCTTCTGAGCGGGTTTGCGGCTCTGGCCCTCTTTTCAGGGCTTCTCATCCGGGAGGGCTCCATTCATTTCGAGACCACGGCTCTGGACATGGAACTGGCAGCCTTCTTTACAGAACAGACGGATGATGGCAAGGGCGAGAGAGAAAAGAGTTGATTTCCCGTTATCACGGGGTATAGTCGTGAAAAAAGGGGGAGAGAATGAGTAAAAGAGCGTTCAGGGATGAGACATGTCAACAGAGTGATATCGAAAAATGGCAGGAACAGGCCCGTCTGTGCAGGGGGGATATCCTCACCATGACCAGTGTGGCCGGCAGCGGACATCCGGGAGGGTCTCTCTCTTCCATCGATTTCCTGACCCTTCTCTATGACCAGATGGCTCATTTTCCCGACCGGCCCTGCAGCGAAGAACGCGACTATCTTCTTGTCTCCAACGGACATATCTCTCCGGCGCTCTACGCTGTCCTGGGAAGGAACGGTTATTTCCCTTATGAAGAAGCCCTGGAAGGCTTCAGAAAAGCGGGGACTCCCTACGAGGGCCATGTGGACACCAAAGTCCCTGGTGTGGAATGGATCACCGGCAATCTCGGACAGGGGCTCTCAACCGCAGCGGGCATCGCTTTAGGGCTCAGATTCCAGGGCAAAGAGAACCATGTCTTCTGTGTCATGGGAGACGGCGAACAGCAGAAGGGACAGATTGCAGAGACCCGCCGTTTTGCTTCAAAGTTCAATCTGCACAACCTCACTGTCCTGATTGATTACAACCGTCTGCAGATCTCCGGCGATGTGGATGCCGTGATGAAAGTCGACCTTGTGAAGGAATACCGGGCCTCGGGATGGGAGGTCATGGAGATCGACGGGCATGATTTCAAACAGATCTACAGCGCCCTTTATCAGAGTATCCATCAGAAAAAAGGGCCCGTGATGATCCTGGCCCGGACCGTCATGGGAAAAGGGGTCTCCTTCATGGAAAATGATGAAAAGTGGCACGGGCAGGCCCTGGGGGAGGAACAGCTTCATGATGCTCTTGGCGAACTTGGTGTCGAAGACCGTTTTGATGAGATGAGACAAAGAAGAGCCTCCCGGCCCCTGACAACCTGCAGCAAGGTGAAAAAGAGCTACGGGACTTTTCATCCCGGGGAGAGGATCGAATATGAGCCTTCACAGAAGACGGATAACCGGTCAGCGTTCGGAAAAGCGCTGGAATCCCTCGGAGAAGCCAACAAGGGAAAGAGCGTGGTGCTGGATTGCGACCTGGCCGGATCGGTGAAGACCGGGGATTTTGCAAAGAGATGGCCCGGTTCATTTTTCCAGGCGGGAATACAGGAGCACAGCACAGCGTCCATAGCGGGAGGGATCTCAGCTACGGGGCTGCTCACCTTCTGGGCTGATTTCGGAGTCTTTGCCGCAGATGAAGTCTATAATCAGTTGAGGCTCAATGATATCAATCAGACCAATATCAAGATCGTTGCGACACATTGCGGACTGAATGTGGGGGAAGACGGAAAGACCCATCATGCGATCAACTATGTGGGGCTTCTCCGCTGCCTCTACGGGTTTCATCTTCTCACCCCGGCTGACCCCAATCAGACAGACGCCATGGTCCGTTATGCTGCTGTCCATAACGGGAATTATTTCCTGGCCATGGGACGGGCCAAGACCCCTGTGATCCTCGATGACCGGGGACAGCCCTTTTTCGGGCGGGATTACCACTTCACGTACGGCCAGCTGGATTCTGTCAGACAAGGGAAAAAAGTCACGGTCTTCACATACGGAGCACTCCTGCCCTATGCGCTGGATGCCTGGACCCGCATGAACAGTGAAGGGAAACCCTTCACCCTGATCAATGTCACATCACCTCTGGCTCCTCACAGGGAGACAGTGAGAAAAGCCGCTGCAGAGGCGGAAACACTTATCGTCTACGAGGATCATAACATCCATACCGGTTTCGGCGCTCTCCTGGCTGATATCCTTGCTGAAGAGGGGATCAGCTGTCCTCTAGTGAAAATGGGCGTCACGGAGTATGCCCGCTCCGGGACAGCGGATGATGTCTACCGCCTGGCCGGCCTGGCCCCTGAAGACCTTCAGAAGGCGGTGGAAAAGCGGTATTGATGGGAGAGGTGAGGATTCCCCGGGAGGCTCTTCTCTTTTGCGGGCTTCTCTACGCGACAGACGAGATGTTCGACAAAGCCCGTGATGCTCTTTCAGGCCTTTTCGGCCCGGTGGCGCGGGAGGCCAGGGGATTCCCTTTTACTGTCACAGATTATTACCGGGACGAACTCGGCCCCCTTGTCTGCAAGGGTTTTCTCTTCTTCGAGCGGTTCATCCCCATGGATTCCATCACTCACATCAAAAGAGAGACGAATACCCTTGAAACGGCTCTTTCTCTTCCCGGGGAGAAGAGAGCCGTCAATCTGGACCCGGGGTATCTTGACCTGGCCAAGATGATGCTGGCGACCACAAAAGACAGGGCTCACCGTCTCTATCTGAAAGAGGGGATCTACGGCGAGGTGGAATACACCTATCGAAAAGACTCCTATGTGCCATGCCCCTGGGCCTATCCCGATTATGAACAGGAGGGGTACCTCTCTCTTTTCAATGAGATGCGCTCTTATTACCAGAAACGCCTTCGCTCAGAGATATGATCCTTTGTGTCAATCCCTGGGTTGATGATTTTACGGCGTATGACCTCTGGGCCAAGCCCCTGGGGATCATTGAGATCGCGTCCTGGCTGCGTCAGGCCGGATGGGATGTGGGACTCGTCGATCTCCTTTACCAGCATGATCCCCTGAATCCTGCCGGGACATCGCCGACGAAGACCGGGCGGGGCCAATATGAGAGGATGGAGATCCCCAGGCCTGAACCGTTGCGGCAGGTTGTCATTCCTCGGAAATATTACAGATACGGGGTCTCCGTGGAGACTGCGGAAAAACTCCTGTCCCGTTATCCTGCTCCACGCCTGATCCTTGTGACTTCTGTGATGACTTACTGGTACACCGGGCTGGCCGCTACCGTCGCCTTTTTAAAGAAGCATTATCCTGAGGTTCCTGTGATCATCGGGGGGATCTACACGCAGCTTTGCAGGGATCATGCCCATGCCGCTTTCCCTGACTGTGAGATCGCACCCCGTGAGACCTATCCCTTTCTCCGGGAAAGATTGAAAAAGGAGTTTGGTCACGCTCCTCTCCTTCCCGGGGACCGTCTCGCGCTCTCCTTATCCTACGACTTCTACCCGGGGATCCCCTATATCCCTCTCCGGTTTTCCAGGGGCTGCCCCTACCGATGCCGGTATTGTGCCGGGCCTCTTCTTGAACCTGAGTACAGGGAAGACTCTCCGGGTCATGTGAAGCAGGAGTTTTTCACCTGGTATGACAAGGGGGTCAGGGATTTTGTCTTTTACGACGATGCGCTTCTCTTTTCCAAAAAGACGCTTCTCCATCCCTTCCTTGAGTGGATGGCCGAAGAGGGGATGAGGGCACGCTTTCATACGCCCAACGGGCTTCACATCGCCGCCTTTGACAAAAAGACCCTGGACCTGATGATGGCCTCAGGAGAGTGGGACCTCCGTTTCGGTGTGGAGACTCTGTTCAAAGGGGGCCGCCCTCTGGATAACAAAAGCGAACGTCGGGACCTGGAGAGAGCCGCCTCTCTTCTGAAGGATTCCGGCTTTGACCTGTCCCGGGTCCGTATCTATCTTCTGGCTGGACTTCCGCACCAGTCCCGGATCGAGGTGGAGGAGAACATCAAAATCATCCGTCAGACGGGTTTAAGGCCGATTCCCAATGAATATTCTCCTATTCCGGGGACTCCTCTTTTCGGTGAAGCCCTGAAAGCCTCTCCCTTTGACCTCAACGAGCCTCTCTTTCAGAATAAATCCATTGTCCCGTGCCGTTGGGAGGGACAGACCTGGCAGGATGTTCAGGAATTGAAAGAGCTTGCGCGGATGTGAATATTGCCCGAAACTCCTCTTTATGCTATAGTGAACAAGAGAAGGAGGGGGAATGCTCAGGGAACAGTTGAGAGAGCTCAAAGACTTCACCGTCTATCCCGGCTGTCCCAGAGCCAAGATGGACCAGAATGAGTCACCATATCCGCTCCCCGGACATCTCCTGGAGCTTTTGAAAGAGCGGATCTCTTCACTTCCGTTTCACCGGTATCTCCGTCCGGAACGTCTCATGGACCTGAAAAGGGAACTGGCTGATTATACCGGCACGGCCCCTGATATGATCGCTGTGGGAGCCGGAGCAGATGCCATGATCCAGACGGTGATCACATTGTTTGCCATCGGCCAGGGAGCGGTCTTCCATTTTCACCCCACTTATCCCCTCTACGGCCTGTTTGCGCAGGTTTTAGGGGTTCCTGTCAAGACGCTGCCTCTTTCGGAAAAGGATTTTGATTTCGAGCTTGCCCAAGCTCACAAGACTCTCGAGGGATGTTCGGCGGCCTTCATCGCCAACCCCAATAACCCGACGGGGAACCTCTTCAAACCCGAAAAAATCGAACAACTCATCCTTGGACATCCGGACTGCCAGTTTGTCCTGGATGAAGCCTATTTCGAATATTCGAAAGAAACCTGGGCAAAAGCTGTGGGACGCTATGAGAATCTCTGTGTCATCAGGACTTTCTCAAAACTTTTTTCCATTCCTTCTTTAAGGATAGGCTATCTCATAGGACGTCCCGAGGTTGTTTCTGTCATTGAAAAAGCTCAATTCGTCCCCTATAATGTCTCAGGTTTTTCCCTGGAGACGGCCCTTCTCCTGTTGGAAAACCGTTCCACTTTTCAGGAGGTCAGGGCCAGGGTCATCGGAGAGAGGGACACCATGGAATCCTTTCTGAACGGTTTCCAGCCGGTCACGTTTACCCCCTCTTCAGCGAATTTTATCTTCATGCGCTTCCCTGCGGGAGACAATCCTGCCGAGGCCCTTTTCGAAAAGGGGATTTATGTGCGTGACTACAGCCGCGTCCCGGGTTATGATGATTTTATCAGGATAACATTGGGAGACCCCGAAGAAAACAACCTGTTCAGAAAAACGCTTCACGACCTGTTGAACACAAAGGAGGGAGAAGAATGAATCTCAGCTGCGGCATTATCGGAAAACCCTTCAGCGGCAAGAGCACCCTTTTTACGTTGATGACTGGAGAAGAGACCGGAGGAAAATTCGGCCCTGTTCACGGGATCGCCAAAGTCAGGGACCCCCGTGTCGATTTTCTCAGCAGCCTCTATCAGCCGAAAAAGACGACTTATGCCACCATCGAATATATCGATGTCCCCGGAGTAGCGGGAGCGGAGGGAGCGGAGAACAAGATGCTGGAGCATGTCAGGAATACAGAGAGCCTCCTGGCTGTTGTCGGCGCCTTTGAGGAGGAGACAGAACCGGACAGGATCCGTAGGGAGATCCGGAATATCCGGGACGACCTTCTGCTCAATGACCTGATCCTGGTGGAAAACCGTCTTGACAAGATCAAGCATCAGCGTAATCCCCAGGAGAAAGAGGAGTTTATCCTCTTTTCCCGTCTTCATGAGGCCCTGGAAGCCAACACCCCTCTGAGAAACCTGGATCTCAAAGAGGACGAGCTCAAGACAATGAGGGGGTTTCAGTTCTTTACATTGAAGCCGGTTCTCTTTGTGGTGAATATCCGTGAAGAGGATATTCCCCGGGCGGAGGCACTGGAAACGGCACTCCGACAGGGACTCGGCGGTGAGGAGGCCACCGGGGTCATCGCTTTGTCGGCACTCATCGAAGAAGAGATCATGCAGCTTCCTCCTGAAGACCGCGGGGCCTTTCTCACAGAGATGGACATCACTGAGCCGGCCACAGAAAAAGTCGTCCGGGCGACGTATGATCTGCTCGGGCTCATCTCATTCTTCACAACCGGGGAGGATGAAGTGAAGGCCTGGACCATCCGTAAGGGGACTGTGGCCCGTTCGGCGGCCGGTGAGATCCATTCTGACATTGAACGGGGTTTTATCAAGGCTGAGCTGGTCCATTACGATGATTTTACCGCTCTGAAAGATATGAAGAAGATCAAAGAAGCCGGCCTCATGCATCTGGAAGGAAAAGAGTATATCGTCAGAGACGGCGATATCATCAACTTCAAATTTAATGTCTAGGAGGGTATTATGGAAGACCATAGTCTCTATCATGCCTGTGATTCTGTTCGGGAGGTTACGGAAAAAGGAGCTGAGAAAGGGGATCTCTCCCTTTCAAGGCTTCTGTTCAGCGGATTCATGGCCGGAGCCTACATCGCTTTCGGCTTTTTTTTGAGTATCGTGGCTGCCGCCTCATTCTCGTCCTGGGCTCCCCAGGCCCATTATTCGCTTTTCCGGATCCTTCTGGGGCTCTTTTTCCCTCTCGGCCTTTTTGCCGTCGTGGTGGGAGGAGCTGAACTCTGGACAGGAAATGTTCAGTTTACCGGGACAGCTTCTCTCCAGGGAAGACTGGGAAAACGAAGGACATTGTACAACTGGGTCGCCAGTTATACCGGTAATTTTGCAGGAGCTTTTTTCCTGGCCTTTCTTGTAACAGCAGGAGGAGGGATCATCACATCCAACAGGCTCCTGGGAGAGGTGGTCGTTCAGGGAGCGCTGGGTAAAGCATCCGGGGGCTTTTTCCCCCTCTTCTGGCTGGGATTGGGATGCAATTGGCTTGTCAACCTCGCCATCTGGCTCTACATGAGAGGAAAGGAGACCGGGGGAAAACTCCTCCTTCTCTGGTTCCCCATTTTTGCTTTTGTGGCCATGGGTTTTGAACACAGCATCGCTAACATGTGGATCTTCTCATCGGCAGCTCTTCTTCCGGGGGGAGGATTCACTTGGGGGATGGCGTTTCACAACCTGGTCCCCGTAACGGCGGGAAACGCCATAGGCGGATTCGTCTTTGTCTCGTTCTACCACTGGTTTCTCTGCACAGGAAGGAGCGGAGGGAAAAAGCTGGCCGCCTTTCTCTGGGTCACGGTTATTTTTGTCCTGGTTATGGGAGGGCTTCCGCTTCTGGTCCTGGAGCTGTTCCCTCTCTTGTCAGGGCATTCTTTCGCCTTTCCCCTGGTCTATCTTCTTTACGGAGGGGTCGTGGCGTTTTCACTCTCCCGGGTTGCAAAACCGTCGGAGAAGGAGAAGAGAGATGAGTAAAAAGATAAGCAAGATCACCGCTTTTCGCGAAGAGCGGGAACGTCTTAACGAAGTTGTGCTTCAGAACGGGGGGCTGGAGATCAGGCGTTTCTTTAACCTGGATGCAGCCGCTTATAAGGAAGGCGTGCTGGATGCCCGAGTCAAGGAGATGATCGGCCTGGCGGCGTCTCTGGTCCTGCGCTGTGATGACTGCATCCTCTACCACACGATCAGGGCCTTTGAAGAAGGGGTGACCGATGAGGAGTATCGCGAAGTCATGAATATCGGGCTCGTTGTGGGAGGCTCCATTGTCATTCCCCACCTGAGGAGAGCTTTCGATCATTGGCAACGGTTAAAAACAGAGAAGGAGAAAGACCATGAATAGAGAATACCGGGAGATTATGGAACAGATCAGGGCGATCCCTTCGGAAAAGGATGTCCTGGCGGAAATATCCAGGATCCTCTATAACGGGATCAGCCATTTCGACTGGGTGGGGTTTTACCTGATCAACCCGGAAAAGGACGATGAACTCCTTTTGGGGCCCTTTTCAGGGGAACCCACAGAACATGTCCGTATCCCTGTGGGCCGGGGGATCTGCGGCCAGGCCGTAGCCACACAATCGGTCTTTATCGTCCCCGATGTCTCACTGGAGGAGAATTATCTCTCCTGCAGCCCCCATGTCAGATCAGAGATCGTCGTCCCTCTCACAGACGGGGAGGATGTCTGGGGCGAGATCGATGTCGATTCCCACACTCCGGACGCTTTTACGGCAGAAGACCGTCATT
>CAZNOX010000006.1:0-81546 GCA_964574875.1 uncultured bacterium | reverse complement strand
TTAAAAATAACATGGTGAGCGAACTTGACAAGAGAAAAAAGCCGGAAAAAGCCTCTTTTTCCCCTGAAGAAGCACTCCAAACCCCATGCAGCCCTCTGATTATAAAAAAAAAGGCTGCAGCAGAAGCTGCAGCCTTTCTCCTAAAAGAGCGTCTTGCTGCTCAGATAGAAGTCTTTGACAAGCAGCGGAGGTGTGTAGACCGAATACCAGGAGTCCACAAACCCGCTCCCTTTGCCCATATCGATGACATCCTTGAGCATCCTCAAAGGAGAGTCATTCCACCGGAAATGAGTCGCCCCGGTGACGATCTTGCCGTCCTCCACATAGAAGAAGCCGTTGCGTGTCATCCCTGTCAGAGTAAAGTCCTCCATGCGCACCATGCGGATATACCAGAGGTCCTTGATATAGAAACCCCGTCCCATGGTGGACAGGAGTTCATCCTCCGATTTTGTCCCGTCGCTGATGATCACATTGGAGGCGCTCCAGGGGGTATACCCGTTCTTGTGCGCCCAGAAGCGCGAACAGGGGATATCGTTGAGCACACCCTTGTCGATCATCATCCGCCGGGGGACAGCCAGCCCGTTGGAGTCAAAGGGCCTGGAGGGAGCGCCGGGACAAGCCGGGTCGGTCCCGATGGAGATCCGGGGATCGATGAGCTTCTCCCCTATTTTCCCGGAGTAGGGAGAATAGCCTTCATCCACAGCCTGCCGGTCGGCTCCGAAAAACCCGAGCCAGATCATGAGTTTGGAGGCCGCCTGTGCGGAGATCAGGACATTGTAGCGTCCCGGCTCGAACTCTTTTCTCTTCTGGAGGAGTTCAGCATCCCTGAGGGCTTTTTCAAAATCCCTTTCCGGCTGCATGGACGCCAGGTCGTATCCGTTGGAGAAGGAATTCCCTTTCTCTCCGTTCTTGTCGATGGTATTGGAATAGCCTGCAGCCGTGTTCTCATAGTACTTCATCAGCCCGTTGGCCGTGGCCAGCCCTGTGGCTTTCAGGGTATGGAAGACCGTCCCGAAAGCAGTCACATGATGTTTTCCCGCCATCTCAATGGTTCGGGCGGCGATGGCAGCCCGTTCTTCCGGCCCGGCTTTGAGGACCTCCGGATCCACCATAAGCTCCACCACCTGCCCGTCCTCTTCAAGTGTGGGCAGGTACTCCTTGTCCGCCACAGAAGCGGCCACGGCCTTTTCGCTTTTCTTCACAAGCTCATGCAATCCGTCATCGCTGCAGTCAGCGCTGGTGGATGTGGCCTTCTTTCCGTCACGCCAGACGGTGAGGGAGACGGTCTCTCTCAGAGAGTCGACGTTTTGTGTGACTTTATTGTCAGCAAAACGAGTCAGGGCTTCATTCTCATTCTCATATTCCAGGATGAAGTCATCGACCTCACTCTTTTTTTCAATAAACTCGACGATCTTCTGGAAACGTTCTTTCTTATCCATTAAAGGCACCTCCCACATCAATATTCCTGAACCGCGCCGGAGCCGATCCATGGGTCATCTGCTGTGTCTGAGACGGCTCTCCTTTACCGCAGTTGAGGACCCCGTAGGGTTCCCAGAACCGCTCGTCGCAGATCGCATCACAGGCATTCCAGAACTCCGGAGTGATGGACTGGTAGATCACATCCTTGAGGGGCTTTGTGATCTTTCCTTTTTTGACCTCATAGAACATGTCTCCGCCGAACTGAAAATTATACCGTCTCTGGTCGATGGAAAAACTCCCCATCCCGTCGATGAGGATCCCGTCTTCGGTGTCGGCGATGAGGTCATCCAGGGAGAGAGGCTCTTTTCCGGGTTCAAGACCCAGATTGGGAATGCGGTTGATGGGCTGGGAAGCGTAGGAATCAGCCCGGTTGCAGCCCATGCTCTCTGAATCTCCGATAGAATGGGCGGTGTCCCGTGTGGTCCCGTAGTTGACAAGGATCCCGTCTTTGATGATGGGCCATTTCTTCCCAACGATGCCGTCGTCATCGTTTCCCCAGGTCGCCAGCCCCCCTTCCAGGGTATTGTCAGCGACAAAATTGACGATGGGCGATCCGTAACGGAACTGGTTTCTTTTTTCGGGAGTGGCAAAGGAGGTTCCCGCGAAATTGGCTTCCCATCCCAGCACACGGTCAAGCTCTGTGGGATGCCCCACAGATTCGTGAATCGTCAGCCGGAGATGAGACGGGAGAAGGATGAGGTCCTTTTTCCCCACAGGCCCGCGTTGGGCACCGAGTTTTTTAATGACATCTTCGGCGATCTCCTCGGCTTTCTCCACAATATTCTGCGATTCGATCCATTCGAATCCCGCGTTTTTCGGATATTCGGCCAGGCCCCGGGTCTGAAAATCACCCTGCCCCACGGCTGTGGCGGTATAGGTCGCTGCAGATGTGGTGACGAGGTTTTCAAGGTCAGCGCCCTCTGTGGAGAGAAAGTACTGATGCATCCGGCGGAAATACATGCGTCCCGAGACGCGTTTGATCTCCTTACGGGACGCCATCTTCTCATAAGCCGCGATGAGCATCCCGGCTTTCACCCCGAGGGGGACATCGAAGGGGTCTTTTTCCACCGTTGTCCTGAAAACGCCCCGGGCCGGTTTGTCCTGGGTGAGCTTGATGGGTTCCTGTGCCACCACAGCTGCCGCTTTGGCGATGGCCACAGCTTTTGTGACTGTTTTCCGGACAGCCTCCTTTGTCAAATAAGGCGTTGCTGCAAATCCCCAGCGCCCTTTCACAAGGACCCGGACCCCGATCCCCACCTCTGTAAAGTTGTCCACATGCCGCAAGACATCGTTCTGAGTCATGATGATCTCGCGGTCGGTACGGCGAAGACGGGCATCCCCGTAGTCGACGCCTTCAGCTGACATGGCCTCAAGGGCCCATTGTGCGATTTCTTTCATTTCCATCACCCCTTATATTTCGGTTTACTAAATAACTCTAAGGGATGGACACGAGAAGGTCAAGAAAAATTGATAAAAAAAAGGGCGGGGAGAACCCCGCCCTGCGTTTTCAGTACATTCCCATTCCGGGCATTCCGCCGCCCATATCGGGAGCTGCGGGTTTGTCCTTTTCAGGGACTTCATAGACCACAGCTTCTGTGGTGAGAAGCATAGAAGCAGCCGAAGCGGCATTCTGGAGAGAGGAACGGACGACCTTCGTCGGATCGATGATTCCGGCTTCCAGAAGGTTTTCAAATTTGCCTGTAGCGGCATTGAAGCCTTCAGCATCCTTGGACTTCTTCAGGCGTTCCACGACAACGGCGCCTTCCAGGCCGGCATTGGCCACGATCTGACGGGCGGGAGCTTCGATGGCTTTGAGAACGATCTCGATCCCTGTCCGGACATCCCCCTCTTCCTTTTTCGCCAGCTCTTCCAGCTTGGGGATACACTTGAGAAGAGTCGTGCCTCCTCCGGGAACGACACCTTCGTCCACAGCGGCTTTTGTGGCAGCAAGAGCATCCTCGACACGGGCTTTCTTTTCCTTCATCTCCACTTCAGTGGCAGCGCCCACATTGATGACAGCCACGCCGCCGGCCAGCTTGGCTTTGCGTTCCAAAAGTTTTTCTTTATCGTAATCCGACGTGGATTCTTCATACTGCGCCTCGATCTGTTTCACCCGGGCTTTCACGGCATCTTCGGCTCCGTAGCCGTCGACGATGGTGGTGTTTTCCTTGTCGATCTTGATCTTTTTGGCCTGGCCAAGGTCTTCCATGGTGGCATGTTCCAGTTTCAGGCCGATGTCTTCGGTGATGACCCGTCCGCCGGTGAGGACAGCGATATCCTCAAGCATGGCTTTCCGTCTGTCGCCGAAACCCGGGGCTTTCACAGCAGAGACATTGAGCGTTCCGCGGAGCTTGTTCACCACAAGAGTGGCCAGGGCCTCCCCTTCGATGTCTTCAGCAATGATCAGAAGGGGTTTGCCTGTCTGCACGATCTTTTCCAGGACCGGCAGCAGGTCTTTCATGGCAGAGATCTTCTTATCATGGATAAGGATAAAAGGCTCTTCAAGTTCGGCGGTCATCTTCTCGCTGTCTGTAATAAAATAGGGAGAGATGTACCCGCGGTCGAACTGCATGCCTTCCACCACGGTGAGATGAGTGTCCATCCCTTTGGCATCTTCCACGGTGATGACACCGTCTTTGCCCACTTTATCCATGGCTTCGGCGATGAGATCCCCGATCTCAGGATCATTATTCGCTGAGATCGTGGCCACCTGGGCGATATTCCCCTTGGAGGAGACTTCCTTGCTGATCTCTTTGACGGCCTTCACCGCCTCTTCCACGGCTTTTGTGATCCCCTTTTTGATGAACATGGGATTGGCTCCGGACGTCACATTCTTCAGCCCTTCACGGATCATGGCCTGGGCCAGGACTGTTCCTGAAGTGGTGCCGTCTCCGGCCACATCATGGGTCTTCGTGGCTACTTCCTTGACCATCTGAGCGCCGATATTCTCAATGGGATCTTCCAGGTCGATCTCTTTTGCGATGGTGACGCCGTCGTTGGTCACTAAAGGAGACCCGAATTTTTTCTCTATGACGACATTGCGCCCTTTGGGGCCCAATGTCACTTTAACGGTGTTGGCCAGCTTATCCACGCCGCGCAGGAGCGCCTGGCGGGCTTCTTCATTGTAAAGTACTTGTTTAGCCATACGAAACCTCCTTCGTTATTACTGTTCGATCTTCGCCAGGACATCTGTCTTGTTCAGGATCAGATAATCCTCGTTGTCGATCTTGATCTCAGTCCCGGCATATTTTGCAAAAATGACCTTGACGCCCTTTTTGATGCCCATCTTATTGAAATCTTCGGAAGTGCCCACTTCGACAACTTCTCCCTGCTGTGTTTTCTCTTTGGCGGTATCGGGCAGGTAAATTCCGCTTTTTGTCTTTTCCTGGGTCAATTCTACCTTCACCAGAACACGTTCTTCCAAAGGCATGACTTTCATAACCATCTCCTTTCGTTTACACTATGCAAGTGTCCCTAAAATCCTATTAGCACTCACTCTTGGTGAGTGCTAATATTTTATAGCACATCTTCATTTTTTTTGCAAGGAAAAAATTTGAAAAAGGGAGGGAGAGACTCCCTCCCCTGACGCGGATTCAGGACTTGTAGGCCTTGGTGTAGAAGGGGGTCTTGACAATAACGGCTTTTTTCATCTTTCCGCGGACATCGATGAGGATCTCCTGGCCCATCTTATGATAGGGCTTGTCGATATATCCCAATCCCAGATTCTTCTCCAGGAAAGGAGCATAGGTGCCGCTGGTGACATACCCGATCCTTGTGTTGTCGGGAGAATAGATCTCCATTCCATGACGGGGGATCCCCTTGTCCACCATTTCAAAACCCCGGATCAGCCGTGTGGTCCCCTCTTCGATCTGTGCGGTGATGACCTCTTTCCCGTTGAAATCGTCTTTCCCGGGATCGATGAAGAACTTCAGGACGGCCTCCACGGGAGTGGTGGTATCATCGATATCATTCCCGTAAAGAGGCAGTTTCGCTTCAAAACGCAGGGTGTCCCTGGCGCCCAGGCCGCAGGGTTCGATTCCGAACTCCGCGCCGGCCTCCATGAGTTTTTTCCAGAGAGCCGGTGCATGGCTGTCGGGGACCATGATCTCAAAGCCGTCCTCGCCTGTGTATCCTGTCCGGGAGACCATGGGGACGGCAATACCGCCCACGGATGTCTCTCTGAGCAGATAGAAAAACGGCAGCTTTTTCAGATCTTCACTGACCAGCTTCTGAAGAGTCTTTTCAGCATCGGGCCCCTGCAGAGCCAGAAGGGAGACCTCGTCGGAAAAGTTCTTCAAAACATCCAGATCCATCCCCCGGGCGTTCTTGCGGACCCATTCCCAGTCTTTATCGATATTGGATGCATTGACCACCATATAGAAATGATCCTGTCCCAAACGGTAACAGAGGACATCATCGACGATGGTCCCGTTTTCGTAGCACATGGGGGTATACAGCACCTGGAAAAGATCCAGCTTTTCTGCATTATTGGTGATGAGTTTCTGGATGAGGGCCAAAGCATCCCGGCCCTTGAGTTCAAACTGGCCCATGTGTGATACATCAAACAGGCCCACATGGTGTCTTACAGCCAGATGTTCCGCGATGGTTCCCTTGCTGTATTGAACGGGCATCTCCCATCCCAGAAAGTCCACCATCTTCCCGCCGGATTCCTTATGGATCTCATTTAATGCCGTCTTTTTCATAAAAGCCTCCTTCTGTCAGCATCAAAATCGTGAAAAAATATCTTTTCCCCATTGTATGAGGCTTTTGAGGAAAGTCAACAGATTTCGGCTGGTCCGGAGAGGCAGAGAAAACAGTCCCAAGGGGAATCGAACCCCTGTCTTCGCCGTGAGAGGGCGATGTCCTAGGCCGCTAGACGATGGGACCAAAGTAAACTGGGGAGGAAGGATTCGAACCATCACCGGCGGAGTCAGAGTCCGCTGTCCTGCCATTAGACGACTCCCCAATCGACGGGTCAAAATATAGCACAGCCCCTGAACGCTGTCAAGTGATAATCGAAAATCTCATATCCGGACGGTGAGGATCTCACTCCAGACCGTGGTGTACCGTGGAGAGAGCATCTGACGCCGCATGGGCCACTTCTGCTCTCCTGTCCCCTGGGAGGCGTAAGCCAGTGTATCCCGTCCCCACTTGTCATTCACATGGTCCAGAAGGCCGGAGATCCCCCTCTCTTTCTCTCTGTCCTGAGCAGGAAAAAGAGAGAGGGGGAAGTCTTCTGCCGGTATGATCCCGGACAGAAGGACTCCGCACTTTTTATAGGCGTATCCGCCCCGGAAGATGCGCCCAGTAAGCATCAGAGCTGTCCTGATCAGGACTCCGGTGGCATCCGTGGGCTCACTGAGAGAGAAGGAGGCGCTGTTCCCGTATTGCGGCATCTCTTTTTTAAAGCGGTCCGTATAGAAAAAGACGGTGACAAGCGATGCCAGAGAGCCCTGCCGCCGAAGCTTCTCCGCAGCCCGGGCCGCATAAGTCGCCACAGCCTCTTCAAGCTCTTTTTTTTTGGCCACCGGTTCCCCGAAGGACCTGGAACAGACGATCTCCTTCTTCGGGGTGATATCCTCCAGGTTCAGACACGACTCCCCCCGCAACTCGCGGACCACCCTCAATCCGGCTATTCCCCCGAGGTTCTCACGGACCCAGCGGTCAGGAAGCTCGGAGAGCTGCTGTGCTGTCAAGATGTCCCGGCGCCTGAGTCTGGCTGCATAACGGGGCCCGATCCCCCACACCTCATCCACGGGAGTCTCTTCCAGGAGAGCCCGGAGAGCCGCCTCCCCGTCAGGACAGCAGACACCCTCTCCCCGGGCTTTGGCACGCCTGTTCGCCGCTTTCGCGAGAGTCTTGGTGGGCCCCATGCCCACAGAGACCGGGATCCGCGTCCACTGCCAGACATCTCTTTTGACCCGGAACCCGTACGCCCGGGGCTCCTCGCTCAACCCCGTGAGATCCAGAAAACACTCATCAATGGAATAGACTTCTGTCTCCGGCGCAAGCCCGGCCAGAAGAGTCATCACACGGCCTGAAATATCCCCGTAGAGAGCATAATTGGATGAAAAGGCTTTCCCTCCCCGGTTTTCCAGAAGATTCCGGATCTTGAAATAGGGGACTCCACGCGTGATCCCCAGGGCTTTGGCCTCTTTCGTAAGAGCGACCACGCATCCGTCATTATTGGACAGGATGACCACGGGACGGCCCTCCCATTCCGGAGCAAAGACCTTTTCGCAGGAGGCATAGAAACTGTTGCAGTCCACGAGGGCAAAAAGCCGGTTTTTCATGTGACGGGCCTCAAGGGAACGGCACAGAGAGGAGAATCATGGCCGGGATCGTTGACAAAGGACGAGACGGGCCACATCTGCAGTTCCGCGGGCTCCCGCACCTGTGCGAGAAGACGGTCTGTGTCCCCGTCAAGCCATAAGAGACTCTCTTCTCTGTCAAGGATCAGCGGCATGCGGTGATGGAGGGAGGCAAGCTTTTCCCCGGACGGTGCTGTGATGATGGCGCACCCCCGCTTCTCGCTCTCGTTTTCCCGGATCCCGGCCATATAAAAAAGAGCTCCGCCGGGCAAACGGACGAATACGGGCCGTTTCCTCTTCCCCTCCGTTTTCCATTCATAAAACCCGTCGGCGGGGATCAGGCACCGTCCCTCACTGAGAAATTTGTCAAAGGTCCTCTTCTCCCGCAGCGTCTCTGAGCGGATATTGACCAGCGGCTGTTTTAAGCGACCCCTGCCCCAGGCAGGCATCACACCCCAGAAGTTTCTGCGGATCACACAGGAGGCTCCGTTGCTGAGAATAAGGGCGATCTCCTGCCCGGGAGCGCAGTTCCATGACGCCGGGATATCCTGAGCAGCTGCGGCCCCGAACGTCTCGGCGATCTTCCCGACAGGGACGCTTCTTGCAAAACGGCCGCACATCAGAGCACCTCGTGGATGACCGCCGTAACCACACCCCAGACTTCAAAACTCTTCTCTTCGGTGATCTCCACAGGGGGGTAATCGGGGTTTTCCGGATAGAGATAAAGGCGTCCCCGCTTTTCCACGAGCCGTTTCACCGTGAACTCCCCGTCCAGGACGGCAAGGACGATTTTGTTATGTCCCGGCTCAAGAGAGCGGTCCACCACAAGAAGGTCGCCGGAATGGATCCCGGCATTGATCATGGACTCCCCCTGGACCCGGACAAAAAAAGTCGCTGCCGGATGCCTGATCAGGTACTCGTTCAGGTCAAGGCTCCCTTCTGTATAATCATCTGCAGGGGAAGGGAACCCCGCAGAGACCGAGCCTGTCGCCTGAGTAGCCCGGGGAGCGCCGTTCTTTTTCATCGTATAGATATTCACGTCTTTTCGTTCTTTTTCCATATGGTCACCGCTTTCATCATACGCCCGTTCAGGAGAGATTTCAATTCTCCATTTCCGCCTTTCCTGACCGGCGGCTCCGGCAGGAGATTTTTTTGATCAATTCAATATTTTAACTTGATTTTTCTCTCATCCCCCGTATTCTAATATAAGGTGAAATGATGGCAAACATTATCTTTCTGATGATCTCCGATATTCTTCTCTTTCTGATCCTCATCGTTTTGATCAATCAACGGAAGAGGAGCGCGCCGGAGAGTGTCTCCTCCGCCCATTACCAGACGGTGTCAGGAGAGCGTGTCCTTCGTCACGCTGTGGATCTGGCACTGCCTCTGGAGAAGGCCTGGGACCTCTTCGCCCTCACCTCAGGAGGGTTCAAGCCCTTCCTGGCGCCCATCGCTGATATCCAGTACACCCTGGGCGGAGTCCTCGAGTCGGGCCAGGACCACCGTTATTCAGACACTCCCGACCATCTTCTTTTCGAGGTCACGGGATATCTTCCCGGGGAACTCATCGTCATGCGTATCCTGAATACCCCGCTGGGCTTCCCCCATCCCGAGATCGCCAAAAGGCTTGTCATCATCATCCAGCTCAATGCCCTCTCCTCCCATAAGACCCGGATCGCCTACTCCATGGTGGGCTGGCGTGAGGGAGGGGTGTGGAATGATTTTTACGACTTTTTCGACTATACGAACCAACTGCTTTTGAAAAACATCGCCGAACAGGCCCGGGCCGCCAAAGCCTGACTCCGGCCTCCTTTCCCTGCAAATTTCTTGCCTTTTCAACTCCTTGCCGTTATACTCTCTCCATGCCGCGTAAAGGTCTTTCCACCCTTAATGTCTACATCCTTAAAAAAGTGGTCCCTGTCTATTTTATCAATCTGGCTGTCCTGACCTTTCTGCTCATTCTGGACAAGATCTTCGAGATCGCTGACCTGATCATCGCCAAGGGAATCCCCACCACACTGGTGCTTGAGCTCCTGGCCAATATCATTCCGTCCATCATGACCCTGACCATCCCCATGGCTATTGTCGTCACGTATCTCATGGTTTACGGTGAACTGGCCGCCGACCAGGAGATCATCGCCTGTTACAGCAGCGGGATCCATCCCTTCCGGCTCTTCAAAGGGCCCTTTGTCCTGGCTCTCTTCCTCTCCCTCTTTCTCTTCTATTTCAACACCGCCGTGATCCCCCGGGCCAATTTCGAAGCGAAAAAGCTCCTTTTCGATATCAAGATCAAGCGCCCGGCGGCCCAGATCATCGAAAACACCTTCATCGAAGAGATCGAAGGCTACCGCATCTACATCGAGCGGGTCGATTTCAAAAAGGGGGCTCTCAATAATATTCTGATCTATGATGAAAAAGAGGATGACTCCGTCAGGACCATCACCGCAGAAAGCGGACGCCTGGTCTCTCACCCCAAAGAAGGGACACTGACCTTTTATCTGAAGAACGGCTCCATCTATGAGACTGAAAAAAAAGACAGGTCCAAACTCTTCAAGATCGATTTCAACACCCATGAGATCACCATGGCTTATGATACCGGTCCGAAAAAGGACTGGGTCACCAAGGGGGACCGCGAACTGACCGGCGGGGAGATCAGGGAGAACATCCAGTCCATCGAAAAGATGCTCACCCCCCTGAAAAACCAGACTGAAGAGTATCGTCGTCAGCTTCAGGCCGCCGGGCTCGACTCCGCTGATGCCGCCCGCCTTGAGAAAGTCTACGAGAACACAAAAAAGAACCTCTCTTACCAATACCAGAAGATCAACAAGCTCCTCGTGGAATACCATAAAAAGTACGCCCTGGCTTTTGCTCCGCTGATCTTTGCTTTTGTTGCTTTTCCCCTGGGGATCATCACCAGGAAGCGCCAAAAAGGCTACTCCTATGTCATCAGCATCGTGGTCTTCGTCTTCTACTGGGTCTCTCTCATCGGAGGGGAAGCCCTGGGAGACCGGGGAGTCATATCACCCTTTATGGCCATGTGGTTTGCCAACGTCATTCTTCTGGTTGTGGCTCTTTATCTCAACTATCTCATTTTAAGCGGCCATTTTTACTTCTCATTCCGTGTTGTCCAAACCCTGAAGGAGAAAGCTCTTGCGCTTTTTAAACAGAACCGACGCCTACGTTAACAGGATCTTCTGGAAGATCTTTCTGACCACCACAGCCGGCTTTCTCTTTATCAATATCATCATCGACCTTTTTGACCGGCTCAAGATGTTTCTGGATAATGAGGCTCCTTTTTACCTCTACTTCTACTACTACCTCATCAAGTCCCCCTATCTTCTCAACTATATGATCCCCGTGGTCACCATCTTTGCCACCATCGTCACCCTTCATAAACTGATCAAGAACAACGAGATCCTCATCTTTTTCAATGCCGGCCTCAGTTATCTCCGTATCGCCGCCCCTCTCATCGCAGCGGGCCTTCTGATCAGCCTCTCTTCATTTCTGCTCAGCGAGCTGGTGGTCCCGCCCTGCAACTATATGATCGACAAAGTGGAAGCCAGGATCAAAAAACGGCCCTTTATCCGCACCGGTGATAAGGCCGACTTCTCTTACCGGGGGAAAAACGGTTTTGTCTACAGCATCAGGTCCTATAATCATGAGACCAGGACTGTCACAGACCTCCTCATGGAACAATGGGAGGGGAATGCGATCCGTTACCGGGCCGACATCGCCGAAGCCGCCTATGTGGACGGCAAATGGCTCTGCAAGGAGGTCTACATCAAGCTTTTTGATGAATCCAGGCGGGAGCTCCCTGTCCTCGTGGACCAGCCCATCAAACGTCTTTTCCTGGATGTCTCCGAGACCCCCGAAGACTTTTCAAAAAACGTCAAAAAGCCCGATGAGATGAACTTCATGGAATTGGGACGGTTCATCAGGGATAAAAAGAGGGCCGGCCTCGACGTGACCCGCTCCCGGGTGGAGTACCAGATGAAATTCTCTTTTCCCCTGGTCTCCTTTCTTGTGGCACTCCTCGGGCTGGGGATCACCATCGCCAGGCCGCGCATGGCCCTTTCAAGCATCATCGGCTTCTCCCTGGGGATCAGCTTCCTTTTCTGGGGGATCTTCGCCACGTCCCGCTCACTGGGAAACTCCGGCCTGCTCTCTCCCCTTGCAGCCGCCTGGATCCCGGATATTCTCATGGTCGTCCTCTCTCTCTCTCTTATCCTGGTCAAGCAGAGGGGCACTTTTAAATAATATTGACAGAAAGCCCCCCCTCAGTTATCCTTAGCCGGAGGTTTTATGAACGAAATCAGGCGTCTACTCAAATATCTCCGGGGTTTTGAAGCCTATTACCCCGTGGCCATCATCTTTATGCTGGTCCTCTCGGTGAGTCAGAACTTCCTGGCCATTATCATCGGCCAGTTTATCAATATTGCCCTGGATAACCTGGAAACTCTCAAAAATATAATTTTTCTGGGCGCCATCAATGCCGTGATCCTCTTTTTCTCCAAGTTCGGGCAGGACTATACGTTGAACTTCCTCTCCGAGAACCTTCTCATCAGGCTGAAGAACGATGTCCTGGGACGCGTCCTCTACCTGCCCATGCACTTCTTTAAAAACACCCAGAGCGGTGATATCCTCTCCCGACTCACCAATGATATCACCAACATTCAAAACTTCATGCGCCGGGGCGTGGTGGATATGATCATGAACACCGCCACTCTTCTGGGAGCCGTCTACATCATGATCCGGATGAACCTTCGGCTTTTCCTCATCATGATGGTGGTCCTGCCCCTTATCATCGTCATCATCTATTTTCTGGGGATCTTCGTCAAGAAATACACCCTGCTCACCCAGCACCTCCTCGCCGTGACTGTCTCCATCATGCAGGAGATCGTCCAGGGGATCGAGGTCATCAAGATCTTCTCCTCTGAACGCCGGGAAAGCCAGCGGTACCGCAAGTCCAATAATGATTATCTTGAGAAAAAACTCAAAGAGATCCGAGTCACCGCCCTCAGCCTACCCATCATGGAGATTTTGGGCTACACCGCCCTCCTCCTCATCTTCTGGTTCGGAGGAAAAGATGTCGTGGAAGGACGGATGAACCTGGGCGCCTTTATCACCTTTTTTGTAGCCGCCGGGAACGCCTCCACGCCCATCAGGCGCCTCTCCAACCTTCACCTCATGGTACAGCGCACCACAGCCTCCGCCTCACGGATCTTCGACATCATGAATGTGGAAAACCCCATCCTCAGGACTCAGGGAACCCTGGAAAAAGAGACGATAGAGGGAACTGTGACCCTGGACAATGTCAGTTTCGCTTATGATACCGGAGAAGAGGTCCTCAAAGGGATCAACCTTCATGTGAAAAAGGGAGAGGTCGTGGCCCTTGTGGGGCCCAGCGGCGGCGGGAAGACCACTCTGGTCAATCTGATACCCAGGCTCTATGATTGCACCCAGGGAGCTGTGACCATCGACGGGACGGATATCCGCCGATTCAAGCTGGCCAACCTGCGTTCTCATATCGCCATGGTGAGTCAGACGAATTTTCTCTTTTCGGGGACCATTGCCGAAAACATCGGATACACCCAGGCCAGCCCCGAAAGCGAATCCATTGTCAAAGCGGCGAAAGCCGCCTATGCCCATGATTTTATCATGGACCTTCCCCGGCAATACGACACCGAGATCGGAGAACGCGGCGTCAAGCTCTCCGGCGGGCAAAAACAGAGGATCGCCATCGCCAGAGCTGTCCTCAGAAACCCCTCCATCCTCATCTTCGACGAGGCCACATCGGCGCTGGATACCGAGTCTGAAAAGTATGTCCAGGACGCCATCAACAATATGATCAAAGACCGGACCACTTTTATCGTGGCTCACAGGCTCTCCACCATCCTTCATGCTGACCGGATCATCGTCATCCACCGGGGACGGATCGAAGCCATGGGAAACCATGACGAACTCATGGAGAAGAGCTCCCTCTACAGGAAGCTCTATTCTCTCCAGTTCAATAATTGATTTGTCTCAGAACAAGCGCACCTGCCAGAAACGGCCGGACCATTCTTTCCCTTCAAGGGGAAAGACAAGGGTGAATTTTTCCACGTCCGGAGAGAGCTGGAAAAAGACATATCCTACAGCTGACTCCCCTTTCTGAAGCACACATTTCGTCAGAGTCTTCGACTCCATGTCTTTGACCATACCATCGAATTTTTCGTCTCTGTCGCTGTTGGCTTTCTCCCACTCGTAGTAGAGGACTTTCTTGCGAAACTTCTGTTCTTCCTTTTTCTCCATTTTCTCTTCCCACTCCTCATCCTCTTCCCCTCTGATCGTCTTGACAATACCGGCAGCTATATCTAAAAGATCTCCGGCCTGTTCGAAACCTGATTCAGCATAAGGGTTTCTTAAAACGATTGTTCTCAAAGGCGCATAGATCTTTTGGTTTCTCTCTTCCCCGTTCAACGCGGGAGAACGTCTTCCTTCGAGGGAAGAAGAAAGAGCCTTATCGGTCACCGCATAAAATTTTGAGGGATCGACGACAAGGATTTTTTCCGATTTATTTGTGACAGCCACGCTGAATACCAGGCTTCTGTAGAAGTGATCGTAGAAGGCGGCATTGACGGTGATCCCTTGGTCTTCATTCGCCTCTCCCACGGGGGCCACGGCCGAGGCCTGGACCACGCGTTTCATATCTCTTCTCTGTACTTCCGAAGAGATACAGCCCGACAACGCCAAAGCGAGAGACAGAACAACAAATGAAAAACGGATACGCATTCAAAACCTCCTTTGTTTATTCTTTAACATTTTAAGAAGCAGGAAGTTCCGAAAGAAGAGTCCTCCATGGATTTCACCGGATTGTCTTACGGGGTGAAGCGGATCCTGTCATTGGGCCACTCCACATGAGAAAGATAGATATCCCCGCAGACCATCCATGCGATGAGATCCGCGACCTTCACAGGTGAGATCGCCTCTGTCCTGTCAAAAGAAAACGGAAGCGCTGAACTGAAGGGCGTGTCGATGATACCGGGATAGATCTCTGAAATGCGGATATCCGCTTTTCCCCTCTCTTTTCGGGCCGTCTCCAGGAAACCCCGCAAAGCAAACTTAAAAGGGACATACCCTCCTCCCCGGGGATAGCCGTGGAGGCCGGACAGGGAGTTGATATTGATGACCCAGCCCTTTTTCGCTTTCTGCATCTCGTGGAGCGCAGAGCTGATGAGCCGGGCCGGGACCTCAAAGTTGCTTTCGTAGGAGCGTCGGGCCTCCTCCTGTGAGAACTCATCAGCCTTGAAATAGGATGGCGCTCCGATGGCATTGATGAAGACGAGCCCCTTCCCCTGATACTCGTCCACGGACTGCACGTCAAGGCCGGGATAACGGGCCGCCAGAGAGAGGCATTTCTCCCGGTCCCGTCCCAGGATGAGAAGAGGCGCCTTCTCAAAAAAAGCGTTCACCAGGTGCTCCCCCAGAGCCCCTGTCCCTCCTGCGATGACGATGGTCCCGTCAGTCCATGCAGACATAGTAGCACCTCCCGAACCCTTCCTTTAAAACCCTTCCCACCCGGGCTTCCGCTTCACGGCGGATCTCTTCCGGGTAACGGTAAAACCCCTCTTCGCGGACAAGCCCTTTGAGAACAGCGCCCCTCCCCCTGTCTCTGATGGCCCGGTATGTCTCTCTTTTCATCCGCAGGGTTCCCATGGAGACAGAAAAAAGCTCCTTCTCCGACCACCTGTCGCGCAGTCTCATGGCCAGCTCCTCATAATCCCTCCAGTCGTCTTGTGACTGGATGATGAGGGGGTCGATGTGAAAAGAGAGACGGAATCCCCTCTCCGCCAGCTTCCCGGCTGTCTCCAGGCGTCTTTCCAGGGAGGGGGTAGACTGTTCCCAACGTTCCACTGCGCTTTGCGGCGCCAGTGAAAATCCGATGATGAGCTGTTCATGCGCCGACTCTCCGGTGAGATGGCCCATTGCTGCAGATTTTGTCCTGAACTCACAGAAGATCTTCTCATGCCCCCGGATCTCCCGGGAAAACCATGCAATATTGCGTGTGATATGATCATAAGCCGCCCCGTCGCAGAAATCCCCGAAGTGGAAAAGAACCGGGCCGGTGTCATGGGCGGCTTGTTTCTTCATTTCCTTCAGCAGATCCTCCCTGTTGACAAAAAGCACAGGGGATGAATTTTTGAAATATCCCTGGAGAAAGCAATAGAGACAGTCCATGGGACAGTTATAACCGTTGAACGCCGAGTAGTGTCGCCATCCCGGGCGGCCGTAATGAGCTCCTTTGGGGCGGATCATTTCTCCTTTTTTACGCGCAATATAGATGGCAGAGGTCCTCTCGTTTTCCGGTGTCTGGAAATAGTCCAGGTAATGGCCGATGGAATAGGGATGATGCTCAGGAAAAGCTTCGACAAAGGGGGCCTGGTCCCGGACCTCCTTTTCAAGAAAGAGAAATCTGCGGGGAGAGCGCTGTTGACTGCGGTCTTCTCTCTGTCCGCCTTCCAGCTTCACAGACCGGTAGAGGTCATGGCGCCGGGTAAAAGACAAGTGTTCTTTCCTGCTGATCTCAGCTATTTTTCGGGCTTTCCGGCTCTGTTCAAGGGGAAGCCCCAGACGCCGGACAGCTTCCAGGAGGAGAGAGTCGGCAGCGAGGCTCATGATGCTCTCAAGGTCGTCCTTGAACGCGGCTGCCAGGGGCGTACAGTCAATACGGGAGGTCTCCGGGAATGAGCTGTTCTCATCTGAGACCATCTTATACAGGAGAAGGGGCACTCCGACGGCCTTGCCCCAGGAGAGCAGGTAATATCCTTCCAGGTCCACAAGAGAACCCCAGACAAAGGCTTTGTCATAAAGGCCAGGCTGAAGAAAAGGAAGCGTGATGAGGCGCCGGGATCCGGCCCTCTGCAGCGGGGCTTCGATCAGAGGCTGCAGGATCTTTTCTCCCCGGAGGTCGGCCATGACTCCCCCGGAAACGGTGTGGACCTCTCCCCGCACAAGGCCAGGCTCTATGGCACCGCAGATCCCTGCATTCACAACGATCTGAAAAGGCTGTTCGCGTGTCAGGCGGTAAAGAAGATGAGTCATTTCCATTCCGCCGCGTCCGCGGTTGCTATAGAACCAGAGATCCCCCTCATCCGCTGAGAGACAGAATCCCTGTCCCCATGGCGAGGGGCGGAACGTGTCGATAAAAGGCTGCAGTTCACCCCGGTGTTCGGTAAGGAGCAGGACAGCAGGCCTCATTGGTCCTGACATGTGATGATACGGCCGTTGAACCGGGACATCGCTGTCTCCACACCCTCGTTGACGATGGTGACCAGCCCTTTCCACGCGAGGTCGAAAATATCGGGAAGCAGGGCCTCTTCTTCACGGGTAAAGGTATCCAGGACATAATCCCGTAAAGGTTCGCGCTCTCCCTGTGCTCCGGCGATCCCTATGCGGATCCGTGCAAAACCGTTGTCTCCGTTAAAAGCATTGATGATGGACGTGATCCCGTTATGCCCTCCGCTGGATCCCCCGGGACGGATCCTGATCTTCCCCAGGGGAAGGGCGGCATCATCATAGACCACGATGATATCACGCGGGGTCATGTGCTCTTTTTTCAGGCTCCAGACCACACGGCCCGAGAGGTTCATGTAGGTCTGGGGCTTGATAAACATCAGGAGTTCCCCTTTGAGCCTGGATTGAAACCAGACATATTCCGGCTCATGTTTTTCAGGAGCCTTCAGGTAGCGGGAATTGATGTAGTCTAAAAAAAGAAACCCGACATTATGCCGGGTTTCTCCATATTCAAGACCGGGATTTCCAAGCCCGAAGATATACACGCGGATTCTCTCCTACTCTTCCTCTTCGTCTTCCTTCTTCGCTGTAATGACCTCAGGTTCAGCCATGACCTCTTCCTCTTCTTCCTCTTCTGCTTCCACGAGCCTTGGTGCGGCCACATGGGCGATGAGTTCTTCCTGGTCGGCCAGGACCTTGAGCGTCTCTTCAATGGTGACATCTTTGACATGGACACTTTCACCGATTCCCAGCGCGGAAATATCCACGTCGATATGGGAAGGCAGGTGAGACGGCAGCGCTTCGATCTCGATCTCCCAAAGATTCTGTTCCAGGATGCCCCCTTCACGGACCCCATGGGCTGTTCCGGTCAAATGAACGGCAACAGGAATACGCAGAGGTCTGTCCATGGCGATCTCATAGAAATCCACATGGAGAGGTTCACTTTTTACAGGATCCCTTTGGATCTCTTTGATGACAGCCATCCCCTTGAATGACTTGTCTTTGAGATCGATAATGATGTTGGTTCCGTCGGGATTATTCAAAAGCTTGGTAAAATCCCTGAAATTAACCGTAAACATCTTCTCTTCCTTGCCCCCGTAGAGGACAGCCGGGATCTCTCCCTGGGAACGCAGCCTGCGGTTGGGCCCTTTTCCCTTCTCTGTTCTCGCGTTGACTTTTAATTCTAATCTTTTCATGCCCTTTTCCTCCTTGTCAAGACATTGGAATAACGTTGTTTTTAATCCTTTTCATGAAAGCCCCTTCTTCTCCGGGGCTCAGTGTGCAATCTTCAAAATAAGCAAAGGGCCCGGCACAAGCCCCCTTTTTCAATGTGACCTCTCCCTTGAAGACAACCGGGCCTAAAATCGTACAGTCCGGCTCACAGTCCAGGTCCCCTTCCAGGACGACACTTTCAGGATGGTTGACGGTGACTCCGTTTTCCATGAGCTTCTCCAGGATCCGTTTTTGATAGATCCGGTTAGCCTCCTGAAGCTGAACGCGTGAATTGACCCCCATGCACTCTTCTGCAGGGAAATAATCCCTGATCTCAATATGGAATCCCTCTTGAGCCAGGTCATGGAAGATATCCGTGAGATAATATTCTTTCTGATTGTTGTCTGAAGACAGTCTGGGAAGATAATCCCGGAGCAGCTGCTTCCGGATGAGATAGACCCCTGTGTTGATCCGGTTGACGGCTTTCTGCTCAGGGGACGCGTCTTTCTCTTCGACGATCCGGTGAAAATGCTCTCCCCTGGTGAGGATTCGCCCATACCCGCGGGGATTATGAAGCTGTGTTGTCAGGACAAGGGCATCCAGGCGGCTGTTGACCGCTTCAGTAAAAATAGCTTCGACTTTTTCAGGGTCAAGAAGAGGGACATCACCAGGGATGATAACCACATACTCGTCATCGAAACGGTCCAGGTCCACTTGCTGAACAGCATGTCCTGTCCCCATCTGCTCCTTTTGAGTAAAATAGGTGATATCGCCGTGCGCTTCCAGAGCTGTTCTGACCTCCCCGGCTCCATGCCCGATCACCACAGCCAGATGGGTGATCTTCATCTTTTTCAGATTTTCAATACAGCGGAGGATCATGGGACGTCCGCAGACGGGAAAGACCACTTTGGGGTGGTCAGACTTCATCCGTGTCCCTTTTCCTGCTGCCAGCACAATACTTAGCATCTCATCTTCTCCATAAAAAAAAATGCCTGCTCTGCAGGCAAAACTGGGCTGGGTGGATTCGAACCACCGCATGCGGGAGTCAAAGTCCCGTGCCTTACCGCTTGGCTACAGCCCAATTTATGGAAATCAGTCTATTCCATCTCTTCGTGGGCTTCGTCGGTCTCTTCCGTTGTGTGCTCTCCGGAGGCCAGGGCTTCTTCATAGGCGTTGAAGACCATCTCTTCGATCATCATCCGCGTCTCATTATTGATGGGATGAGCGATGTCCTGAAATGTCCCGTCCTTTTTCCTCATGCTGGGCATGGCAACAAATCGTCCCTTGTTTCCTTCAATGATCTTGAGACCCCGGATGACAAAACAATCATCAAGAGTAATGGTCGCAAATGCCTTGAGCTTGTCGTTTTCCCTCAGATAGATTTTCACGTCAGTAACTTGCATCTTCACCACCCTTTCACTTGCTCGCTGCAACAAGTCTGATCCAGTCCCATTGTCCCTGCATAGTCTGTACAGCTGCCCGGGCTCTCTCTTCTGTGTCGAATATACCAAAGACACAGGATCCGCTGCCGCTCATCAATGCTGCTCTGGCGCCATTTTCGAGGAATTCCGACTTCAAGCGTGAAATTTGAGGATGAGCCTCAAAAACGGCCTGCTCGAAGCGGTTAAAAAGAGCGTCATTCAAAGCATCCCATCTCTTATCCTTCAGGCAACGCAGCAGTATGGTACAGGTTTTAGGGTTTTCTGTCAACAGAAAACTTGTCGCTCCATACGCCCAGCCGCTATCCACTTTGATCCCCGGATAACCGATGACAAAGGGAAGATCAAGGTGTGAAAAGAGCGGTGTCACTCTTTCACCCATCCCTTCGACAAGTGCGGTTCCCCCCGTGAGCATAAAGGGAATATCGGCACCAACAAACGCCAATTTTTCAATAAAATCTTTTTCAAGAGGAATCTTATAAAGAAGCCCCAGACTGTTCACAACAGCAGCGGCATCAGCGCTGCTTCCTCCCAGCCCGCCTCCGGGAGGGATATGCTTTTCAATATGGATCTCGATTCCCTCCCTGATGTCATAATACTCCAGAAAAGCCAGGGCGGACTTCGTTGCCGTATTCTCATCCTCAGGGACATCCATTCCCCTCATGGTCACGCGGACACCCTTTTTCCGGGGATGAGTGACAAGAGTGACCTCATCAGCGACGGGGATGGTCTGAAAGACTCCGCAAATATCGTGATACCCGTCGTCTCTCTTCCCCAGGACCTCTAAAAAGAGGTTGACTTTGGCCGGAGCCATGGACCGGATCTTCATAAGAACACCACTTTGATCCGAAGAGTGCCCTCCCGGATGATCCACTGCCGGGGGAATCCCCTGTCATCTCTCTTGTCAAACTCTATCATGACACTGCCCCGTGAGAGCTTCTCTTCCGGTGGGATTGAAGTGTTCAGAAGGTGGAACATCTCTTGAAAAAGGGGAAGGTAGGCTGAACCGTCCCAGGGACGCCCGTCGGCATCTTTAACCACAAGTTCTCCGTCTTCATAGGAGATATAGGCGACGTTTTCTCCCCATGGTGAGGCCAGGATCATCTCAAGAGAACGGGGATCATATTTCAGCCGGAAATTGAACCGATGTTTTCCTTCGCTGTCTTCGATATAGATCCGCCCGCCTCTCACAGAGGCCTGTCCGTTTTTCCGCTGTGCTGCAGAACAAGCGGACAGATTAATGCTCAGGCTTAATAAGAGAGCGTAAAAGATCAATCTCGCTGTCAAGGTCTTCATAATAGATCACATCACCGCCGTTGTTTGATTTCACCTCTTGTAAAATATCCAGAGCCTCCCGGTAGTGTCCCTTCTGTTTCAGGATCATGGCTTTATGAAAAAGGATCTCCGTATCGCCGGGCAAAGCCTCCAGCGCACGATCGATGAGGGCCTCTCCCTCATCAGCATCTCCGGACAGGAAGCGGGCCCACCCTAAAGAGTCCATAATAGCCGGACTACCGGGATCCATGGCATGAGCTTTTTCCAGCAAAGGCAATGCTTCTTCACCCAACGAGGGGTCGATGACAAGAAGCGAAAAGGCATAATAGTTGAAAAGGTCAGGGGTCTCTTCCCGTGATCGTGCCTTCTGAAAATGGGTTCTCATCTCATCCACATCTTCTGTCCGTGCAAAGAGTCTCATCATGGCGAAGTGGTACTGGTAAAGCCCCTCCTCTGTTGTGAATGAGGATTCCACGGCCTGGCCATAAATCCGGGCCTCTTCAAAGAGCCCTTTTTGAATCAAAAGATCGATAAAACCAGCCAGAAGGCGCGGTTCTGTCTGAGAAAAATCAAGGATGTCATAGAGATCGTCTGCAAAGCTGCTTTTTTCAGTGAGGGCATAGTAGAGGAGAGAGAGTTCTATGGATCCGTCTCCTCTTTTTCCTTTCAGCTGATTGTAGATCGCTCTGACGGCCTGCACGTCACTCTTGATGAGAGCACTTTTCATGAGATAGACAAGAGCATCGTCATAATAGGGACTCCGGGAAGAAACCCGTTGAAAGAGAGGCTCCGCATTCCTGTCATCATCCGGGTTGCTGTTTTCCATGAGATAAGCTCCTAAGTAAAAGGAAAACTCCTCTTCCTCAGGGCCGGTCATGGGGTCATCCTCCGTTTCAAGGTGTTCACTTTCAGGCGTAAGATAGAAAAGGGCAAAATAAAAACGCGCCTTCTCCGTCTTCTCCATCCTGGGGGAGACAGCCCTGATAAATTGATAAAGGTTTTTGACATCTTTCCCCATGGCGAACAATTCGATGATACGGTCGTGGAAAGCGGCTTTATCTCCCGGGTAGAGAGATTCCAGGTTCAGCATCTCCTCCCAGGCTTTCTCCTTGTAGAGAAGAAAGAGGGCTTTGGAAAAATAGGCCTCTTTACGGGGGAAATCAGCCATGAGCTTCTGTGTGATCTCCAGGACCTTCTCCGTCTTCCCCTTCTCACTGTAGAGTTCTTCCAGCTTCAACAGGAAATACTCATTTCCGGGATCCAGTTTATGCAGCTTTTCATAGACACCCAGGGGCGAACGGCCTGTGAGTTCCAGAAGTGACGCTTTGATATAGAGAGTGTGGGTATCGTCAGGAGTGATCTTCAGCAGCCGGGATACCGTTTTCAGGGCTGTCTCATACTGCTCTTTTTCGATCTGTATGGCAAGAAGATCGTTCACCAGCTGCGGGCTGTCCGGATACTTTTTCAGAAGGGCCTGCACCATCTCTTCCATCCGTGCAAGATCATGGGTGGTCTCTTTTTCCCGGATAAAAGCAATATAATCGCGTCCGTCCTCGCCGGTGATCTCCCGGCGGACCTCCGGCTGTGATACACAGGCAGAGACACTGATCAACAGGGCACAGACAACTCCTCTCCACAACATCTTCATATTCCCTCTTTCTCCGATTTAAAAGTCCGACGATATCCCGAAGTGAAAAACAGCCTGATCACTCAGGGTATGGGCTAAATCCGTTTTCCAGGCCCAGTCAAATTTCAGGTTAAAGAGCCCCGGAAGATAGTATCTCAATCCCAATCCGTAGCTCCCGTAGACATCGGGCCCGTACGCGAGCCGTTGTTTGTCATTGTCAAAGAGTTTGATCTCGCCGTTCCGGGGCCCCACATAAGCCATATCGTAAAAGAGGAGTCCGCGGATATTGGGAAACCCGAACCCGGGAAGAGCCAGCAGAAGATAATCCACCAGAGGGAACCGGAACTCTGCATTATAGAGCAGCACGGTCTCTCCCTGAAGATCCTGATAGTCATATCCCCGCACGGTATTGATACCTCCCATCTTGAACAGAAGCGCATCTCTCCCCCATGATTCCCCGTAGACAAGACGCTGAGCCAGGGACATCCGCCGGGAGATCTTCAGGTAAGCTCTGAGATCCGCCATTCCCAATCCGTACTGCATGCTTGTCCCCAGGGGGTAACTCTGCTCATAAGAGAGACGGAAACGATATCCCGACAAGGGATGGTAATACCCCCACCAGCGGGAGGAATCCCGCACAAACGCGAGTTGCGTGGTATAGGCCATGGCCTCGCTGCTCACAGGAAGATGGAGGAATTCCACCTTTTTCTGATAGATATGGGCTGCCCCCTCAATACGGTCTTTTTCGGACAAGGGGTAGGTGAGGCTGACAGCTCCTCCGGTGTACTGTTCGCTGTAGTCATAGAACACAGAGACATCACTGAAATAGTAGTCTTTCCATGTGTAGACAAAAGCTCCCAGGGTGTACCTTTTTTTCAGGTAGTTAAAGGCCAGCTGCCCGTTGATATCGTCAAAACTGTTGACTGACGTCATATCCAGGTTGATCTGAAAACGGTAGTCTCCCATGATATCCATACCCATGACTGTGGCATAAGACCTGAAATAGCCGCTGCTGTTGTATTCCATCTGGCCGGCCAGGTAGTCCGCTCTCAACTTGACACGATAGGGCCTGGCCCCCTTTTCCACCTCTTTGACATCCTCCTGTGAGATATGGACCGGTTCAAAGCGGGACGGAATGGACTCTTCCACGAGAAGAGTCTCTTCCAAGTCTCCCAGGGAAGCCGCGGCCAGAAGATAGCGGTTCTCCCTGTAGATATTGAAGATGATCTTTTCTCCGGAGAGGTCAGGATTGATGGTGGAGTTGATGGTCTCCATGAGCTGATAGACCTTCCCCGTGTCGGGGTCCAGTCTGCAGATGTAAAGAGCATGGGCGAAATTTCTGTCAAAATAGAGGGATCCTCCCGAAGCGGTCATCGTGTTGATGTTTTGGGTCTGGTAAATCGTCTGTCTCCCCCCTGTCCCGGTATCAAGCACGATAACGGCATCTCCGTAAGCATCACGCTGGACAAGAGCGACCTTCCCTCCTCCCAGTGCTGCAGGACTTTTCCAGAGATAGAAAGAAGAGGCCACAACCCCGGACTCTCCGGTCCGGGGCTCATAGGAGACAAGGACATTATCGTTCTTTTTCTGTCCCAGAAGAAGAAGGGTTCCGGTATCCGGAGTCAGACTCAGGCCCCTGATGACGGAGATCTCAGGAATGGAGATCACCCGGGCGTCCCCTGTGATGATATTTTTGCAGATCACCACATCCGTATTCACCCGGCGTGCCACAAAGTAGACCAGGTCTCCGTCACCCGACCAGATAAGATTTCCCGGCTGGATCTGGAGATAATCGTAGAGATGGTCGGCATATCCCGCGGTGATGTTTTTGATAAAACGTCCGTTCCGGGCTCCCATGAGAATGATGTCTCCCTCATCCCGGAGATTGGAATAGACGGCGATGACATCACCTGCAGGGGAGAGTTTCGGAGCGTAGAGGAGAAGATTCTCATTCTCCCCCGACAGAGCCTTCTTAAAGTCTGTCATATGAAAGACACTGTAGGGATCACTCTTCTCCAGCCCGTCCTGCCAGTAGAACTGTTTGAGGTCGTGATGCCACAGTTCAACAGCTCTTTTCATCTTGACTCCGTAGACCTCTTCGAACTCCTCCTCCGGCCGCGCCGTGATCTTTTTGGAAAGATTTTTGAAATAGCGGATGAACTTCTCCTCTCCGTAACGGCTGCAGAGAAATTCTGTGAAAGACTGAGCCAGCTTATAAGCATAATAGCCATAGTAATTGAAAAGGTCGTCTCCCAAAAGAGGGATATCAGGAATATCTCCTGAAAGAATGTTCTCCCGGAGCATCATCTGCCCCATGGGCTGCCAGTCTTCACTGAAATACTCCGCCATTCCCTCCATCACCCATAGCGGGGGGAAGGTCAGAGAGTTGTAGAGTGCTGAGAGAGGCATATCAGACGGAACGATATATTCATACTGAAAGACATGGACGAGCTCATGCTGCAGAACCCTTTTGAAGTCATAGATATCACCGTTATAAGGAAGGACCAGCCGTCTCTTGGAAAGCTCTGTGAACCCTCCCACTCCTTCGCTGAGATCGGAATCGGTAATATTGGTCTGGGAAAAATCCTTGGAATTATAGTAGATGACGACCGGGATCTTCTTTTTCAGGGTGATCCCCATCCGGTTCCTGTAATCGTCATGGGTCTCTTCAAGGATCTTTTCCACTTCTTTCACCAGCATCGCTGTATCATCATAATAATGGATGACGAAATGAGGTGTTTCCCAGGTCATCCAGTGAAACTCCCTGTCCCGGATCTTATTGCGCCCGAACTGGCCCGACACATGAGCAAGGAGAGTCAGGAGAAGACAGCAGAAGACAAGGGTCTTTTTCATTTGAGATAGATCCTTTCCAGCACCACATCCCGTTCACGGCACCAGGAGAGAAAATCGGAAGAGGCCTGCTGGATCATGGTGAGAAAGGCACGCTCTCCCTCGGAAGAGACATTTTTCATCCTGTAATCCTCCAGGATGATCTCATAGTTCTCCGTTTTATCGATGATCTGCTTTTTTTCACGGGTGTCATAGAGGACAAAATGGGCCTTGAGCTGAAAGCTGAGGTCGTCAAACGAACGGTTTTTCCACTCTGTGGGAGTCTCATACAGGCCTGGGGCTCCCCCACGCTCCACTGAATAGGCCGGATTCAACCCGTCATCCCCCGAATAAGTGGAATAGTATTCATAGAGAAGATCCAGCTGGACAGACAGGATGAAGTCAGCCAATGCGTTGTGAAGAAGATCCACATCAGGGGCCTTGCCCTCGAGGAAGAGGCGGGCTGTCTCCCTGGCGGTTGATTCAGCCACTCCCGCAGGGGTGATCACCGCTGCCCCGTAATCATTCTCAGAGAGAAGTGTGTTCAGATATTGGGTCAGGTCCCGGTTCAGCTGGAAATCCGGGCTGTGGACCACCGACGGCAGAACCAGGAGTGTTTTGTTTGAGAGATCGGCCAAGGGTTCTCTCCGGGCTCGAAGACGGATATTTTCATCCCTTGTCAGAAGACATGCAGACAGGGAGAAGAGAAGAAGGATACTAAAGCTGATCTTTCCTGAAATCCGCATAATTATCCTTCAGGGGTTTTGTCTCCCGCAGTTTGAGGGCCTCCTGGTAGTATTCCCGGGCTTTATCCCGGTTCCCCAGAGCTTCATAACAGAGAGCGATATTATTCTTTATCCTGTAGTCAGGAGCCAGGGAGTCCGCTTTCAGAAGGTAGAAGAGAGCTTCGTCATAAAGCTCACTCTTCACCAGGTCAAAAGCATAGTCATTATAATCCCTGATTCCGGGAGTCGACACACATCCAGTGATCAATGAGAAGACAATCAAAAGGGTGAAAATCTCTTTCATGGTTTAATAGTATAACAGGCGTGTAAAGAAAAGACAAGGAAAATCGGGGAGGAACCCCTCCCCTCAGGTTACTCGATCCCCAGGTCCTTCAAAAGGTCTTTCCCGGTGAGAAGCCTGTAGGCTTCCAGGTATTTATCCCTGGTCTTCACAATGACCTCTTCGGGAAGCCGGGGGGGATCGGAATCCTTATCCCAGCCTGTCCCGGTGAGCCAGTCTCTCAGATACTGCTTGTCAAAACTTTCCTGAGACCGTCCCACCTCGTAGAGCCGGGCCGGCCAGAAACGGGATGAATCAGGCGTGAGAAGTTCATCGATAATAATGAGCTTCCCCTTGTAGATCCCGAACTCCATCTTGGTATCGGCGATGATAATGCCTCTTTGGGCAGCATACTCCCGGGCACGCAGATAGATCGCCAGGGATTTCTCTTTCAGCTCTTCAGCCAGAGAGTCCCCGACCATCTGCTTCATCTCTTCAAAAGTGATATTCTCATCATGGCCCTCATCTGCTTTTGTTGTGGGCGTAAAGAGGGGTTCTTCGAGCTTCTGGCTCTCCTGCAACCCAGGCGGAAGGCGAAGCCCGCAGATCTCGCCCTTCTCCCGGTAGCTTTTCCACCCGGAACCGGTGATGTACCCCCTGACGATACACTCCACCTTGAGAGGCCGGGCCCTGTGGACCACCATGCTTCTCCCGAAAAGGGTATCCTTCTGAGATCTCGCTTGGGGGGGATAGGCCTCGATATCAGTCTCGGCCACATGATTGGGAATGATATCTTTCATGAGGTCAAACCAGAAGAGGGAGAGATTGTTCAATACCATGCCTTTGTAGGGAATGGGTTCATGGAGGATCCGGTCGAATGCAGACATCCTGTCTGTGGTCACGATAAGCAGCTGATCATCAAGATCGTAAATATCCCGGACTTTCCCCTTAGAAATCATCGTCATCTGTTCAAGACGGCTCTCTTTGACAATCATCGATCTCCTCCTTTTTCATTTTTCTCATGACAGTTTCGGCGACGGTTTGGTCAGTCTCACCCTCCCGTTCGATCCAATAGGCCTTCTCCTCTTTCCTGAACCAGATCAGCTGCCGCCGTGCATAATGACGGCTTTTCTTTTTGATCTCTTGTGCAGCCTGGTCCAGTGTGATTTTTCCGTCAAGATACGCCAGGATCTCCCTGTATCCCACAGCGCGAAAACCTGGAGCGTCATCGGGCAGGCCTGCTTGTCGTAAATTCAAAACTTCCTGAACCCAGCCGTTTTGAATCATCCTGTCCACTCTCCGGTCGATACGTTCGTAGAGCGCAGGGCGCGGCCGGTTCAGAACCGTATAAAAAGCACGGTACCGCGGGACCTTCTCCTCTTCTCTCCAGGAGGACATGGGCCGGCCTGTCATTTCCAGGACTTCGAGGGCCCTGATGATCCTGGTATGGTCCCGGGGATGGATCCGCGCGGCTGACTGCGGATCCTCTTTTTCCAGGCGTTTGAACAGGGATCCGACCCCCTCTTTCTCCATGAGGCCGGCGAGTGTCGCTCGGACAGCCCGGTTCCTTCCCGGCAGAGGACTCAGTCCGTACAGAAACCGATGGATATACATGGGAGTCCCGCCGGACATGATCACATTTTTGCCCCTCCCCCTGATATCCCGGAAAGCGTCATCAGCGCATTGGACAAATCCTCCCACATGAAACTGTTCACGCGGAGAGACGATGTCCAGACAGTGATACGGGACCGGACTGTCTGCCGGTTTGGCTGTCCCGATATCCAACCCCCGGTAGACAGCCTGTGAATCGGCTGAGATGATCTCGGCGTTCCACTGTTCAGCCAGGATCTCGCAGAGTTCTGTTTTCCCCACTCCTGTGGGGCCCGAGAGGATCATCAGGTCATAAGGGGTCTTTTTCATATCTTCATCCTACCATGGGATAAGGTGGGTATCAATACGGATTCCCCCTGCATAAAATCCGGATATGCCTTTAAATCAGCCCTTCCTCAGACAGCCGGGCCTCGACGATCTCACACAGGATATGGCCGCAGAGGATATGCCCTTCCTGGATCCGGGGCGTGACATCCGAGGGAATGATAATAAGGGTATCGCAGAGATCTCTCATCCTGCCCCCGTCTCTTCCGGCCATCCCCAGGACAGTCAGCCCCTGTTCTCCGGCTGTCCTGATGGCTTCGATGATATTGGACGAGTTTCCGCTGGTGGAGATGGCGATGAAAAGGTCCCCTGGTGAACCCGAAGCCTCGATCTGCCTGGAAAAGATCCGGTCAAAATCATAATCATTACCGATAGCGGTCATCACCGATGTGTTGACAGTGAGCGCTTCAGCGGAGAGGCCTTTCCGTTCTTTGAAAAAGCGTGAGACAAGTTCAGCGGCCAGATGCTGTGCATCAGCGGCGCTTCCCCCGTTTCCGGCCAGCAGGACTCTCTTCCCGTTCCGGTAGGTCCGGAGGATCATCTGCGCAGCCTCCTCGACCACAGCGGTAAATGACGGGTCCATCATCTTCTTTTTGACATCCATGGATTCTCTGATCCTTTGCATGATCATATCATTCATGTGACTCCTCCTTGAAAAGGTAAGACTTCAGGCCCTCTTCCAGATGATAAACAGGCCGGAAGCCTATCCCTCTGAGTGCACTGATATCAGCTTCTGAATACCGGATATCCCCGGGCCTTTTGTCCTGATAAGCAAGATGGCTTTTTTTCCCTGTGAGGTTCTCCATGATCCCGATGACCTCCAGAAGAGAAACGCTTCTTCCGGTTCCCACGTTAAAGACTCCCCCGGGAAAAGAGGATGACTCCATGACCAGGATGTTCGCTGCTGCGACATCCCGGACATAGACAAAATCCCGTGTCTGTTTTCCGTCGCCGTACAGCGTGAGAGACGGCTCCTCAGCTTCAAATGCTTTTTTAAAGAGGGAGAGGACTCCGGAATAGGGAGAAGCCGGATCCTGCCGCTCTCCATAGACGTTGAAATAGCGTAAAGAGACGGTCTCCACCCCGTAGAGAGTCGTATAGAGTGAAGCATAGACCTCATTGATCGCTTTTGAAGCTCCGTAGGGAGAGGCCGGTGCCGGCTCATGGGATTCCTGTTTGGGAAGCCTGGGGTCATCGCCGTAAACAGCAGCCGAGGAAGCGCAGACGACTCTCCTGATCCCGTTTTTTCGGGCCGCTTCCAGGACATTAAAGGTTCCGAGGACATTGATGTCGTGATTCAGCCGGGGTGATTCCACCGAAAGCCCCACAGAGACCAGTGCTGCTTCATGAAAGACCCCCCGGACGCCGTCCATCACCTGATCCATGAGAACGTCATCCCGGATATCCCCCACAACAAGATCCGCATCCTTGCGGAAAGAGGCGATGTTCTCTTCCCGCCCTGTGGAAAGATTGTCCAGGATCCTCACCTTCTCGCCTTTTTGAACAAGGGCTTCTGCAATATGGGACCCGATAAACCCGCAGCCTCCGGTGACAAGATACACGCACCCCTCCTTTTCCCCTATCATAGCATAACCCCCTTCAATCTCAACAGGGAAAAGGCATCTTGACATCATGGCCCCAGCGCCTATGATAAACGTCATGGAGAGAGAGACCCTGTCCAGGGCATCCCGTGTGGAGATCATCATCAAAAAATCCCGTTTTATCGGAGAAGCGTTCCCCTGCATGTCCGAGGAATCCGTCCTCTCCCTTCTGGACGAGGTGAAGAAAAGAGAGCCGGGCGCCTCCCATCACTGCTGGGGATATATCCTGGGATTATCAGGTGAACAGGCCCGCTATCACGATGACGGAGAACCTCGCGGAACAGCCGGCCTTCCCATACTCGATGTGATCAAAAAAAAGAACCTTACCAATACATGTGTTGTCGTGACCCGTTATTTCGGGGGTGTCAAACTGGGAGCCGGAGGGCTTGTCCGTGCCTATACCGATGCAGCGGCCCGGGCTCTCGACGCGGGAGGGATCCATCATCTGACGGCCATGTCCTATTACCGGATCAGCCTGCCCTACACGGCTCTGGATCCCCTGGAACGCTATCTCTCCCAAAAAGGCTGGGACGTGGAACAGCGTCTTTTCGAGGGAACAGTGACACTCTTTCTCTGGATCCCCACTTCAGCACAGGCCGATCTCGAGCGGTTGACAGCCGATCTGAGCCGGGGAGAATGTGTCTGTGATATTCTGGAGGAAAAATACCGCTAGGGCTGCCCTCGTCCCATGATCTCTCTTTCATAGGAGTTCAGCGCCTGAACAGGCTTTAAAGACCGGATCTCACCGGCTTTTTCGGCACACACTCGTTTCAATGTTTCATCTGTGGTCTTCTCCATCATGAGGAGATAGGCATTCAGATAATAGGGCTCCAGGGCTGTGAGTTTTTCAAAGGCCTCTTTCATCGCCGCCTCATGGCCGGTATAGGACCAGAGAACCATGTCCAGGTAATAGTAATCCGCTTTTTTAGGGTTCAAAGAGATCGCTTTTCCCACATCATCCAGCGCCCTCTTCAGGACTTCAGGCTTGAAGGCCTGAAAATGGTCTGACCGGAGGATCGCATTATAATAGACCCCTTTCAGGTAAACAAGCCCGGGAGAGGAGTTGTTTCGTGATACCGCTTGTGTGAGGATCTCTTCGCAAAGAGAGAGCTTGACGTCCCACTGGACCTTATCCGTAGCCAGGAGGGAGCGGACAGCCCATTCGGCATAATAGGGATCCAGGGGCAGGATCCTGTAGGCTCTGTAGAAAGAGCGGAAGGAGTCAAAGGTTCGGTTCTCCTTCATGGCCCGGTCCCCTCTGAGAAAGAAAAAATGAGCTGTAACGGAAAGGATCAGAAGATAGGTTACGGCAAAGACCGGGATCAGGGCTCGTTTTCCTGTAAAAGAGACCTCGTGCCGGGTCTCATTGCTCTCCTTTTTCCTCACAGCGAGAAAAAGAGCTCCCAGAAGAAGGAGAGAGAATGATTTTTCGATATTGTTAAATAAGCCTGCCAGAAGAAGGAGCATAAACGGGGCCTGTAAGGCTGATTTTTTCAACATGGGGATGATCCCCGCTCCCAGCAAAAGAGTCCCGATGATCCCGAATGAGAGCAGGCTTTCCAGATAGATGGAGTGAGCCATCTTCGGGGAGACTGAATAATTGGAGTAAACCCGTTCCTCGCCCAGGGAAAAACCGGGGAGCCTGTCGTCAACCACGGCGATCCCGTAACCGAACAACGGTTTCTCACTGAACATCTCAGCAGCAGCAGTATAGATCCTCCCCCGGGAAAAGGCCAGAGGGTCTTTCAGGTCTCTGAGGACCCTCACCGATAAAAAAAGAAGAGCTGCAAGCAGAAGAGCAGCAATCAAAAAACGGGCTTTTCGTCCTGCCCTCCTGGCCAGAAGGAAGGCCAGAAGAAAAAGGAGGAGAAATCCGGTCCGGGAAAGGGTGATGATGATCCCCGCCAGGAGAAGAAGCCCTGCTCCCCCCCGGATCACCGGAGGTTTCCCGCTCCAGTGAACAAGAAGAAAATAGAGCCCGGCGACAAGCCAGACAGCCGCCCAGTTGGCATTGACAAAAGTGGACGCCTGGCGGAAATCACCGGTGATCCCGAATGAAAAGATGATCACCATCGCATGAACCGAGGCGGTGAGGATCACTCCGTTGACGATCAGCTTTTTCTCCGGAGTCAGGGTGGTGATATAGAGAAGAAGAGCCGTAAAAATGAGAAAGTAGAGTGTGTCTGTATTCAGGTCCCCCCCTGCAAGAGTCCTCGCAAAAAAGAGTAGCGCGGCTCCCATGACGATCATCCTGGGGACATCAGCCCGTCTCTCTTTTTCGAAGAGACAAAAGAGCGCTGCGACAACGGGAAGCAGATACTTCACAGCAAAATGCTCTCCCCCGTTGAGAAAGGAGGAGATCCCGATCAGGGCCGGGATGATGATGTCACTTCTGCCATATCTCTTTATAAGCGTCATACTGTGACCTCACTTCGGGGTTTTCTTCGGGATCAGCCCAACGGTTCAGCCTGCTCATCTGAATAAAATGGGAGTAGAGCTTTTTCTGTTTGATATCCTCCCTGAGTTCCCTGCTGATCCGTTCAAAAGGATGAAGCGGGGGATGAATCAGTGATACAGCCACTGTTGTCAGGACAAGACCCAGGAGCAGGGGCTGGCTGATTCTTTTCAATAACGGTTCCTGTTCTCTTTTCTCCCCGTTCTCATCCAGAGCGATCCCGGCCCATGCCCAGAAAAGGACGGCGACTGACGGAATGTAAAAGGTCAGGTCAAGGGAAAAATGGAGCATGAGTGCAGCCAGGAGAGGAAAGAGAGTTGTTTTTCGTGTTTTCCAAAGGAGAGCTGTGAGCAGAAAGAAAATAAGGATCCCCGCCCCTCCGAGATCGGCCATGAGCTGCAGGGGCAGACTGTGAGCATTATGGACATAGTTGGCCCCGGGAACCCTGTAGAGAGGGTAGAAGAGGTCATAATGGTTCAGCCCCACTCCGGTGAGCGGATAATCCCTGAAGATCCTCACAGCGGAGATATAGTTGGAAAGACGGAAAAAGAGAGAATGCCCCAGGCTCTCCCATCCCCGCAGCAGGATAAAGAGGGCTCCTGCGGGAAGAGCAGCTCCCGTAAGGATCCAGCCTGGCTTTTTTCCTTTTTGAAAAGCAAAGAGGACCGCCGTTCCGAAGAGGATCAGCGTAGCGATGAAAGAACGGGTCAGGAGAAGCATGACAACATTGAAAGCCACAGAGACAAGATAGATCCTTCCTCCTCGATGGGCCGCCTTCTGAAGAGAGAGAATGATCACCGCCAGGAGGAAAAAGGAGTAGATATTAGGTAAGGCAAAGGTCCCGAAAAAACGTTCTCCGGAAAGGATGGCAAGCTGGGCGGGATCGCTCACTTCAGATAAAAGCCGGGGATAGATGAAGAGAAATTGAAACCCCACATAAAGCCCCATGAGAAAGGAATAGCCCACTAAAAACGGAGTCAGGATTTTCTCATCCCTCTTCTCAAAGAGAAAAAGGGCCCCCATGGAGATCATGAGTGCGGACAGGGTCTCAAGCGAAAGAGCCTTCTGCGGGGAAAGAAGAGCCGCACACCAGAAGAGGAAGAGGATCACACCCGCCAGAGGAGGAGCGGGTTCTCTTCTCACAAATCTGATGACCAGCCCGGCAGCGAGAAGGAGAAGAGCCGGAGCCGCCATAAACGGCTGGACATAAACCGACCCTGTCACAAAAGGGATCCCCATAAGAAGAGAGAGATAAAGCAGTTTGATGATCCGGGAGATCTCGTTCATTGTTTAAAAAAGGGGCGCAGCTCTGTGCGCCCCTTCTCCGGTGATATTCACAATCAGAATTCCGAAGGCAGGATGATGTGAGGTGTCACAAAGATGAGAATCTCTTCGGATGTGTTCCTTTTGACGCGGTTTTTAAAGAGAAGCCCTAAGATGGGGATATCTTTCAAAATAGGAACGCCGCTGGTGGCGTCTGACGTATCCCTCCTGACAAGGCCTCCGATGACGGCTGTCTTTCCGTCTCCCACGAGGAGTTTGGTCTGTGCGGAGTTTGTGGAGATGATCAGGTCAGCTCCGTCAGCCGGCGGGACAAGGTCACTCACTTCCGGTTTGACTTCGATGAGGACTTCATTGGCTGCATTGATCGTGGGTTTCACATCCAGCTTGATCCCGATCTCCTGAAGCTGGCTCACCGTGTTCCCGCTTTCATCGGTCATATTGATCGGGACTTTTTTCCCGGAGATAAAGCTGGCCGTTTCGTTGTTGAGGACGGTGATCTTGGGGCTGGCCAGGACTTCAGCCTTGTTCTCTGAGACCATCATGTTGAGTTTCATGTTGAGGTCGAAGGTATCCAAAAGAGAGGTGACGATCTGTCCTGTGTTGGTCCCTCCCTGAACGGTGATGCTGGTGCCGCCGCCGGTGGTGACAGCTCCGGAGAACTGAGAATCGCTGGAATAGAATGTGCTGTTGTTCGCCAGCTGCCAGTTGATCCCCAACTCGTCCATGACTTCGCTGCTCACCCTGATGAATTTCGATTCGATCATGACCTGCGCTGTGGGTTTATCCAGATGTCTGATGAGTTCCAGCGCTTCGTCCAGACGCGGTTTGACATCACTGATGATCAGTGTATTGGTCCGGGTATCCACCATGGTGGTCCCTGCTGAAGTGAGGACGCCTTTAATGATCTTCACAATATCATCGGCTGAGGAGTAGGAGATGGGAATGATCCTTGTCTCAACAGGCCCCATATCCTGGAGTTCGTTTTTCTTCTTTTCCGCCTCGATCTCCTGTTTAAACTCATTGGGAGTCGCCACACGGATGATGTTCCCCTTGATCCGGTAGGTGTAGCCGTTGCTCTGCAGGATGGTGCTCAACGCCTCTTCCCAGGGAACATTGTGAAGGTCGATGGTCACTTCACCCTGGACGCTTTTTGACATGACGATATTATATCCGGTCTCCTGGGCGAGAGCTGTGAGAAGCAGGGTGATGTCTCCTTTATGGACAGAGATCTCCTTGATGACACCTTCATTCCGTTTGAGATTACTGCTTTCAGCCAGGGCCGGCTCCTTGACCAGGGATTCCACTTCCATGACCACATCATTGCCGTCCCGGTAAATACGATAGGAGATATTGTCATTCAGGAGGACATCCGAGATGACGTTGTTCCCGACAGTCTTGCTTGAGACTTCCACCACGGCCCCTTTTCGGATGGGGATCGCGGACAGTTTTTCGGCAGCATAGGCATTCTCGAAGATCAGGCGGATCTTCTCTTCCCTGGGCAGCTGCTCTTCAGAATAGCGCACCCACCCCTGGTTCTTAAATGTGATATAGACTTTGTCGTTTTTGATCTGGCTTTCAATGTCAGCGATCTCCAGACGTTTGATCCCGCTGACTTTTTTGAGTTTCAGAATGAGTTTATCCCTCTGCTTGTCTAGGTCGTAAGGGAACTCGTCTTTAAGCGAGACCGTGACGTTCAGGTCTTTTCCGTTGACAGGGGTCAGGTGGATCTTATCCACCATGGCTCCGTCTCCCTCGATGGTCTCCTTTTCGATCCTGTTTGCTGTCCCGTAAAAATCGATGGAGATCTCTTTGGAGGCCTCTTTGACCGTATAATTGAATCCTTCATCCAGGGAGAAGATGACAGAGAGGCCTTCATCGGCCTTCATGATATCGATCGTCTTCAGCTCAGCCGGGCCGGCGGAAACCTCAGCCCCTGCAGCCGGGGCGGAATCTTCCAGGACAGCCAGGTCAGCCACAGTGAAATGGAGGATCAGCATATTGTCTTTTCTTTCAGGGAAATAGGGATACCACTCTTTGAGCTGGACCACCACACGGCTCATATCTTTACTGAACTGGGAGTAACGGACCTCTTCGATCCCGGCGACATTCACGGGGATCTGGCCCACCTGTTTCACACTCATGGTGGAGGGAAGGTTGATGACCAGCCGGAGAGGTTTGTCCAACTTGAAGATCTCATATTTGATCTGGCCTTCGAATTCCAGCTTGACATCAAGGCCGCCGTTGATCTTTTCATATGAGACATGTTTTAATGTCGATCCGTAGAGGACACTTCCCGCACATAGGAGTATTAAGAGAATCATCCACCGTTTCATTGGTTCCCTCCTTCGGGCTTCACCCGCTGAAGAACAATCTCCCTGGACTGGTCTTCATTTTTAACCGTTAACCGTCTCAATACAAGTCTCTCACTATCGATTGATATGACTTTTGCCCCGCCGAAGACCTCTCCCACTCTCAGGATGATCCCCTTGCCGGCGGAATCTTCAAGAACCGCCACATGTTCAGCACCATACTGGATCGTGGCTTTGAATGAAAATTTTGAAAAATCGATCTCACCCTCCCGGGATCCCGAGAGTGTGACATTCAGCTTGCCCCCTTTTTCCCTGGTCAGGTCTCCCGGTGAAAGAAAGGGATCGGTCTTGCTGTGGTCCTTGTATCTGTAGACCTCAACGACCTCCTTCTCCGGCTCGGTTTCCTTTTTCACAGGGACGGGGGATTCAGCAGGAGCTTTTTTTTCTGTGACACTCTTGGACGGTTCTTTTGGAGGAGCCTGGGCAGCCGCTGTCTTTTCAGCGGGAGCAGGAGCCTTCTGGTCTCCGGTCCCCTGCGCATCCGGCGTCTTCTTTTCAGCGCCGTTTTTCTGAGCGCTTCCGTCCAGAGTGGTCGCCTGTTTTTCCTGTTCCCCGCCTTCTTCGGCAGGTTTGACGATGCGTGCGGGAGTCCGTTCCGGGGCCTCTTTCTCAGACGAGAAGAGCCCGCTGAAAAAACCTCCGATGCCGCCGTTGCCGCAGGCCGAAAGCAGTCCGAGAACAAGGATGAATAAAAGTGATCTTTTCATAGCTACTCCTTATTTCCCTTTTCCGGATTTTTCGCCCTGTGCCTGGTTATAGACATAGGCGACGAGATCGAGTTTGACATTAATGGTATTCTTATCCACTGTGGGAAGGCGGGTCATACTGAGGTTCCCCACATTGATGATCCGGGAGAGCTGGCTCAGCTGGGAGAGGAAGTGCCCCACTTTGTGATAGGTTCCCTCAAGCTGGATATCCACTTTGAATTCGAGATAGTCCCCCTTGGCTTCCATCCGTCCGGGATTAAAATAGGTCAGGGTGATCCCCGCCTGCTGTGAAGCATCGGTGATCTGCCTGAGCAGCGTAGGGATCTCCTGGCGTGTGGGCAGAGATTTCGATATCCGGGCGATCTCTTCTTTCTTGCCGTCCAGCTCGGCCTGCAGTTCAGGGATCTTCTTGCTCAGGGCCACCAGACGCTTGACCTCCATCTTCTCTTTTTCGATTTTTTGTTTCAGATCGCTGATCTGCTGGCGCTGTGGGCTCAGCACGTAAAAATAGAAGACGACAATCACGATAACACCGGCGAGGATCCCCACCAGTATTTTCTGATATTTCGGGTCATTGAGATTAAAACCTTCGGCCATGTCCCCTCCCTACCTGAAATCGGGTTTGATGGTACAGCTTAACTCAAACGATGACGTTAAGGTGTCCTGATCCCCGATCTTCTCTTTTTTCTCCTTGACTTCCCCGATCTCAATGGCCTGGAAAAACTCGGAACGCTCCAGGCTTTCGGCGAAATCCGATATGAGATAATTATTCATTCCGGATCCCTCGATCCGCAGGTTGTTCCGGTTCAGGTCGAAGGAGAGAAGCCATGTGTTCACCGGCAGCCTGATGAGCACATCTTCCATGAGCTTGGGAGCGAATGTCCTCCCCTTGTCCAGTTTACTCAGGATCTGGAATTTTTTATCGATCTCTTTCAACTGATTATTCAATGCCTGGTATTCCTGATCGAACCGCACATAACGCTTCTTGTCTGCCGCGACTTTCGCCAGGTCTCCGTTTAAATTGTTGATCACCCTCATATTGTTCAGATAGAGGAGGATCATGACCACGATGACCCCGGCAAACACAAGGATGATGGAAAAGGGGCCGATGGGAATATTATGACGCCCCTTCCGTTCCTCTTTGGGAATCAGGTTGATTTCCAGCATACTATTTCACCTTCCTCATCGCCAGGCCGATACAGACCGAAAGGGCCGGGCCGACTTTCTGAAGTTCTGGCAGCAGCTCCGAAGGTGCTTTGACATACTCCACGGGGTTGAAGAGCTCGATTTCAGACGCATCCATCTCTCCTTTGAGAAAATCGAGTAATCCGGGAGTGAGAGCCCCGCCTCCCGTGAGAACGCCTTTGTTGACCATCAGAGGGGCATTCCCCTTGATATATTCCAGAGAACGCTTCATCTGGTTGCTGAGATTCTGGTTGGTGGCGTCAAAGAGCTCCTCAAGGCTCGAGTCGCTCTTCTCCTCTCCCAGCTTGATGCGTTCGGCCACTTCATAGTTGACCCCCAGTTCTTTGGCAATGACATCAGTGTAATGGTTGCCTCCCACCGGGATCTCACGGACAAATTTCGGAACACCGTTCACCACAATGCTGAAACTCGTCTTTTCCGCTCCGATATCGGCGATAAAGACTGTGCCGGTGATGGGGCCCTGGATGGCTTCATAGGCATTCTGAATCGCCATGGCGGCTGTATCCACAGCCAGGGGGACCAGACCCAGGCTCTTCAGGAGGTTCACCCGGCTGTTCACCACCTCTTTCTTTGCGGCGGCGATGAGGACATCCGACCGGCCGCCCTCTTCTGAAACGATGGAGAAATCGTAGTAGATATCATCACGTTCATAAGGGATATGATTAGGAAACTCATATTCCAGGGTATTGCGCACCTTCTCTTCGCCAACCGCATCGATCTGGACAGATTTCAGAATAAGATTTCGTCCGGAGATGGAGATGGAAAGGTTTTTGTTTTTGATCTTGCGGCGCGTGAAGACAGTCCTGATGACTTCTTCGATGAGATTGGTGTCCATGATCTCGCCTTCCACGATACTTTCACGGGAAAGAAGGTCATGCCCGAAATTTTTTATTTCAATATCCTTGGATGAAACCTTGATGTCCACGGCTTTTACGCTGTATGAGCCGATATCCAACCCAATCAATTTTTTCATGTTTCCTCCTAGTTTCTATAATAGTTTATCGTTTTGCCTGTAAAAGTCAAGGTCAATGTCCAGTTCCTTTGCCTTTTTCATCAAAGTATTCCGATGAATTCCCAATAAAGCGGCGGATTTTGTCATATTTCCCCTGCAAACTCTCAAAACACGCTTGATATGCTCACATTCAACGTCCTGTAAGGTCTTTATACTTTCCTCATTATTGATTATATTCCAATTCAGCGTATTTTTCAACAGATATCGTTCACCGCTTACAACAAGGTTGATCAGGAGATTTTCCAGCTCACGGACATTTCCCGGCCAATGATACTCTTCCAGCCTGGCCAGTTCTGATTCACCAAGAGAAAAGTTCCGGCCGTATTTTCTGTTATAGAAGTCGAGGAAATAGCTGATCAGAGGACGGATGTCCTCTTTTCTCTCTCTCAGGGGAGGAAGATGGATGGGAAAGACCTTCAGCCTGTAATAGAGGTCTTCCCTGAAGAGTCCCTGGCGGACACTCTCCCTGAGGTCCTTGTTTGTCGTGGCGATGATCTTGATGTCCATGACGCGGGGAACGGCCTCCCCCACCCTCTGGATCTCTTTTTCCTGGAGGACACGCAGAAGTTTGGACTGGATATGAAGGGGGATCTCCGAGATCTCGTCCAGAAGGATGGAACTCCTGTTGGCATACTCGAGTTTCCCTTTCCGGTCGCTTTCGGCTCCTGTAAAAGAGCCTTTTTTATAACCGAAAAGCTCGGATTCGATGAGGCTTTCCGGGATGGCGGTACAGAAGACTTTGACAAAGGGGGCCTTCCGCCGGGGGCTGTGGTCATGGATATAGTCAGCGACGAGTTCTTTCCCTGTGCCGCTCTCTCCCGTGAGCAGGACGGTGACATCGGTCTCCGCCGCTTTTCCGGCCCTCTCAAGGGCATCGTTAAAGAGTGATGACTGAAAGACGATCTCCTTGTGGGGCCGGGAGCTCTGCTCATATCCTTCGACTTTCGCCTGGAGGTCCCTGGTATGTTCCGCTCTTTTCAGGACAAGCTCCAGTTCGTCGAAGTTCAGGGGTTTACTCAGATAATCGAACGCCCCGAGTTTCATAGCCAGGACCGCATCCTCTGTATTCCCGTACGCGGTGACGATGATGACATCGCAGGTCAGGAGTCGTTTTTTGATCTGCTGAAGCAAAAGAAGCCCGTTCATCTCCCTGAGTTTATAATCGGTGATGACCACATCGACATCCCTGTCACCCTCCAGCAGGCTCAATGCCTTTTTCCCGTCATCAGCTTCCAGGACCTCATACCCCAGGGAAGAGACAAACCGGGACATGTATTTCAACTGTGTGGCTTCATCTTCAACGATGAGGACTTTCATACTTCTCAAAGGTCAACCTCACTTCCGTTTCCTTGTCTGCTCCCCCCTTGATCTCCAGGTCCGCACCCCCCAGATGCAGAAGAAGACGGACAAGAGCCAGCCCCCAGCCTCGTGTTTCATCCTTGGTGGAGTGCCCCCCGTCCAGAAACCTGAAAAGTGTCTCTTTCTGGATCCCTCCTGTATTATCTGTTAAGACAAGATATATCTTACCATCCCCGGAGGAAAGGTCAAGGACCGCCCTGCACCCGGGATCCCCGTTTTCCAGTGTGTTTTTGACCAGGTTATTGAGGATCATCTCCAACCGGTGGCTGTCAAAATTGACTTGTCCTGCATCATCAAAACGGGTTTCCAGAATGATCCCCTTTTCTGCATAGATCTTTTTCCACTTTTCCACCCAGTTTTGCACAAAATTCCTGATATCAAAGGGATGGGGAGTGATGGCAAAGAACGAGGAAAAGGTGTCGATGACAGCCGTGATATTCCGTTCTTCGCTGCGGATATCATCCCACATGGCATCGGGCCCGAATTTTTTTTCAGCCATCTGGGTGATCATCCCGATGACATTGAGCGGATTCTTGATCTCATGGGCCAGCATCAGGGTCAGGGTGCGCATAAACGAGATCAGGTGGCTGTTGTTGTGATGGGTGAGATCCTCGATCTCCTGAAGGGCCAGAGCATGAGAAAACCCCTGTCCCTGCCGGAAAGAGGAGAGAGCCACATCGGCAAAAAGAGGACCTCCGGAACGGTCGAAGATCTTCGCTCCTGCAAAAAACCCCTGACGGCTTTCAGAAGGGTTCTCCGGAAGAAAAGGGAAATGGGGGATGACCGGATCTCCCAAGGAGAGGTCCAAGACCTCTTTCGCTTCCCGGTTGATGAGGATGATCTCGCCCTCATCGTCATAAACCAAAAAGCCCAGCCTCATGTTCTCAATGACCAGGTTGAGAAGGGCGATATCATTTTTGATCGTCTCGGCCATATTATTGATATTGTCGGCCAGGGCCACGACCTCCCGGCTTCCCTCGATCTCCACACGGGCATCGTAATCTCCCCGTCGGATCCTGTCGGTGATCACACTGATATACTCCATGGGCTTGATAAGAAACAGGCGGGTCAATAAGAAAAACGTGATATTGGTGGCCACCACAAAGAGGATGAGAAGGCCGGTGATCTTCAGGATCCCTGTCTTCCATATATTTTCAGGGACCGCCATGACGATGATGAGGTCGCGCCCTTCCCGGGAGGGATAAAACTTGTAAAGTTTCCGGCCTTTAAAATACTCCCGGTCCTCTGTGATCGCAGCCAGCTCCTCTTTGACTGTCACATCGATCCTGCCGTAAAACTCTTCAGTATCGAGAAAATAGACTGTTTCCAGAAGTCTGGCCCCGGCCATGTCGATAAACTCCCCCGGACGCTGATCGACAGGAAAACGTTCCGCCAGCCGTATTGTCGCATAGAGATTATGCTGAAGCTGTGACCGGTAGAGGTCCAGCGTGGCCCTGTAGACCATGTGAAAGATAAGAAGAAGAATCAGGTTGACCAGCGCAAACGAAAGGACGATCTTCCTTTTCATAACCTGACGACCTTGATGAAAGTGGTCTCGTCTCCGTATTTCAGCTTGATAAGATACGTTCCTTTGGGGACCCCTGTGAGGGAGAGGACCATATTATTCTCTCCGGAAACTGTCTCTGCACTCACTCTTTTGACCTCCTCCATGGCGGCATTAAAGAGGACCAGAAGGGCTCGTTTCCCCGAAAGTGCAGAAAAACGCACAGAAACGACCTCTCCGTCTGCAGGATTGGGGTAGGCATAGACAGCCCGGTCTTCGGGAGGCGCCGCGGTCCCCTCACTGGGCCCTTCCAATGTCGATCCGTCGCGGAGAAGACGGTCATAAAGCGTCATGGCGTAGACAGCATCTTCATTTCTGTAGAGCAGGTCTCCCCCGCCGGCTCCGGTCGTCGATGAGTCCTCCCCCGTATACAGGAAGACCTCTTCCGTGCCGGGTTCCAGGACAGCCGTCCGGTCTCCTGTGAGAAGAATCCGGATCTTCTCCCCTTTTTCAAAAGGGATCATCTCCCGGAAGCCCGGGAGACGAAAACTCTCTTCCGGCCCTGTCTCATTGAGGACCACAAGCTGATCCGATGTGAGTGCAAAGAGTTCCGTCATGCCGTCACAATCGTAATCAAGGGGGAAGAAGTCTTCAACCGTCACAGAAGATGCAGGGAAGAGACAAGGAACAGGATGAGCCGGGTCTATCCGGTAAAAGTGCCCCCGGCTTGACACAAAGAGTTCTCCGTTATAAAGACGGACATCCTCGGCCTCTTCCATGACCGGAGAGTCTCCCAGATAGAGGACTCCTCCTGAAAGAGCTGCTGTTGAGAGCCCGGCAAGTCCTAAAAATGTCGTCCCGGGGCGCTCTGTCTCAGCAAGGAGGACAAAGGCCTCGTCATAGAGAAAGCTTTTCTGGCCGGTACGCAGAAAATAGGATCCGTTTTCTCGTCTGGCTTCCAGCAGTTCCCCTCCGAGAAAAGAGTCCCATGACCGGAGAAGAGATCCGTCGGGGAGAGAATAGAGGGCTTGGTCTGTGAAAAGAAAACCCCTGTCGAGAAGAAGCGGGTTTTCTCCTTCAAATGAAAAGAGCATCGCCCCCTCTGCACTGTAGGCCCCGGATGATGTGACAAAGAGGTCCGGAGACGCCAGAACGATCCCCGGTCTTGTGAGAGGAAAATAATCCGGCCTTGCCGATTCCATAGTGACATGTCCCGCACTGCTTTCTGCGTCGAGTCCCGTGAGCCGGATCCCGCTTCGCCCGCCCTGATCATCCCGGGCGGAGGGGGATGTCTCGTCAGTGAAGATCTCCCATGTCCTGCTGCTGAAGCAGTCCGTCCTGTCGCCCAGGCTGCCCGTACTGCCCAGGGGCCGGTCCAGGTCGTTCAGGCCGTCAGCTTCTTCAAGATCCAGGCCCTTTCCCTGGAGGCCGTTGAGATTGGAGGGGTCCAAAGCGATGATATCCTCGTTGACATGCCAGATGGTGATCCCGGGGAGGGCTCCTTCTGAAGGTTCCATGATATAGTAATCCCCCTGGCGGCCCAGGTAGGAAAAGGCCTGAAAGCTTTTTCCGATCCCCTGGCCGTTCCGGTATTCCAGAAGGAAGTATTCCCCCTTGCCGATGACGATCTTATAGAGACGGTTCCCGTTCCAGGCCTCCTCTTTGACATCGCAGCTGAAGGGTTCCAGGGAAAAAAGGCCCTTTCTGTCCAGCAGAAGAGGTTCCGCCCACCCCATCTTCTCCTTGATGTAGCCTGATGGGGGCATGGGGAGGAATCCCAGGTAGTTGGAAAATCCGTAACTCATGAGGTCCCACATCCCCGCTCCCGATGTCCTGCCGGAAAGATCATATGTCGTGGGCATCCCCAGGAGTGTCCCCAGGGAAAACGCAGCAGGGCCGAGGCTACTGAGAGGCATATCATCAGGCCCTGAATCCTGGTTCTCTGTCTCAGGGATGATCATGACCCCGTTGGGCACATCGCTTCTCAGAGGGGTCCCCGTGATCTCCTGGTAGGCTTCGGGAGTGAACGAAGTGGTCAGGATATCATCGGGAGAGTCCCCGTTCATGTCAAACTCCTCTCCCGCGCCGGCATGAAGAAGGGCAATATAATCATACTGGGAGAAGTCATAATCGTTTTCCGCCATTCCGAGAGCGGTGTCAGCCAGTTCGCAAAGCCTCTCCTCCTGACTGTCATTGGCTCCGAAATAGGCCATCGTTTTCCCTGCCGTCACATAGATCTGTGATGAGACCGTGATCTCCTCCAGCCTGAACAGGTCTCCCGAGACTTCCCTGAAATACTCGCTCAAGGTGTAGTAGGGAAAAGCCTCTGACCCGCCGGGAGTCCGGAAAGGGCTCTCTTTTTCGGCCAGGCCGAAGAGAGTGAAGTAGTCATAAAGGAAGGGCTGCGCCTGGGAATCCGCAAGCGACCTCACGGTAAAACGTCCGTCTCCGGTGGTTCCGTCTTCACTGTCCGGTTCAAACTCGACCCTGATGACAAGAAGAGAGCAGGAGCCCGTACGGGGAGGCACCAGAGGCTCCGTCTTCTCCGAATAAGCAAGCGGCGGTTTGAGAGCCGCCACCGTCGATAAAAAAAGAAGAACCATAACGACGACTCCGCAGAATTTTTTAAAGATCATGACGCTGCAGCCTTTCTTTGACTTCTTTCACAGGGATGTTGAGAAGCCGGGACATCTTCTCCCGGTCTCCCCCTGTGATGGTGATGACCCTTGTGAGGATCTCCTTTTCGTTTTTATCAAGAAGAGCATTGAGGTCCATCCTTGCGCCGGCAAGATCCGACTCTTTGTAATAGAGCGTCTCTCCGTCAGAAAGGATCGCCAGGCGTTCGATAAAATTCTTCAGTTCACGGACATTCCCCGGCCATGTATAATGAAGCATGAATGTCTCCAGGTCCGGATGGATCCCCTTTTTTGCCATCCCGTATTTCCGGGTGATCTCATGGAGGAAATGATAAGCCAGGGGCATGATATCCTGGCGCCGGTCCCGCAGAGGAGGAATATGCATATCCATGACATTGATACGGAAGAAGAGGTCCTCCCTGAACTTTTTGTTCATGACCATCATGGCCAGATCCTTGTTTGTGGCACTGATGAGGTTGAATTCCACAGAGACAGGAGAAACACTTCCCAGGGGAGTGACCTGGCCGTCCTGAAGGACGCGAAGCAGGCTGACCTGGCTTTTCTGTGAAAGATCCCCGACCTCATCCAGAAAAAGTGTCCCTCCGCCGGCGGCCCGGATCTTTCCCGCCTGCCGTTTATCCGCTCCGGTAAACGCTCCCTTTTCATAACCGAACATCTCCGATTCAAAAAGCTCTTCAGGGAGCGCTCCGCAGTTGACCGGGATAAAAGGGGACTTTCCGCCCATGATTTTCCCATGGATGTATTTGGCGATGACCTCCTTGCCCACGCCATTCTCCCCTGTGAGAAGAAGATTGATCCTCTTCCCCGCCAGGTTGTCCGCCTTTTTGATGAGTCTGACCATCTTGGGATCCCGGAAGAGCACATCATTCTCTTCCCCCTGCCGGCCCCAGAGGATCATATCGGCTCTCTTCCTTAAAACAGATCTGATCTGCTCTTCATCCCCGTTCTTTTCGATGAAGTCCACAGCCCCGATCTTCATGGCTTCTACGGCACCGGAGACTGTCCCGTGCCCGGAGAGCATGATCACCGGGATCTCCGGATATTGAGACTGGATGACTTTTAAAAAGGAGATCCCGTCCATTTTCGGCATCTTGATGTCCAGCACAAGGATGTCGATGGGAGACGTTTCCAGGATAACTGCTGCTTTTTCGGGATCCTCCGCCCCGAAGAACTGAAACCCCATCTCCGTGGTGATGATCTCCATGACACGTCTGATATTTTTTTCATCATCAACGACAAGAATATTCATGATTCTCCGGCTGTCTCCTTTTCAGTCTGGAAAAGAAGGTAGGTATCAGTCCCTTCACCATCCCGGACATTGATCCCCACATGTCCTTCGAATTCCTCCATATATTTCCGGACAAGGTAGAGTCCCAGCCCGCTGCCCCCCTTTTTGTTCGTAAAATAGGGTTCAAAAATACGGTCGAGGACATCATTCTCAATCCCTCCGGAATAATCCCTGACATGAATGATAACATATTTTTGGTCCCGTGGACAGCTCCCGGCGTCAAAAGATCCTTTAGTGACATCATAATAGGCTGCAACATGGATCTCAGCCCCTTCTCCCGTGGCTTCCAGGCTGTTTTCCAGGATATTCTTCATGATCAGGTCGAACTTCTCCTGTGAAAAAGGAACAGGGGGAAGACTTTTGGAGACGTGCAGATCGATGTGACACGAAGTGAACGAGGCAATGATCCTTTTGAGGCTTTCTCCCACATCGATATGCCGGATCTCTTTCTCCCCTTCCAGCGTCTGTTCCCGGAAACGGTCGATGAGTCTCTGGATGCTTTCCAGCTCTTCATGAATGATCCCGTAGAGGTCTTTCATGGACTCTTTCTCTCTTTGCGTTTTGACAACCTCTTCTGTCATCTTTTCCAGGCGGCTGAGTGAAAACCGGATGGGCATAAGGGGGTTCTTCAGTTCATGGGCCAGCTCCTGGGTGAGCTGAAACCAGAGATCGAACTTTTCACTGAGGATCAATCCGGTGATATCGGAAAGAAGAAAGATATATCCGTATTTGAATTTCTTGATGCTGTACCGGAAGACCGTCCCCTTTTCACGAAGCTCCCCCTGTCCCTCCTGAAAATAGTCCAGGGGGAACGGAAGACTCTCCGGAACCGAATCTTTATAGGCAAGACCCGGGAAAAAGCGTCGGAGAGCCTGGTTGCATATGGCCACATGGCCTCTTTCGTCATAGGTCACCGCACCCACGGGAAGAGAGTCGATGATGGTCTTGAGAAAATTCTGATTTTCAATAAAGCTGTTTTTCAGGATGGCAAGCCGTTTGACCATGCTGTTGAAATTTGTAAAGAGGACTTTTAACTCGGAAATCGGCGTTTTCGTCTCCACCCTGTGATTGAAATTCCCCAGGCTCACCTCCTTTGTGGCGACAATGATCTTGGAGAGCGGTTTCAGAAGATGGCCGGCGTTTTTATAGAGGAGGAGCACCGTGAGGGCGATGACAAAAAACTGCACCATAAGGGATAATGCGAAACTTTCGGTGATACGCCAGAGGGTGGGGCGGGCCAGAACAGTAGAGAGCTCAAAAACAATACCCGGGTAGCGGTCCCAGAGAAACCTGTGCCTGAGCCGGGGAACGGTATAGTCGAGTTTCCATTGCTCCTGATGAACGGTGATATCCATGAAATCGTGCCGGGAAAGATAGGTGTTTTTCATATTCACACGGTAACTGTCTTCATCAGAGGAGAGAAGGCGCTCGGGCCCCTTATAGAGAGTCCAGTTTGCCACATCATTATCCAGGGAAGATGCGATCTCCCTTGAACGGACGGGGTGGAACAGGTCCCTGGGGTCCTCGCTCTCCAGGCGGGAGATCATCGCTTCCTTTTCCCGGATGATCCTCTCCCGGAGTGATTGGCGGATATCCATGACGATCCCCGAGGAGAGAAGCAGGATATTGGCCGAAGTGGGGATCATGAGAAGCAGGAGGATGATCAGCATATTCCGTTTCACGAAATCATTGGCCATGGTCCGCCATTTTTGAGAAAAGAGGCCGCAGACGATGAGGACGATGATCTCTGCAAGCATGATGAAAAAGATATATTTCATGGCGATCTTCCAGGGCGCCTTGATATAAAACCGGTAATAGTCCCCTGTCCCTCCTATGCGTTTCACAGGCATATCCCGTGTGACTTCATCATCATACACCCGAGTGGAGAAGACAGTCCGCCCGTTTTTGACATGGGAGAAAAAGAGTTCCGGAAGATCAGGGACATGCATAAAAAAGTCGTCTTTGACTCCGATGACCACGTTTCCCACAAACTCTCCTTCATATGTCAGAGGAGCCTTGAAGAGGTGGAACCCCTCGGAGAACGAGATGGACCCGGGCGGGCCTCTGAAGGGATGGGCCGAACAGCCGGAACCATACCGGCTGTAGATATCCCCGTTTCTGTTTTCAAAATAGATAAAATTCATATAGGGCTGATCAGAAAGAGGAGAACGGAGCCATTTGAAAAAAGCGAAATTGTCATCATCATAATGGACATTCTCCTTCAGGGACCAGAGAAAAGCCTGGTCCTTACGGAGCCGCTCCACGGTTTCGAACATGACCCGTGCCGGTTCCGCTTCGATCATCTCCATCTGGCTGCGCGCCAGTTTCTCGTCGACACCCGTGATCAGCTGGGCCGCAACGGGGATAAAGGGGATGAAGAGAAGATAGAAATAAAATGCCGAAAGAGCTGTCTGTTTTTTCATGGCCAGGAGTCCCAGGGGGAGCAGGCCCCCTACGGCGAGAAGAAGCAGAGAGGGATCCAGACTGAGAAGGAGAAGGAAAAGAGCTCCGGCGAGAGCCCAAAGATGTGTCACCTTGATCAGACGGGCGGCATACACCGCGATAAAAAAGAGAAGCACGAACGAGGCGATGGTCAGGCCCTTGTCTTTCATCAGGACCCCCATCCAGAAAGCCATCTTCACATAGTCTGTGGCATGAGAATAGAAAGTGTGCCAGGCCAGAAGAAAGACCTGGTATCCCAGCACCAGGCCGAGAAGTTCCTGTTGCCTGAGGGGACGGTCCCTGAGACGGGGAATGACTCCGCGGCATCTCCAGGCCAGGTAGGTGAGGAGAAGAAGGAGGGCGGCTTGAGGGAAAAAAGCGAGGGAGGTGAGAAGAAGAGCAATGGCGGCATGGTCAAGACGATGCTTTTTTTCATCTGTGAGAAAGGCGAAAAAGAGAAAGAGAAGGCCGTTGAGCAGGAAAAACCGTTTTTTGGTCTCTGCCATATACCAGGAGAGGGGATGAGCCTGGATCTTCAGGATGATATCATCCTCCATCTTGGAATAGAGGGCATGGGCGGAAGAGAGATAGACGGATTCTCCTTTATGGATATCATTGTAAAGGAGAGGTTCATCGTAGATATAAAACTGGCCTGGAGTGAAATAGAGAGTGATCCGTGTATCGAACCGTCCCTGGATATGTCTGAGCCATTGTGATTTGGTCTTCTCCGTTCCGTAGAGGGCGGTGATGAGGTGCCGCAGGGTATAGATCCTGTTCTCATCATAGAATTGAAACACCAGGCTGGCATCATTCCCGTTAATATCCAGCTTTGGGAAAAAGACCCTTTTTTGAAGGCCGTCGAAAGGCTTTCGCCCGCTCCATTTGATCAGAGTATAATCCAGGTCCCGCGCAGTGTAGCCGATATCACTCTCCGGGGCATACTCCTTTTTCACAATCTCCCTGCGTTTCTCATAAAAATCGGCTTTGAGCCCCATGTATTCTTTTTCCACGGTATCGCGGATCCCGAAGAGTCTCTTTTCTCTGAAAGAGTCGTTGTTCTTGATATCATTGACCGCCAGGAGATAGAGAAGGCCGAGAAGAAAAGCGGCCAGAAAGAAACGCCTCTCTTTGGTGAAAAGAGACGCACCCAGAGAAAGAAGAAGAAAAAGGATGATCCATGCGGGAGAGTTCAGGAGAAGATTGAGAAAAGTGATGATGAGAAGGGAAGGTGCGAGAAAACGAAAGCTCTTTCTTTCCACCTATATCTCCCTGTTCAGAGCCTCCCCCGGCCTCAGATACCGCAGGACACTCCAGGGCTTTAAAGCAGGAGATGTCACTGCCCGATATGCCTGTCCGGGCTGCCCTTTATCCAGAGGCGCTCCGGAAAGGGAGTGCAGCTCTTCGATCCGCACACTCCGGATAGCCGGGTCCAGAGGCTGAAGAGCCTCATACACGCCCCCTTTTGCCAGGGGAGCCTTGGCGACAAGATCCCCTTGTGCATCGATGTAGCCTAAGAGGTCATACGGGGCGAATGTCCGGGATGATTCCAGTTTTGACTCATATCCCCCGGGAATGAGAAATCCCGGATGATACCCCCTGTTGTTCGCTTCAAAAAGGCTTTCTCTCCAGAGGGGATCCGGGGACTCACCCTTCATGAGCGCATCCAGAAGAAGCCGGTAAGCTCTCACCACAGTGGCCACATAGAGGATCCCTTTGATCCGGCCTTCGATCTTCACACTGGAGACCCCGGCATCAAGGATCTTATCCATATAGTCATAGAGCATGAGATCCTTTGAATTGAAAATGTAGAGGCCTCTCTCATCCTCTGATACTTCAAAGAGCTCCTCTTTTCGTTTCTCCTCACGCACAAACCAGGACCAGCGGCAGGGATGGGCACAGTCTCCCGCGTTGGCATCTCTCCCGGTCATGTATTTACTCATGAGGCATCGCCCGGAATAAGCCATGCACATGGCTCCGTGGATAAAGACCTCTGTCTCCAGCCCGGCATGCCTTGAAACCGAGCGGATCTCTTCCAGGCTGAGTTCCCTGGCCAGAATGACTCTCTCGGCTCCCAGCTCTTTCCAGACACGGGCGCTTCTGCTGTCGGTGATGTTCGCCTGGGTGCTCACGTGGACGGGAATCTCCGGAGCTCTCTTTTTCACCATGTCCAGAACACCCGGGGCCGAGACGATCACACCGTCAGGAGCCAGCCTGCGGATCTTCTCCATGAGCTTTTCAAGAGGTTTGAGATCCTCCTCCCTGGGATAGATATTGAGGGTCAGATAAGCTTTTTTTCCCTGTCCGTGGAGACGGCGGATGAACCGGTCCGCTTCTTCAGGAGTAAAATTCCCGCTTCTGGCCCGAAGATTATAATTGTCGATCCCGAAGTAGAGGGCGTCGGCTCCGAAGGCAGCGGCGATCTCTCCCTTTTCGGCCGTCCCGGCGGGAGCCAGTAATTCCACCCGGTGCATCAGTATAACCTCTTGGCCTCGAGATGTTCAGCATAGGTCTTGGAAAAATAGTGCGACCCGTCGTTTTTTGAAACGAAATAGAGGTAATCCGTCGAAGCCGGATGCAGGACGGCTGTGATGGATGCCAGGCCGGGATTGTTGATGGGCCCGGGAGGAAGTCCGTAGATCTTATAGGTGTTATAAGGAGAGTCGATCTCAAGGTCTTCAAAATAGAGTTTATCACGGTGCTTCCCCAATGCGAAGAGGACCGTAGCACAGCTCTCCAGGGGCATCTCCATCCCGAGTCTTTTCTCAAAGACCTGAGCGATCACCGGACGCTCCTCCGGCAGACGGGCCTCCCCCTCCACGATGGATGCCAGAGTCAGGACTTCATGAAACGTCCAGGGAGATCTCCTCAGGGTGTCCTCAAGTCCTGCCCGGGCGATGTTCTCATGAAGCTGCCTGTTCAGGAAACGGACGATCTCCCGGGGGTCTTCACCGGCAGAAAAATAGTAGGTGTCCGGATAACAGTACCCCTCCAGGGAGGGGCCGGGGATCTTCAACTCCTCAAGGAGAGCCGGATCCCTGTAGAGACTCATCATCTCTTGAGAATCAGAGATCACACCTTTGTCTTCAAGAAGCTGCGCGATCTGTCTGTAGTGGAACCCTTCGGGGATGGTCACCCGTATCCCTTTTTTAAAACCTTTTCTGAACATACCGGCCAGCTCGATGATATTGACATACCCCTTGAGATAGTAATCCCCCGCGTTGATCTTCCACCCGAATAACTTGTAAAAAAGCTTGAAAGAGGTGGGGCTGGGAGTGATCCCGCGCTCATAAAGGGCTTTGACGACGGTCTGGAGGGTGTCCCCCCTTTTGATCTCCAGGTAGACAGTCCCCTCCACTTTGAAAGGGCGGAACCACTCGAAGAAAAAGGCGAAAAGCAGAAGAAGGACAAGAGCGGGAATCCAGTATTTCTTCAGGATCAGATGACGTGTCTGTTCAAAGAGTTTCATTCGATGACTAATTCCTTTCCGTCAAAACCCAGGGTGATGCTCTCCCGTTCAGTGAGGTCCATGCGTCCCAGGGCCAGGGCCAGGGGTGAAAAGACATGCCCCTGGAAAAGTCGCTCCAGAGAGCGCAGTTTATCCTTTTCTTTTTTCACTTCATCGATGAGAAAACGCAGAAGCTTATCCTGGATGACCCATTGGATATCCCACTTCTCCCGTAAGGTCTCCAGCAGGTTCCGGTTGATGATCTTCTTCAGTTCATGGTCTCGCAGCTCTTTAAAGATGACCACCTGGTCCATGATGCTCATAAGTTCCGGGTCCAGCAGAGAAGCCAGCCCTTCATGGACAGCTTTCACATCATAATCGACTTCGCTGTCCGGTGTAAAGCCCAGCTGTTTTTTCTTCTCTTCATAGGCTTTCACCGTCATCACAACAGTCACCCCGGAGAGCGAGACATGCTGCCCCAGGCTGTCCTCAAAAGCTCCGGTTTTAAAGACTTCTGCAAAAAACCTCTGGACATCCGGGCAGGCTTTATCGATCTCTTCCAGAAAAAGGATGCTTAACGGGTATTTCTGAAGGACCCGTGTGAGGATGGAGGGGTAGACTTCGCCTTTGGACTTATCGCTGTATCCGGTGAGTTCCCACAGTGATTCGGGCTCTTCAAAACGGGCCATATCAAAGACTGATATCCGTTCGGGGTCTCCGAAGAGGACATCGGCTAATCCATGGATGAGCTCCTTTTTCCCTACTCCGCGGGGGCCCACAAAGAGCATGATGCCGTTGGGCATGCGGGGATTGACGTTAAAGGGTGTCTCACGTGTCGTGATGACCCTGGCCACCCGTTCCACCGCATCGTCCTGGCCGATGATGCGCTCTTTGAGCTTTTCCGGAATCGCATCATAAGATTCACGCTCTCCGCTGATCCTCCAGCCCGGGACTCCAAGGGATTCAGAGACAGCCTGATAGAGGTCTTCCGACCTCAGCCGCCGTGTCGTCTCTGTCCTGGCTTTGAGCCGCACCCGTGTGGCCGCCATATCCAGAAGCTGCAGGGTTCCCTCGATCTCTCCATTGGAGAAGAACTGGCCTGAAAGGTAAAAGGCCTGGGTGGCCAGCGGAGCTGAAATAACGACATTATGGTACTCTTCGATCTCACTCTTCGATTCATAGATGATGTTCAGGATCTTTTCAGGAGAAAGGTGTTTGATCTTAATGATCTGGATCTTTTCTTTCAGGAAGGGGTCCTGGTCCAGGACCAGGCTGATATTCTCCCGTTTGGACGCGCCGATGACCCTGAGCGCCCCCTGTCTCAGAACAGGTTTCAGAAGGACAGGGAGGTCCAGCGGGCCTGATCCGTAGAAATCGGGGTAGATCTCGTCAAAGTAGAGGATCGTCCCGGGATGTTCCGCGGCTTCATTGAGAAACTGATGGAGGAGCTCCACAAAGGCATTGGCTTCTTTCACATGGCCCATCATGGCATCGGTGAGCACATAAAGGATCCGGCATGAGTCGAACCGGCCCTCGCCCTCTGCGATGCGCTGGGCGACGCCTTCCACAAGGATACTCTTATCGATACCGGGCCTTCCCACGAGAAGAGGCGTGTTTTTATAGATCCTCGACAGGACTTCCACAAGCGAAGCAGTGGTCTTCCATCCCGTAGCCAGGGGTCTCCTTTTCCTTTGGCGGATCAGCTGTCCGATATCCACACTGAACTGCCCCACAAGACTCTTGTCTTCACTAAAAGAGCGTTTCATTTCATCGATATAGATCAGGTCATCCAGCGAGGAGAGTTCCACTCCCATCTCTGTAAAGATCCCAGCCAGCTCCCCGTCGGCCTCATGGAGAAGGGCCAGGAGAAGGTGAAGAGGCTTCACTTCGGATTCCTGGCTCTCCATGGCGATGATGCCGCTGAGCCGCAGAGCTTCCCTTGTATGGTCGCTGATGGTGATCTCTGTATTCTGAGGCACTTTTTCTTTTTTTTCGAGGGCTTCTTTAAAAAGAGCCAAAAGCTTCTGAGGTTCCATATTGTGGATTTTAAGCCAGTAGTCGACTTTCGGGTCTTTGAGTTCCAGAAGGCTTGTGAGGAGATGAAGGGGGACGATCACCCCGTGCCTCTCTTCAAGGGCTTTTGTTTCCGCCGCCTGGATCACCTGCTGCAGCTGTGCTGAAAAATTGTATCGTTTCATTCTTCGTCGTCTCCTATCTGTCCCAGTTCCTTGAGTTTCATCAGCTGCTCCTTGGTCTCATCCAGTGTCGGATCCAGGGCCACGGCCTTTTCCCAGGCTTTAACGGCGAATTCGATACGGTCGAGTTCATAGAGGGCATTCCCCAGGGAGACATAGGCTTTGGCGAAATCGGGCCGTTTTTCAATGGATTTCCGAAAGAGAGGGACCGCTTTCTCTGTCATCTCTTCTTCCACAAGGATCATTCCCAGATTATAGTAGCTTTCGCTGAACTCAGGATTGAGTTTGATCAGTTTTTTAAAGACATCTTTGGCCTTCTCTTTCTCTCCTTTTTCACTGAAAGCCATCCCCAGATTGCTGTACGCACCCCAGAGACGGTTGTTGAGCGTGATCGCTTCTTTGAAACAGTCCACAGCCGCGGAGAGTTCTCCGTTCATCAGGAAGGTCAGCCCGGTGTTGTTCAGGTCATCAGCCTTCTTCATCCTGATCGCTGATTCTTCGTTCTGCAGATACTCTTTCTGAAGGACAGCAAAGGCTTCCATCTTCTCCATTCCGCTGACGAAACTCCTGGAGAGGGCCTGTTGAGAATCCACACAGAGGTCCATCCCCTGACGGATGATCTCAAGGTTTTCCATCCTCTGCTCCATCAGGTCGAGTTTGCGGTCCACAGACTCCATATGCTGGCGGATCGCATTCAGGGTTTCAAGCATCTGCACTGCAGTCTCCTGCTGCGAAGAAACCGCATCACGTGCCATGTCCAGATAAAGTCCCGCTTTTTCGTTGAGCTGCCGGGTTTCTTCACGCAGGGGCCCCTCTTCATGGAGGCGCTCTATAGTTTCTGTATTCTCACGCACATATCGGATCAGGTCTTCGAAGGCCGACTTGTTCTCTGCAGACTGTTCACCCATAGCGGTCATGGATTCCCGGACTGATTCGGAGAAAGCCCCCAGCCTGTCGTAGGCCTCTTTCTGGATCTTCAGGGTGGCGGCAAGGGGTTTTTTCAATGTCTCCAGGAGCATCTTCATGGATTCAAGATAACTCTCTTTTCCGCTTCCGGCCTGGGAGTCTTCGCTTTTCCCGGGAAGAGCATCCAGGTTCTCTTTCAACTCCGTCAAAGAGGCTTTCATCTCAAGAGCGGCCCGGGCTGTCTGGCCCATCTTCTCAGCCAGAGGCCCCTCTTCACCCAGGAGCTCCTGAAGCCTCAGAAGGATCCCGGAGTTCTTTTCGAGCGTTTGCTCGACGCCGTCCCATGAGAGAGAAGGCGGCTCTGCCCCCTCTTCTGCGGGTTGCAGCCCCTTTTGCCGGCCCAGAAGAGTGATGAGTTCATTGATCTTTTTCCCGTTGTCCATGACTTTGAAAAACTCCGTCATGGGCTTCATACCGTTATTCAAAAGAGTTCCGATCTTTTTGATGAGGACCCCGTTGTCATTGCTGCTTTTTTTGATGAGTTTCCCGAGTTTTGTCACATTCTCTTTATTGTGCAGATCGATGGCCTGAAAGATGCAGGCCTGGGATGGAGAATCATACAGGAAACACTCTCCTTTCATGCAGGACAGGGGTTTCCCTTCTTTATTGTTCAGGAAGGGGCATAAGTTCTGGTCCATTTCTCCTCCTTCGTTCTTACTTTGTCAGATAGTGCCCGGCCCCGGCCTCTTCAAAATGCTGTCGTTCCCGTTCGATGTTTCCCCTTATCGTGCCGTACTCGTCATCCTCCACGTACCCCTTGAGGTAGTGAAGGTAAAAAAGGGCCTTTTGATAGAGATGAAGCTCCCGGAAGGCCTTGATCAGCTGCCGGATGATCTTCACCTCGGGATCCCCCAGGGCGAGGGAATCAAAAGAGATCTTCCCCGCCGTGGTGATATAACTCATGTAATCCTTCTTTTTCTCATAATAGTTCAGGAGCAGATAGAGTCTCATCTTTTCATCTTCCGGCCGTGCCGGTTCCATGAGAAGAGTGTAGGCCTTCTCAAGATCCCCCCTGCTGATGAGAAGGTCGATGAGCGCCAACCGGTCAGCAGGCTCCTCGCTTTTTTCCAGATAGGAGATCCAGGCCTCATCATTGATCTTCTTGACTTCTTCAAAGAGCGCAACCTGCTCCTTGATCGCCGGGACATAACGCCGGGCGCGTTTATAAAAGGCAAGGGCCTCTTTTTCTTTCCCCTTGCGCTTTTTGATATCACCGCACATCACGGCATATTTGGCCTTCTGACGTCCATCGGCATCGGTTTTATCCAGATGAGCCAGGACCTCCTCGATCTTGTCCACCTGGTCCCTCTGATAGAGGTAGGATAAATAGTAGGTGAACACGCTGTTGTCATACTCCGAGGCTTCCAGAAGCTGGTCAAAGAGCTCCATGGCCACCGGGGGATGATAGAGGAGAAGTTTCAGATGCCCTTTCATATGGGAGAAGGCCTCCTGAGTCTCCCCGATCCTGATCAGGAGAAGAGTGATGATCCGCATGGTCTTGATGTCGTGCGTATCCGAATCCAGGTGAGCGATGCGTTCTTTGAGCTCTTTGAGGTCTTCAGGACTCAGCTTCTCCAGGGCTTCCTCCAGAGAGGCGATGGCTTCATCCATGCGTCCCAGCTCCAGGGCCAGGTCGATAAAGAGATGCCATACCGCTCCCAGGGAGATATGGTCGATGTCCTTTCTGATCATGTCGATGATCGCTTCCTGTCTCGGCCTGTCTCCCAGAGCCATGACCCGGGTATAGTGTGTCACGGCATCCTCATATTTTTTGGCTTCCCAGAAGTAGTCTCCCAACTGTTGAAAAGCAAAAGCATCTTCAGGGTAATATTCCGTCATCAGCCTGAGGACCTGCATATATTTGAGAAGATAGTCCTCCCGGACATCGATCTCCTTTAAAAACATCACTGCTTCGTCGTACATATCGCATTCCAGGTAACTCTTGATGAGTTCCAGCAGATAAAACTGGTCGTCGATATGCTCCCGGGACATCTCTTCATAGTAGGTAACCAGGTCTCGGGCGGAATCCCTGTTGATCTTGGTGGCCTGGTTGAAAAAAGCCACGGCTTCCTTGTGATGGCCGAGGATATACTCCATCTTTCCCGCCAGAATACGGAAAAGATACTCCTGGGGTTTTTCTTCGATCACAGACTGGATCTCTTTTCGGATGAGATCATCCGTCTGGCTCTCCTTCCCGGCGACTTTCTCAAAAAGCTCCCGCATGATATCATATTCGCCGATGCGCCTGTAGATCAGTCCCAGAATATAGTAGAGGCCCGGATTGGGTTTGACGATCTTCCGGATGTCATCAGTGATGTCTCTCACCATGTAGAAGTGTTCCATGGACCCGTATTTGAGAAGGCGCTGGAAACTCTTGATCACCGTTGTCATGTCCTCCCTGTTGAAGCTGAGCCTGGCCAGGGCAATATAGATCCAGGGGACTTCGGCATCAACGGTGAGGGCATCTTTGATGAACCGCTCCATTTCATTGAACAGGTCCTGCTCCAGGGCAATCCTGTAGTAGATCTCCACCAGGGCGTTGTCCACGTATCCCCGCCGGACGATCTCCCCGAGAAGATTGAGGATATTCCCGCCTTCTCCGGGATTGTTCAGGTAGAGGGTGTAGAGCTGCTCTGTGATCTGGTCATACCGTTTCGCTTCAAACAGGATATTGACGATGGACCATTGCAGCTGGCGGTCATGGGGATTTTTTTCCAGAAGAGCGTCGCAAATACCCGATACGCCGTCGATGAGCATCTGATTTCCCGAGATCATGATCTTTTTGATGGCCTCTGTCGTTTTCGCTGTATCATTCATCAGCGCATGAAGGTGTGCCGATGTAAAAATGGCATAGAGGTTGGCCGGGTCTTTGGAGAGGATGATCGCAACCAGCTTGGCCAGCTTGGGAGCGGCGCCCTCGATATTTTCAGCCAGGGAGATGATGGGTTTATAGATATCCTGGATGGCATGGTAATCCATTTTGACGATCTCGCCGATGAGCCGCAGACCTTTTTCAGCCATTTTCTTCTCAATATAGATCCCCAGAAGGAGTGTGCGGATCTTCACGGACCGCTTCGAGTTCTCAACGACTTTTTCGATCCCTTCGATGGCCCGGTCAGTCTCATCGGGAAAACGGTCCATAAGGTCTTTGTAGTGTTTGAAGGCCAGTTTCAGATCGCCCCGGTAGAGAGCGATATCTGCCGAAAGCCTGATCCCGCCCAGGTTTCCGGCCAGATCCATGGATTTCAGCTTCTCTGCAAGATAATCGGCATACCCTTTATCCATCCGGAAGACCTCTTCATAGGCCTCCACGGCTTCATCTGTCTTTCCCTCCGTGCTCTTCACGTCTCCCAGAAGTTTGAAAGCGGCGCTCTTGTCCGAGACCTTGTCCAGGAGCTCTGTGAGGAGGGATTTCACGTCCGGTGAAGAGAAGTCCTTGACCTGAGTGAGTTTCCTGAAGGCCTCATCATACTGCCCTGCTGAGATCTGGAACCGGCATTGGGCCAGGAGGACCGGTGTCAGGGGCCCGGTCTTCAGGTAGATATCAGTGAGGTACTCTTCAAGGAAGGAAAGATTATCTGGATTGCTCTCTTTTTCCACAAGACGCGAAATATAGGAGACAGCTTTTTCGTAATCCTCACCGAAATAAGAGAGGTCCGCCAGAGCCTTGAGCCCGGCCGGGGATCCTTCGATCTTTTCCAGATCCGGGGCCAGCTCTTCTCCGGCGGGCGCGGCAAGAGCGTGGCGTATCTTGACAGCGGAAAGGAAATGGTCCAGGGCCTCATCCGTCTCCCCGAGAGCCATATCAGCCCGGCCGGCAAAAAAATAGGGATAGGGATTGACACTGTCCAATGGAGCCAGAGCCAGAAAAAGGGCTCTGACATCCTGATAGAAATCGGCCATCTTCAGCCGGAAGACCCCCTCCACAGGGTCAAAGGCGTTCTCCTTTTTCAGAAGAAACCGGACGATGACCAGTGAACAGAAGAGGTCGAAGTTCTTTTTCAGGGTCTCCTCTTCCCCTCCGACTTTCAAGAGTTTCCCGGCCTTGTCAGCCAGCTCGTTTTCCATTTTCTGGAGATCATCCCCTTTGGTCACTTTCAGGACAAGAGCGGCATTCCGGTAATCCCTGCGCTGGATATAGAGTTCGAAGAGAAAGAAATCGGCGGCTTTTGAATAAGGGAAGGCCCTTCGGAAATCCTGCTTGATGTAGCCGATGACATAATCAGGGGCTTTGATCCTGTATTTGACGATTTTGCTCAGCGTCTTGACAGCATTCTCATCGTCTTTTTTGAGGGAATAGACTTCCACCAGTTTCCAGAGGAGGTCACCGTCATCGGGCTGCTCCAGCAGAGCATCCTGTAATTTGTACATGGCATCGGTATAATCCCCTGCACGGCAGATCTTATCGATTCTTTTGAGAAATTTGTCGTTTTTCCCCATTTCCGCCCCTTGGTATCATCCGTAATACCCCAGACGTTTCAGAGCCCGGCTGTCTTTCCGCCAGTTCTTGATCACCTTGACGGCAATATCGAGAAAAACACGGCGCCCTAAAAACTCTTCGATCTTATGCCGGGATTTTTCACCGATGAGCCGGATCATCGCTCCCTGCTTTCCGATGAGGATCCCTTTTTGTGATTCTCTCTCACAAATGATGGCAATACGGATGTATTTTTCATCCATCTCTTCCACAAGAATAGCCACGGAATAGGGCAATTCTTCGAAAACATGATAGATAATGGTCTCTCTCACCATCTCCTCTATCATATATTGTTTATCTTTATCCGTCAACATATCTTCAGGAAAGTAGGGCGGCCCTTCCGGCAGAAGGTCGACCATCACGCGCCGAAGATGGTCGATCTTGTCCCCTTTCAGGGCGGATACGGGAATAATATCAGAGATGCCTGTCTCCTGACGGAGGGTATCCATGAGGACAAGCAGTTCATTTTTATTTTTGACCATGTCTGACTTGTTGATGATGATAATGATCTTCCCCCGGGCCCTCCTGACCTTCTCCCAGGCTCTTTTGTCTTTGGGGCCGAACCCCAGGGGAGCCTCGACGATGAAGAGGACGATCTCGGTCTCATCAACAGCCCCTTCAGCATTGGCCACCATATAGTGGTCCAGGGCCATTCTGGGCTGAAAAAGCCCGGGGGTGTCCAGAAAGACGACCTGGGCGTCCAGGTCCTTCCAATGGGCCACCGCCCTGATGCGGTCCCTTGTGGTCTGAGGGCGGGGAGAGACAATATTGACCTTATGGCCCACGAGGGCGTTGATCAGGCTGGATTTCCCCACATTGGGCACGCCCACAACAGCGGCAAATCCGGATCTCACTTCTCCTCCAGACTGACGATCCCGCTGCTGATCACCAGTTTCATCCCCGTCTCCACACTGATGTCCAGTTTGACCGTCTCTGATTCGCGGACGAAGATCATCATCCCCGACGTGGGATTGGGTGTCGTGGGGATGAAGACGGCTATATATCCTTCCGTATCCAACCCTTTCTGCCCCCCCAGGGTCACACTCATCTTTTCGGTGATAAATCCCAGGGAGTAGACTCCTTTTCGGGGATATTCCAGGAGGACCACTCCTGTAAAGACATAGTTGCCGCGTCCCAGCACAGCCGATGTGATCTGTTTGGTGAGTTTGTAGATCCTGTTGACCAGGGGCATCTTCAGAAAAAGATATTCCGGAATCCTGATCACCCATCGTCCGATGAAATTTTTGACCAGGAACCCCGTGAGCAGGATCACAGCGAGACTGAGAATGATCCCGATCCCCGGGATCCCGATATAGAGGTTCTTTCTCATCCAGATGTCGAATTTGGCAAAGATGAGATAGACCAGGTAGACTGTCAGCAGGAAGGGAAGCAGGGTGACGATGCCGGCGATGAGGTATGTCCTGAGGATCGCAGCGAACTTTTTCACTTCTCTCCCCTTTTCTGCTGCTTCTCCTTGATCTTGAGATAGACTTTCAGGATCCGTCTGTTATCGGCGTCAACGACTCTCAGGATAAAATCCCCGTAATCATGTTCAAACCCTCTCTTGGGAAGGTTTCCCAGGTGGGCGATGATAAACCCCGCCAGAGTCTCAAAATCCTCGTCTTCGGTAAGCTCATGCTCAGCCAGGTCGATGGAGAACTCCTCCTCCACTTCCTCCAGCGTCATCTTCGGAGAGACCATATACTCATTCTCCGAGATCTTCCTGTATAACGACTCCTCTTCATCATACTCATCTTCGATCTCACCGACGATCTCTTCCAGGACATCTTCGATGGTGACCAGGCCTACGAGGTCTCCATACTCATCCACGACAAAAGCCATATGCATATGTTTGGCCTGAAAATCTTTCAGGAGAGCATTGATCTTTTTTGTCTCGGGAATAAAGAAGACATCGCGCAGCATGGCCGAGAGGCTGAAATTGTCACGCCCCACGCGGATCAGGTCTTTGACGTAGACGATACCCAGGATATTGTCCAGCCTCTCATCATAGACCGGAAGCCTGGAATGGCCCTCTTCATCGATGACTTTGACCAGCTCCTCATAGGTGATGTCTGCCGGAACAGCGACGATATCCACACGGGGGACCATGATCTCCCGCACAGTGGTCTCCTTGAACTCCAGGATACTGCTGATCATCTCGCTCTCCTGGATATTATCTTCTGAAAGGACATTTTTGATGATCTGCTCTTCCAGGTTGGTCATGTAGGGAGCATTCAGGACCATCTCCCCCCCCATGATCTTGATCAGGATATCAGCAGGAAGCATGAGGAGCCTCACAAAGGGAGAGAGGACGATGGCGATGTAGTAGAAGGGGCGGAAAAGGAGATAGGCCTTTCCGATGCCGCGCTGAACAGCGATGGTCCTGGGGACATATTCGCTGAAAATAAGAAAAACGGCAAAAGCGATGGTCAATGAGAGGACGATGTTCTTTGAGAACTCGTAAAGAAGAAGAATGAGTGTGATCTCCAGGATATACCTGAGGAACTGGAGGGAAGCCAGCATGAGGTTCCCGTGTTTCACCCAGCGCAGAAAGATCATTTTGAACGTTTCGTTCTCTTTGAAGATATCCCTCAGACTGCCGTATTTGACTCCGATGAACGTCACTTCCACAAATTTCACCAGGGAGAGGGCCAATGCGATCAGCCCGAAACAGAGATAGTATAAAGGGGGCTCCATAGTCTTGATCAACCTCCAATCAGTATGTTATTGACTAAAATCGTGATGAAAAAACCCAGCAAGCCGCCGCTGACCACCTGGACAGGAGTATGAACACCTTTATCCAGACGGCTTTTGGCCATGATAAACGCCATGATAAAGACCAGAACGGTGATGATATACTGCTCCACATAGAGAACGGAAAGAGCAAAGACGGAAAAACCGAAAGCAGCATGACCGCTGGGAAATCCTCCATGAAACGGGGTTCCTGTCTTGGTCAGGGCCTTGATCAGGACCACAAGACTGATCACAACGACGATGGAAAAGAAGATGGTCATGTTTTCCATGGATCTCACCCGGCGGACAAGCCATCCCACATGCGAATAGGAGTTTTTGTACAGGATGAAAAACCCCACCAGGATGGCATTGACAGCGGCCAGAAAGACCCCTCCGGAGCTGATATCCTTGATCATCCGGATCACCGGATTGGGATTCGTCGTGATGAAAAAATCGATGATATGCTCCACGGCTGTATTGAACATCTCCGCAGTGATCACAAAACAGATGGCAAAGACGATGAGGGCACGCTCCACCATGGTCAGGCTTAAAAAAAGAGTATAGATAAAGACGGCAAGGCCGATGATAAAATGAAACCTGATGTTCCGTTCATACCGGAGTGAAAGGATGATTCCCCCCAGAGCATTGTTCAGGCTGTCCCAGACAGTCTTATTCTTCATCATCGTCGATGAACATCCTTTCCAGCGGCCGCATCTTCCCGGAATCCTCTTCCGTCTCATGGTCGTATCCCATGAGATGCAGAAGCCCATGGACAAAGAGTTGGAGGATCTCATCGCTCAGGGGCTGCCCCTCTCTCTGCCGGTCTGCTGTCTCAATGGAGATGATGATCTCTCCCAGTGAGGAATCCCACTGGTCTTTCAGGGGAAAAGAGAGGACATCGGTGGCTGTGTCCCGGCCCCGGTAAGTCCTGTTCAGGCCTCTGATCTCCTCATCATCCGTGAGGTAGAGATCCACATCACTTTGAGAAAGGCCGAAGTGAACCAACATCCGCCGTTCCATCTCTTCCAGTACGGCCCTGTCAAAAGAAAATCCCCTCACTGAATCTTTGACCGTCATGTGAAGCATTACTCTTTTCCTCCGGTCTCTTTGGGATACTCGATACGTTTATGACGGCTTCCCCTGAAATACTCCACAAAGGCCTCCTTGACGGTGTTGACATCCCTGAGAGTCAGGTCACAGTCTTCCAGCTGCTTGTCAAAAAGGGCATCTTCAAAGATCCTGCTGATCCTCTCCTGGACATGATGAAAGGGAGAATTAAAAAGAAGCCTTGTGACCGCTTCCACCTTGTCTGCCAGAAAGATGATCGCCGACTCCCTGGTGGACGGTTTAGGGCCGTCATACCGGAAATACTTCTCCTCGATATTTTTATGTTTGTCATCTTTCAGATTCTTTAAATAGAAATATTTGATAAGGCTCGTCCCGTGATGTTCCCGGATAATGGCCATGAGCCTCCGCCCCAGTCCGTGCTTTCGGGCCATGAGAGCCCCTTCGTCCACATGGTTTTTCAGAATCCTCACCGACATGAGAGGAAGAAGGCTGTCATGCCTGTTGGGGCCGTACATCTGGTTTTCAATAAAATAGTCCGGGCGCTTGACCTTCCCGATATCATGATAGAGCCCCCCCACCTGGGCCAGGAGGACATCCCCGCCGATGGCTTTTGCCGCCTCCCCGGCCAGTTCAGAGACGATGAGGCTGTGCCGGTATGTCCCGGGCGCCACGGACATGAGTTGGCGGAGAAGAGGATTCTCCCAGTCCTGAAGGCTGTTCAGGCTTACTTCAGTGGTGATATTATGAGCCCGTTCAAAGAGATAGACGAAAAGATACCCGCCGGCGAACGAGAGAAGGACATAGACCGGGACCCAGATCAGCCCTGCGAGAGCTTCCCTGCCGGAGTGAGCTGTGGAAAGTTCGATAAAGAAGAGCGATGTCATGATAACGACAAGGTATTTGAGCAGCGTGCTCAATGTGGGGATGCGGAGCCTGAACCGTCCCGGTTCTGCCAGAAAGATCAGCGAGGAGAGGAACCAGAGCGCTCCGAACCTGAAATCCGGGACAAAAGCCGAAAGAAGCAGTGTCCAGAAGGCCAGAGAAAGAAGAGCGGCCTTCAGATCGATGAGAAAATAGGCCATGATGATAAAAGCCAGGAAGGGAAAGGCGTAGAGAGAGAGTCCTGAAAAAAGATAAAATCCTGTGAACGCTGCAATAAAAAAGAAATGGATCACGGACCAGAAAAAGACTTTTTGAATATTGACCCAATACCCTTCCTGCCTCAGAAGAAGAAAGACCGCTCCCATGAGGAACAGAAGTGTCATCAGGAAACCCGTGAGCCGTAAAGAGAGGACATTGTTCAATTTCTCCTTCATCTTCTCGATCTTGCCCGCAATGGTCTCATCCACGATCTCACCCTTCTGGGCGATGATCTCTCCCTTTCGGATCGTCACTGTCTCCGGGACATAATCCAGCCTGATGGACTCGGCACGCCTGACGGTAAGCTCTTCACTGAAATAGACATTCTCCCTGAGATAGTTTTTCAGGACATAGAAGGTGAAGTCAGCGTACATCCTCTCCCCTTCCAGATAACGCCTGATCACAGAGTGAAGATACTCTTCAGCCTGATTTCGGAAGATGAGAGAATCCTTCTCCACAAGCAGATTATCGTTTTTCCGCCTGATCTCCACGGGTATTGTGGGACTCTCCAGGAAAAAACGGTCATTGATGATCCCCTTCTGATAGATCGCATCCAGGACATTGAGAAAGATGAGGGAGAGGGTGTTCAGCTGGTCTGCTGTCATTCTGGACAGCAGGTCAGGACTCTCTTTACCCCAGATCTCTTTCACGGCCTGTTCCTTCTCTTCCGCTCCGGCGCCGGATGTGAGGACCTTCTTCACTTTGGCGATATCAGCGATCAGCCTCTTTTTTTCGCTGTCCCCGATATTGTCATCCAGAAGATAGACTTTGGGGGCGTTGTCCAGGCGTTCCCGGATCTTGGCCTGCATCTGGTCGTGGTCCACCCACTGAAAGTCGATCCTGGCGGGGATATCCTCTTTGACCACCTCTCTTAAAGCCACGTCATCCACAGGATAGGTATTCTCCTGGTAGAAAAGAGCCAGGCTGATGAGCACGGACAGAAGGGTAAAAAGAAGGATCAGCCTTAACCGCCGCGAGGATTCCTCTTCGGGGATAAGACGGGATTTGAGTCTATGAAGACGCGTTTCGTTCTGAATTTTCTTTTTCATACTGGTAAGCCTTGATGATCTCCTGAACCAGTTTATGCCGGACCACATCCACATGAGAAAAATAGACAAAGGCGATGTCCCCGATCTTTTCAAGGACTTTTTCGGCGTGGATCAACCCGCTTTTTTTGTGCTCAGGAAGATCGATCTGTGTGATGTCTCCGGTGACGACCACCTTGGACCCGAACCCGGTCCGGGTTAAAAACATCTTCATCTGTTCCGGTGTGGAGTTCTGAGCTTCATCCATGATGATGAACGCATTGTTGAGTGTCCTCCCTCTCATGAAGGCCAGCGGGATCACTTCGATGATCCCTTTTGAGATCAGAAGATCCACCTTGGCCGGAGCCATCATGTCATACAGGGCGTCATACAGGGGGCGCAGATAGGGATCCACCTTCTGCTGAAGGTCTCCCGGAAGAAATCCCAGCTTCTCTCCGGCTTCCACAGCGGGGCGGACAAGGACGATCCTGTCGATAAGGTTTTTGTGATAAAAATCCACCGCTTTGGCCACGGCCAGATATGTCTTTCCTGTCCCGGCAGGCCCGATCCCGAAAACCACATCGAACTTGTCCACAGCTTCCACATACTCCTTCTGATGGAGCGACTTCGGTGTGATCGTCTTGTTCTTGGCAGAGAGGACGATCTTCTTGTCCACAAGGGTCGCCAGATGCGCTTCCTGGCCCTGGCGGGCAAGAGAGATGATATAACGGAGTTCCCCTTCACCGGGAGAGACCCCTTTTCTGATCAAAGCGATGAGCTCACGGAAGACGGTCTCCAGAGCCCGGGCTTTCTCCGGACGCTCCTGAAACCCGATCTCACGCTCACGCACCCAGAGATCCACATCCAGTGAACGTCTGATCATGTTGACAAAGGAATTATTGCTCCCGTAGAGGAGACGGAGATCGATATCATCAGGGACGGGTATTCGATGTTCGTTGTCTACACTGTTCTCCACTTGTGATATCACCTCAGTCATGGGGAAAGGAGAAGGGCCCGAAGGCCCTTCAGAAACGTCAGGGCCTGGGAATGGTCAGAACATCACCGGCATCGATGACATTCGGATTGGAAATCTGATCTTTATTGGCCTCGTAGATTTCCTTCCATCTCTTGCCACCGTCTTTATAATAGACTTCATAGTAGCTGGCGATTTGACGCAGAGTCTCTCCCTGATAAACTGTCCACTCGGATGCGAGGACACGGGGAATGTTAAAAACCTGGCCGGGATAAATCAGGTCAGGGTTTTTAATCTGATCTCTGTTGGCCCTGTAGATCACAGGCCATTTCCAGTAATTGCCTTTCCCGTAGATTTCGGGATACTCGGCCAATTTAGACAGCCAGTCCCCTTTTTTTACGGTATACTCTTTGACTTTCGCATCGAACTCGTCCAGAAGAGCTTCCTCTTCAGCGGTCCAAGTATCGATGGAGTTCAACTGCTGCTGCAGAGCAGCCAGTTGTGCTTCCAGATCCTGATTCTGCTGTTCCAGTTCCCCCAGCTGCTGATTGGCTAAGGCTTCTCTCTGCTGATAGTACTGGATGTATTCTTCAGCAGAAGCTTTCTCAGGAGGTGCTGTGATCTCCTGAGCCATGACAGGAACTATGAAAGCGACAACAACGAGAACAAGTAATAATTTTTTCATAGTCTTCCCTCCGTTTACCAAAGCTTACCCTGTGATTCTTTGATCAGGTTGTACTGATCAGGATCAGCTTCGTTTTGCTTCGCCTCTTCCAACGCTTTCTGGGTGTCGTCCACCTGCTGCTGGTTGTCCTGGATGGTCTGTTCCATCTCTTCGACTTTCACTTCGGCAGCAACGGCAGCATCTTTAGCGGGTACAGCCTTCTCGGGGATCACGACCATCTTATCGTGGTCCATGGTTTCTACACGCTTAACACAGCCGGTACCTGCTACAAGCAACAGAGCAACGACCAGGAATAGTAATAATCCTTTTTTCAACTCACTCACCTCCTCAGGTTATCCAAAATAAACATCCTTCGACAAGTATAAAAAAAAAGTTTAATAGTGTCAATCAATTTTTATTATTGACCAGAATTCTTAATTCGTCAAGCTGAACCTGACTCACCTCTGAAGGGGATTCTGTCATGAGACAGGCCGCATTGGTGGTCTTGGGGAACGCGATGACATCCCTGATCGATTCCTCTCCCAGGAGGATCTGGATAAAGCGGTCCAGGCCGGGAGCGATCCCTGCGTGGGGCGGAGTCCCGTATTGGAGAGCTTTCAGGAAAAAGGAGAACCTCTTCTGAAGCTCTTCACTGCTCAGGCCGATCTTACGGAAGACCTGCTCCTGAAGGGGACGGATATGGTTTCGTACGCTTCCGCTGGCAATCTCTTCACCGTTGAGGACCAGGTCATACGATCGTGAACGGATCTTTTCCGGGTCTTTATCCAGGTAGCGCTCCATATCATCCGGATCAGGCATGGTGAAGGGGTGATGCTCGGTCTCATACCGTTTTTCTTCTTCATTGAAAAAAAACATGGGAAAATCGGTAACCCAGAGAAAATGCAGCTCTCCGTTCTTTTCCACCAGGCTGTAGAGGTCCCTGAGATAGAGCCGGACAGCTCCCAGGGCTTTGGAGGCTGTCATGTCTGCAGCAGCGACGACAAAGGCCGTGTCTCCGTCATTCAACTCCAGGGCTTCGGTCATGCTCCGTCCGCTGTCTGCAAGAAACTTGGCCACCGGAGACTGGATCTCCCCGTCTTTCATCTTGAACCACATGAGCCCTCCGGCACCGCGCTCTTTGGCCAGCGCCGTCATGGCATCGATCTCTTTGCGGCTGGGTTCCCGGTTACGGACGACCAGCCCCTTGACTTTATCTCCCCGCCCCACGGCCTCTTCCAGGAGAGAAAACCCCTCGGGACGGCACTGGCCTGTCACATCACTGATCGTCAGGCCAAAACGTGTATCCGGTTTGTCTGAACCGTAGCGGGACATGGCCTCCCGGTAGGTCATCCTGGGGAAAGAGGCGGGAACATCCCGGCCTGCTGCTTTTCTGACGATCTCCCGGAACAGGGATTCTGTCATGGCAAAGATATCCTCTTCATCGGCATAAGCCATCTCCACGTCCAGCTGGGTAAACTCCGGCTGCCGGTTGGCCCGGAGGTCTTCATCTCTGAAGCAGCGTGAGATCTGAAAATACCGGTCCACCCCCCCGATCATCAAAAGCTGTTTATAGATCTGGGGAGACTGGGGCAGGGCATAAAAGAAGCCCGGCTGAAGGCGGGAAGGAACGAGGTAGTCCCTGGCCCCTTCAGGCGTGCTTTTGGATAAGATCGGAGTCTCCACCTCGATGAATCCTTGTTCAGACAGGTGGTCCCTGATCTCTTTGATCACACGATGCCTGAATCTCAGGTTTTTCTGCATCTTTTCTGTTCTCAGGTCAAGATATCTGTATTTCAGGCGTGTCTCTTCTGAAGGGCTGTCCGATACCGGATAGGGCTCCGAGGCTGAATAACGCTGCCAGGAACCGGCCATGACTTCGATCTCCCCGGTGGGCAGATTGGGGTTCTTGTCTTTGCGCTCCACGACCTTCCCTGTGACTCCGATGGAGTCTCCGACGATGCATTGCTTTATTCCCGCCAGAGCCTGGTCTTCCAGGGAGAAGACCATCTGGGCGATCCCGGTATGGTCCCACAGATCGATAAAGAGAAACTTCCCGAAATCTCTCATTTTCCTGATCCATCCATTGACAGTCACCTCTTTGCCCTCACAGGACAAGTCAAGATGTCCGCAGAAATGTGTTCTTTTCATCAGCATAACGATCAGCCTCCCTTAGATGAGGTGTTCTTTGATATCACAGGGTGATACATAGGTCTCGTCTCCCGTTTCCATGTTTTTTAAATGGATCTGTTCCGAGAGCGCTTCATCTTCTCCCAATAAAACCACATGACGGTATCCCTGCCGATGGGCATATTTCAGCTGACTCGAAAAGGACCTTTTATCCGGAAGAAAATCGACGGAGACGCCGCATTTTCGTAAAATATCGCATTTTTCAAGAAGGGACGAACTCTTCTCAAGACTCCAGACCACAAAAAGCTTTCCCCTGCTCTCCGAAAAAAGGCCCGACTCGGAGAGAAGGGTCACCAGACGGTCCACGCCGATGGCAAATCCGAAGCCGGGGACGGGCTGCCCTCCCAGGGCTTCCACAAGGCCGTCATACCGGCCGCCCCCCATGAGAGCATTCTGAGCTCCCTCACCCCCGTGGATCTCAAAGACCGTCTTGACATAATAATCCAGTCCCCTGACCAGGAACCGGTCTCTCTCGAAAGGAATCGTCCTGGCCGAAAGAAGGCTTCTGAACTCCTCGTCATAAACCCTGCAGGATTCACAGAGATAATCGGCGATGTCAGGGGAATGAGAGACCACAGTCCGGCAGGACTCTTTTTTACAGTCGAGGACACGGAGGGGGTTGGTCTCGATGCGTGTCCGGCAATCTGGACAGAGCGCCTCTTCATGCTCGTGGAGATAGTCGCGGAGGGCCCGGTTATAACCGGGACGGCACCGGGGACAGCCGATATTGTTCACTTTCACCAAAGGGGATTCGATACCGATGGCCGTAAAATAATCCACAAGCATGGCCAGGGTATCCGCATCGAGCAGAGGAGACTCCATACCGAAGGCTTCCACTCCGAACTGGTAGAATTGGCGATACCGGCCTTTTTGCGGGCGCTCATACCGGAACATGGGGCCGGAATAGTAGAATTTCTTCAGGGGGTCTCGTTTATCATAGCCGTTTTCGATATAATGGCGGACCACGCCTGCCGTCCCTTCAGGGCGCAGGGTGACACTCCGTCCTTTCCGGTCATGGAACGTGTACATCTCCTTCTGAACGATATCGGAACTGTCTCCGATCCCCCGGGAAAAGAGTTCTGTCCTCTCCATCACGGGAAGCTTGATCTCTTCATACCCGTATAACTCGAAAAACAAGCGGGCTTGTTCCTCGATCCACTGGAAAATACGGGCTTCCCGGCCGGCAAGGTCCCTCATCCCTCTTAACGTTTGAATCATGAATTACCTCCCCCGTAATCAGGGGCTACTATACCACACTTTCCCGGATTTGCAATAAATCAATTCCCCCCTGCCTTGAAACTCCCTGCCCCCGGTTCTATAATTAGAGAAAGGACGGATCATGGTCAACCGGATATTTTTGTCAGAAGTCGAGATGAAAGAGTTTTTTGTTCTGGAGTTCGGGTCGTTTTCTCTCTACCGCATCGACATCCATCCCGACAGAGTCAGCTTTGACCTCTGGGGCAGTGACGATGCCCTTCGATGGGAGCCTCTCCTCCATGACCATCCGGTTCCCCCGGGATTCGTGAGGCATCTTTTTAAGTATTGTGAAACTTTTACATGAGAAACGGGAGGGGAAGCCCCCTCCCGTCCGTTTTTCTATTTTCCCTGCATGATCAGCGCCACATCGGATTTCACTTCTCCGATGGGTTTGATATCAAATTTCTCGACGAGGACTTTAGCCACGTTGGGTGAGAGAAAAGCGGGAAGAGTGGGCCCCAGGCGGATCCCCTTGACCCCGAGGGAGAGAAGGGCCAGCAGGACGGCCACAGCCTTCTGTTCATACCAGGCGATGTCAAACGAGAGGGGGAGCTGATTGATGTCGTCCAGTCCGAAGACCTCTTTCAGCTTCAGCGCGATGACCGCCAGCGAGTAGGAATCGTTGCATTGTCCCGCATCCAGCACTCGCGGGATCCCGCCGATATCTCCAAGGTCAAGCTTATTATAACGGTATTTGGCGCATCCGGCGGTGAGGATCACACTGTCCGGGGGAAGTTCACGGGCCACCTCGGTGAAATACTGCCGCGAAGGGAAACGCCCGTCACAGCCCGCCATGACCACAAAGCGTTTGATGGCTCCGGACTTCACGGCCTCCACGACCTTGTCGGCCAGGGCCAGGACCTGGTTATGGGCGAATCCTCCCACGATGGTCCCCGTCTCGATCTCCTGCGGAGGGGGACAGGTTTTGGCCAGGGCCACAAGAGCGCTGAAATCCTTGGACTTTCCCTCTTGTCTGTCGGAGATATGTCTCACTCCGGGATAACCGGCCATCCCCGTGGTGAAGATGCGGTCTTTGTAACTCTCTTTCACAGGGATAATACAATTGGTGGTCATGAGGATGGGGCCGTTGAACGATTCAAACTCTTCGTTCTGCTTCCACCAGGCATTTCCGTAATTTCCCACAAAATGGTCGTACTTTTTAAACGCCGGATAGTAGTTGGCCGGAAGCATCTCTCCATGGGTGTAGATATCAACGCCGCTTCCCTCTGTCTGCTGTAACAGCTCCTCCATATCCTTCAGGTCATGGCCCGAGATAAGGATCCCGGGGTTTTTCCCCACGCCGATATTGACTTCACTGATCTCGGGATGCCCGTAGGTCTCCGTATTGGCCTTGTCCAGCAGAGCCATGACACCCACCGCCGTCTCTCCGGTTTTCAGGACCAGAGCGGTGAGCGCATCAGCATCCTCCTCCAGAGCCACGGCACTGAGAGCTTCTGTCAGAAAATCATCGACTTTGGGATCGTCATACCCCAGGATGTGCGCGTGATCGGCATAAGCCGCGATCCCCTTCAAGCCGTAGACAGTAAGTTCACGGAGGGAACGGATATCCTCATGTTCAGTAGCAAGGACTCCGTGTCCGTAACCCCTCTCCAGAAACTCCTCTTCCGTGGATGCTTTCCAGGTGAGGAGCGTCCCGTATTTTTCCTTGCCGGCAAGCCCTGCAGCGACGCGGTCTCTCCTCTTCAAAGCCTCCCGGGCCAGTTCAAGGATGCGGTCGTCATCAAAATTGGCATTGGTGATCGTGGCAAAAAGCGCCCGGGCGATAAAAGGCCCCTGACGTTTTGCTTCACTTTCATCACCGGTCTCTTTCAACGCCACAGCCAGGCCCTTGAGGGCGTCCACCAGGGCATCCATGAGAACAGCTGTCTTTTCAGGCTTTCCGCAGACTCCGCGGACTTTGCACCCTTTGTTTCCTGCTGTCTCCTGACATTGGTAACAAAACATCGACATACAGACCTCCTTTACTTTTTTACTATACGAACGCACTGAACCGTCTTCAAGGGAGAGTGTGCCTCATGAGCAGAAGCAGGGCCTCGTCATCGCCCCTGTTCACAATGCCGTGAAGAGACCCCGGTTCATCTACGGCCAGGTCTCCGGGCCTCAGGACCAGGGTGTCCCCATCTGTCCGGAACTCCACAGAACCCCTGATGACATAGAGGAAAAAACGGTCCTCCACAGCATGGGGCTCCACCGCTTCACCCGGGGGAAGAGACATGGAAATAAAAGAGAGCCCGTGGTCTTGATAGAGACGGACCGCCTCCCAGGCTGCCGGTGATTCCACTCTCTCCCCTGTCTTCCGGTTGATGACCTTCATAACCCCTCCTTGTTAGTTGTCGTTCACTAACCATTACTGTTATTAGTATACTTACATTTATAACACTGTCAACCCTTTTTGAGATTTTTCAGAAATATATCTTCAGGGCCAGAAATGACGAACCGCTCTCAGATGATCGCTGCGGCACGATCATGGCTCCCGAGCGGAGATAGGTATTGTCCGTGATGTTATACTCCCCCTGCAGCAGCAGGATCTCTTCCCGTTGCTCCAGTCCGGCCATGGCTTTGGCGGAAAAGGTCATCAACCCGTGCTGCCAGGTCACAAGAAGAGAGGCTGTCTTTGTATTTTCCACTCCTGCTTCCCGGAAAGCTGCAAGAGGATAGGACGCTTGAGCCCAGAGCAGTTCCACAGCACCAGAGAGAGACGGGGTCAGATGCCCTTCAAGGCCTGCAGAGAAGGCCCCGGCATTTGCACCGTCTCCTGCCCTCCTCCAGTAGATCCCTCCTTCCAGCCAGAATCCCGCCTGCCCGAGATACCCGGCCAGGTCGGCCCCTGTAAAATGGCCCTCTCCGGTATAAGCATAGATAAGGCTTCCGTCAGCATTTCCCAGGCCAAAGGAGGCCCGCCCGAACACGGCTGCCGAGAGAGACCCGTCCCTGTTTTCTCCCACCACCCCGAAATCCACCTCCGAGGCCATCCCCGTGGGGATCCGGACCCTCACCCCGTCCACTCCGTCACGGACATCCCGTTCAAAATCCCGAAGCGGGACAGGCGCAAAGAGGTCTGTGGGGTTGGTGATCCTGGAGGCTCCCCAGGCGATCACCTGCCTTCCGACAATCAGGTCGGCTGTCTCTGTATAGAGAGAGAAGGAGAGCTGTCTGGTGTCGTAGAGCAGCCCGTACCCGTCCCCCTGGAAAAGGGATGTCTCCTGCAGCGCAAAAAGACGATACGCCGTCTCTCTTTCCGGGAGAGAACGCGACGGGGCTTCAAGGATCACTTTTCCTCCATACTCAAACTCAAGCCCCCGGATCAGGTCAGCCTGAAACTCAAGACGGAGGTTTTCCTGAACGATCCATGAGGGTTCGGATGATGTGAATGTGTAAAAAAGAGTGGACCATTCCCCGGAAAGACGGGCCGCTTTCCCGGGAGAAGCCAGAACCGGGAAGAGCGCAAAAAGAACGAGAACCCTTTCAACGATCCGCATCATCATCGATCATGCCGTCTTTCAGTGTGACCAGGCGGTCGGCTCTTTCCATGATCATGGGGTCATGCGTTGAAAAGAGGAATGTGATCCCTGTCTTTCTGTTCAGAGCGTGCATCATCTCGAGCAGCGCTTTTCCGCTATGGGAATCGAGATTGGCTGTGGGTTCATCAGCGAGGACCAGGTCGGGACGGGAGACCATGGCTCTGGCAATGGCCACACGCTGCTGCTGTCCTCCGGAAAGCTGAAGGGGATACCGATGTTCATATCCGTCAAGGCCCACATCCCCCAGGATCGCTTTGACTCTTGAGAGCCGTTCGCTCTTCTCCACACCCTGCAAAAGCATCACATACTCGATATTCTCGCAGACCGTGAGCACAGGAATAAGATTGTAAGCCTGAAAGATAAACCCGATATGGTCCCGTCTCAAAAGAGAGCGCTCCCTGTCATCAGCCTGCGTCAGATCCACCTGGTTCAGAAAGACTTTCCCCGCAGTGGGGGAATCCAATCCGGAGATCAGGTTCAGAAGAGTCGTCTTTCCCGACCCCGAAGGCCCCACAAGAGCGGTGAACTCTCCCCTGGCGACAGTGAAAGAGACTCCCCGGACCGCATGGACCCGGACACTGTCCGAGACATAGGTCTTTTCAACATTTTCTGTTCTGATTAAGTGCTCCATAGTGCTCCTTTGTTCCATCTCACAAGCTTTTTTTCATGGCATCGGCAATCGTCAGACGGGCGGCATAGCGGGCGGGATAGAGTCCGATGAGGCCTGTGGCAGCCCAGACACCCAGAGAGTAGAGGATAAAGGGCCGAAGCGAGATCATCGGATAGAGCATCCTTGTAAAGGTCGCTCCACCGAAATCAAGCCCTCTGTAGTCGATTCCTGTCCATGAGAAGATCAGCAGAAGCCCTATCCCCAGAAGGGATCCGAGAAGAACAGCGACCCCTCCCAGACAGAACGACTCCATGATGATCAGTTTCCGGATCCGGGCCCGGGTGGTCCCCAGGGCTTTCAAGACACCGAACTCGAAAAGACGTTCAAACAGGGACATGAACATGACATTGATGATCCCGAAAAGGACCACTCCGAAGATGACCACACTCATGATAGCCATGGAGATCCCTTTCATCCCCATAACGGTTTTCATTTGAGGAAGAAGCTCCTCCCAGCCTGCGGCATCGATTCCGCTGCCGGGAAAAGACGACCAGAAGGCCGCCGCCTCTTCGGGGCTCAGGGAAGGATCCAGACGAAGGGCGATCTCGTTCACATCTTTTCCGCTGCCGGCCATGGACTGCACGGTGTGAAGAGGAGCGATCACAAAATTCCTGTCGATCTCGTTCATCCCGGTATGAAAGATCCCCGCAACGGTAAAGAGTTCCTGGATAAGTTCACCGGTCTTCTCTCTGGTCACTGTCAGGACAATACGGTCACCGATGCCGGCTTCAAGCCGCCGGGCCAGAATATCGCCCATGACCGCTCCGTCTCCCTTCTCCGGTTGAAGATAGTCCCCGCTGACCATGGATTCGTCGATCTCCGAAAGAGCTTTCTCCTCCCGGGGGTCCACTCCATAGAGAGAGACCGGCCGGGACTCGTAGGCCGAGTTGGCCATTCCCGAAAGAACGACCCTGAGAGACAAGGCTTTCACCTCCGGCATCCTCTCAAGCCGGGACTTCCACTGGTCTGTCCGGGGGATAGTCAGGCCCGAGTCAAAAGTCTCTCTATACCCCCTGGCATGGATCTGCCCGTCTCCCATCCACGTCCCGGTCACCGATTCTTTGAGGTTCATCATCATCCCGTCCATGAGGCCGTCGACGAAGATCAGGCCGGCCAAGCCGATCCCGATGGCCGTTCCCGCGATGAGCGTCCTTTTCTTATTCCTCCAGATATTCCGCCAAGCCAGGCGCAGTTCAAACATCCTCTCCTCCTAAAATGAGCGCATGACACGGGCCGGAGCCACGCGAGCCGCCTGAATAGCGGGATAAAGAGTGACGGTAAAAGCAGACACCAGGACGGTGGCCCAGGGAAGCACCACTGATTTCAACACGATCTCGCTGTGCAGTGACTCAAAGGTGATCCCCCCGTACGAGAGCGGCTGGGGGAGAGTCAGCCCGTGGACATGGAAATACCAGTTCAGGCCCATCCCCAAAAGCATCCCTGTAAAAGAGGCCATGGCCACCAGGCATCCTGTCTCACTCACCACCAGGGCAAAGACTCCCCCCGGAGACGTCCCCAGGGCACGCATGAGGCCATACTCATGCTGCCGTTCCAGCACGGCCATGAGAACAGTATTGAAGACCCCCACAGCCACGATGATGACCATGATAAGAAGAAGGATATAATTCCCCCTTTTATCCGCCATCATGGCTCTGTAAAACTCCGGGTTAAACTCCTGCCATGACTGGATATCCAGGCCTGAGTCCGCCAGTTCCCGTTTCAGCCTCTGTTTCACGGCTTCAACAGATTTCATCCTGTCTACGGTGACAGCGATCTCGTGGATCCTCTCCCCCATCCACAACAACTCTTTCCCCTGGCTCAGAGGAATCACGGCCGTGACCCTGTCTACCGATTTTTCCCCGGTATCGGATAACCCGGAGACCCGGTAACGTCCGCTCGCGGTGATTCCGTCTGCAGCCTGGGTGACCACGACGATATGATCTCCGGGGCTGACCTTCAGGACCCCTGCCAGTTCTTTCCCCAGAACCACCTCCTGTGCCCCTTTTTTGAATATTCTCCCCTTGACGATATGACGCTGAAACTGTGTCGTTTCAGCTTCCCGTCCGGGATCAAAGGCTTTCAGTTCGCCTCCTGAACTTGCAGAATCCGATGCAAAAAGGGCTCCGGTGGTGATACGCGGCGACCATCCCAGAATATGGGGGTCCGCGTCAAGGATCCCTGCTCGTCCCGGGGTGAGGTCAAATGTCTTGTAAAACGAAGGGTCATCCACATACCCCCGGGCATGGATCTGAATATGCCCCGTCCGATACCGGGTGAACCCGTCGATGATCTGGTTATAGGACCCTTCGGCCCAGCCGATGAAAAAAGAGCAGAGGGCAAATCCCGTGACGATGCTCAATCCGGTAAAAAGAGACCGCCTCTTATGGCGAAACAGGTTGCGGAAACCCATCTTGAGCCACAGGCTCATAAGCCCCGCCTCAACTCCCGGAGAGAAAAGAGTGATTCGGGGACGTCGGCATCAAGGGAGAGTTCCTCATAGATGAGTGTCGTCTTCTGCCCGTCTTTGTTCAGAGGCCGCAGTTCTGTCACTGAGGGAAGCAGGCGTCCGGAAAAGGTCCTGTACCGGGAAAATGTCATCTCACGGACAGGGACTCCCGACTGGTCATAGTAGAGATAGGAGACCGGCATGAGGTCTTTTTTCCGGAGTGTCACACGGACCGATCCCCAGACAATAGGACGATCGGGTCGAGGTGTTCCCAGGATCTCGATATTTTCCTCCTTCCCGTCAGGAGCGGTGATCCATTCAAAAGTATAATCCTCGACAAACCTGTATTCTTTCACAAGATCATCATTTTTAAAATCTGAACCCATCCAGGATCCCATCATCATCGACGGCGGGATCTTGATGACTTTATTCACAGCCGGGAGATAGTTCCACATCTCCCGTCCCGCTTTTAATGTCCCCATCCCTTTTTCCCGTGCAGGAGCGGTGATCTTGATCAGGGTCAGTTCTTCACCCCGGGTCCAGACTCTCATCTCAAGCTCCCGTTCCCAATGAGGGGTGGTGATGACCATACGGACCACTCCGCGGCTGGAGCGGCTTCTGTAAAGGTCATCCAGATGATGAAGGATATCCTCCAGAGTGCGTGCGGCTGCTGTGCTGCAGAAGAGAACAATGAGAAAGAACAGGGATAAGAAACGCATACGGCCCCCTTTGTGTTTCATCAGGAGAGCGACTCTCCTATCGTGAAGATAACACACAGGGGCCTGCTGTCAATGAGAGATGGATGGCCGTATGGGAAAGGAGGCCCCTGCTGTGCAGAGGCCTCCTTCAGATCAGCGGGTGACGGCCCAGTAGTCGCGCGGGTAGATCCTGATGATCCCCGGTGCTCCGGCCGCCTTTTCCAGGTACTCCTCGTACCGCAGGGTCTGGTCGCCGTTGGCGATGATGTAGACTGTCCCTCCGAAGGGGATGTCAGGACGCAGCCCGGGAACCACCAGGGCAGCCCAGTCATTGATGTAGCGGAATGTCTTTTCCTGAAAATCATCCTGCATCGAGAGATCCAGGACCCGTTGTCTGAATCTCCTGAAAAGATCGGGGGTGGATCCGTCTGTGAGGAGACCGGCCATGGTCTGGGCCCTGTCCACGAATCCCCCCGCCTCGATGGTGGTGAAGAAGGAGGGAAGGACTCCGTTGAGCAGTTCAGGATCCGCGGGTGTCTGTGCAAGGGTCTCCTGCACAAAAGCCATGGTCTGAGCCAGGTCGGGGCACCGTTCTGCATAATAATTGACCACTCCTGATTCCAGAGAGGCATTGAACCCGTTGGAATAAGCCAGCCCTGCTCGCCAGGTCTGCATGAAAAGGCTTCGGGGGCTGCTCCCCCCCAGGAGTTTCGATGCCAGAGTCCTGTAGATATCCTCATCGGTATAGGTGTGGATATTGCGGATGGCAGCCCGGTTCATATGGACACCTGTGGTGCTGTCGGGGTTGATCAGAGCTACGAAACGCCTGTCGTCCACAGACCCCAGGCGGTGTTCGATGTTCGTCCAGACCAGGGGACTTGAATCGGGAGCCCTGAACTTGATCTGTCTTGTATCATACCCGTCCAGAAGGCCGGTGACCGCCCGGGCAGCCTCTGTGACTCCCCCGGTATTCCCTGCGATCACCACCCGGACAAGATGCCTGTTCCGTAATCCGCCCATGAGCTTTTTCAACTCTCTCACAGCCAGGCCGGGAGAGACGGAGAGCTCCTCTTCGATGGTCGCCATGAGCATCGCTGTATCATTTTTCCACGATCCCGGAGGCAGAGCGGGGATAAAGGCCAGCAGGTCGTCTGCAGCTTGAGAAAAATCCCCGTCCCCCTTTTCAGACTTCATCTTCCGGAGTGTTTCCAGGAACTCCTCCCGGTCCATGGAGTTCAGGGCTTTTTCGACCGTGTCCATATCCCGGGAAAAAGCCTTACGGTCTCCGCTGAAATCCTTGAGACGCCATTTCAGCCTGAAAAGATTGTACTGCTTTGTCAGGGTACTCAGGCAGGAGAGGTAAAGATGATTGTCCTGTGTATGAAAAGCCGTTGACGGGTCATGGACCCAGAACTCCTCCTTGGACTGCCTCATGAGATTCATGGCTTCGGAAAGACTCCGGGAGATCACATCAGCAAGTCGGGGAGCATTCTTTTCAGTCAGCCAGGTCTTCTCCGTCATATCCCTGATCCATTCCACGGCGCGAAGGGCCTCGTCCCCCTTCCGCCCTGATGCCGAGACTTTGAGTTCCACACGTCCCGTCCGTGAATTTCCTGCAAAATCAATATCAAGGGAAAGGACTTCTTTTTTCAGGCGTTTCTCGATCTCTTCATAGGGAGAGTCCTTTCCGTTCTCAGAGAGCCCGGCATAAAAGAGGATCTCCGGTAATCCTGAGAGATAGAAATAGTCCTCTTCCGAAACACTCTTCAGGTTATAGTAGAGAGCCGTGGTCACCGTCTCCATCTGATCGAAAAAGGCTGTGAAGAGCTTTCCTCCCCGGGAAAGGGACGTCTCTTCATAACGCAGGGAACGGTCAAGCTCCAGGGGAGGCGTTGACAGGAAAGAGGGCATCCGGATACTTTTTTCGGTCTCCTCGATCTCGGCGGTCTTGCGTGCCGCCTCCTCCTGACAGGATCTCAGAGCCTTCTGAAGGTCAGCTGTGTGAAACCGCCGTTTCAAGTCTTCTTCATAACCCCTGATACGCTTCTGTTTCTCTCTTTCCATCCTTGCCGTATAACCAGGGTCAGGAACTGTCCGGACGGCGAACGGCTTCTGAGAGATCAGCCCCCACTCACCGAGCGCTTTCTGAAACAGCGAAGGGTCAGAAGTGAGGCGCTCATGGATGCGGTTCAGAAGAGTCTCCATACTCAGTTCCCTTTCAAAACCGCCGTTGCGGTGGAGCAGAGAAAGGTGATTCATCCATTGCGATCCGATGGCCCGGTATCCGAAACGGGGAGGGTTCTCCAGAATCGCTTTCCCCTCGTTCACCTGCTCCTGGATGAGCACTCCCATGAGGTCGTTGAACTCACGGAGCCCGGCGCTCTCCTTGTCCAGAGAAAGAAAATCTTTCCAGTCTGCGGTCAGGATCCCGTAGAGGGTTTCCATTCCCTTCTCAGGCTCAAAATCAGCCCGGACATTGTTGATCATGACATAGCAGGTGCGCGTCACGGAATCATACCATCCGCCCACCCAATTGGCCCCGGTATCCGCTGCCCTCGTCCGGGGATCGATGAGTTTTCCCCACATCCTGGAATTCTCCCCCGAGAACATCCCGCTGATGAAAAGGTCTAGCAAGATCTCCTCTTCAGCTGTCTTCACAGGGACACGCCAGGCATAGAGGACGATGCCCGGGGTATTGGCGTTGGCTGCGGGGTAAGGGACCTTTTCCCAGACCGTATCCCTTGTCCCGTCGATTTCAGCCAGGTCACCAAGGCGGTCGTCAGGATGCACCGCTGAAGCGGGAACGGCAGCCTTGTCCTTCAGGATGGTATCTGTCCTGTTCAGGGCATCGCCCAGGGGGACTTCCCCAGGCATGACAAGGATCAGACCCATATTGTCTGTCCTGTAGTACCGGTCATGAAATGTGATGATATCATCCGGAACCGCTTTTCTGATCGCCGGAGGGTACCCTCCGGAAGAGCGGCCCCTGGGATCATCCTGTCCGAAGAGGTTTTGTGTGAGCCGGAAGAAGGCCAGGCTGTTGGGTTTTTCAAAGGCGCTGGACATCTCGGCATAGATCGTCCCCTTCTCTTCCACAGCCAGGGTCCCGTCCGGATTCTCTTTGACTCCGATATTCATGACCTCCCGTCTCAACTCTTCCCGGCTGTAATCGGGAAAGAGAAGAGAATCGATCTTGGTTTCCAGAAGAGAGTAAAAGACATCGACTCCGGCAGAGGTGTTCATCGAGTAAGAGGTGCGGAACTGCTGGGTGAAAGCGCTGCTCATCCCCAGAGACATCTCTTCCAGGGCAGCCGCATACTTTCCCTTGTTTCCCTTGCTCAGGACCACATGCTCCAGGGTATGGGGTTCTCCTCCGTCGGAAGCCGGGGGAGTGTTGAACCAGAGGTAAGCCTGAGGAACAGTCTGGATCTGAAAGTAGTCCACGACTGTCCCCGCCTCATGACGGAACCGGGCTCCCACGGGATCATCTTCTCCGTTGAGGTAGAGCGCTTCCACTCGAAATCCGCCCAGCCTGTCTCCTTCTTTCAGGTTTTTTAAGAGAATATCCCCCCACAGGAGAGATGTCAGAGACAGGATAAGCGCGGCTAAAAGAAACAATTGTTTTTTCATCATTAGAATCCTCCTCAAGGTCGCTTTCTTATTAGAATAATCAGGACGTCATTTTGTTTCTTAAAACGAAATTTTTTTCTCCGTTCTCATCAGGCCCTGAAGATGTCATCTGTGAGCTGCCGGGCTTCTCTCACAAGACGGTCCGGCCAGGAGACACCGAA
>CAZNOX010000005.1:0-88718 GCA_964574875.1 uncultured bacterium | reverse complement strand
ATGATGATAGGGGCCTTTCCCCCCACGACCAGGCCCCCGAAGGAGCATTCTGCTGTATACATCATAGCCTTGGCCATAAGGTTTCCCGAGAGCACATCCGGAACAAGGATGATATCGGCATTCCCGGCAACCGGGGACACGATCCCCTTGACCGCCGCAGCCTCATCCGACAGGGCATTATCCAGGCCGAACGGCCCGTCGACGAGACATCCCCGGATCTGGCCCCGTCGGCTCATCCCCGCCAGGAGAGCGGCATCCATCGTCGCCTGCGATTTGGGACTCACGGTCTCCACATGGGCCACGGCAGCGATCCTCGGGTTATCCCATCCCAGCCGTGAGGCATATCCCACGGCATTCTCAATGATCATGATCTTCTCCTGAAGTGTGGGAGAGAGGACCATACCGCTGTCTGTGATCATGACCAGGCGTCCGATTTTAGCCGCTTCCATGAGGACGATGTGACTGAGAAGAGACCCTGTCCTGAGCCCCTGTTCTTCATCCAGGGCCGCTTTGAGGAAGAGGGCTGTGGGAAGCTTTCCCTTCATGAGCGCATCCGCTTCCCCGGAGGCCACAAGAGAGGCGCTTTTCAGAGCTCCCTCCCACTCCCCGGGGACATGGACGATCTCATAATGATCTTTTGAGACACCGGCTTCATCACAAGAAGCGTTGATCTTCTCCCGGTCACCCACAAGAAGGGACCGGGCGATCCCCTCATTCCGGGCCTCCTCAAGAGCACGGATCACTTCGCCTCCATAGGGATGAGCCACGGCGAGACAACGGTTCCTGCCTTTCACTCCATCAAACAGATCAGTAAATCTCTTCACAGGCATCCCCTTTTCAGTTCATTTTCTCAAAAAAGGTCTTGTAGGCTTCATAGCAGGTGTAGATATCCATCACCGAGGCCAGTTCAAAGGGAGAATGCATGGAGAGAAGGGCCGGCCCCGCATCCACGACATTCATATTGTACTCGGCCAGAAACTTGGCTACAGTCCCGCCGCCGCCTTCATCCACCTTTCCCAGTGTCCCGATCTGCCAGTCGACATGATTGTCATCCCAGATCCTGCGGACTTTGGCCATGAATTCGGCATCGGCATCATTGGACCCGCCTTTTCCCCCGGAGCCGGTATATTTCGTCAGGACAATGCCGTAACCCAGCCGGGGAGCATTGAGGGGGTCATGGACTGATTTAAAATTCGGGTTGATCCCGGCCCCCACATCAGAGGAGAGGACATTGGACCGTTCCATGGCTTTACGGAGCATGAGGTCGTTGAAGGTCCCTTCCTGATGGGCCATGATCTCGGAGAGGACACGGAGAATGAACCAGGACTGCATCCCCGAGCGGCCTTCACTCCCGATCTCCTCCTTGTCAGCAAGAAAGTTCACAGCTGTATATTCCGGGTCCTCCACCTGGAAAAGAGCCATGGAGGATGTGTAACCGCAGATCCTGTCATCATGGCCGAAGGCTCCCATGAGGCCCTTGTCAAATCCCACCCACCGGGCGTTTCCGGCAGGAACCAGCTGAAGTTCGGCAGAGATGAAATCGGCTTCCGTGATCCCGTATTTCTCATGGAGGATCTCAAGGACATGGATCTTGATCTTATTCTTGACCTTGTCATCGTCAACGGGGACCGACCCGCAGAGCATATTGAGGTCCTCTCCTGAAAATCCGCTGAGGAGTTTCTTTTCTCCCTGGATCTTCCTGGAAAGATGGGGAAGCACATCCGGGAAAGTCAGGACACCCTCACTCTCCTCTTCTCCCCAGACCACATTGACCCTTGTCCCGTCCTTTTTCACAATGATCCCGTGCAGCGCCAGGGGGAGGTTCACCCAATGGTATTTTTTGATTCCCCCGTAATAGTGCGTCTTCACAAGACAATACTCCTCATCTTCATAGAGAGGATTCATTTTGAGATCGATATGGGGGACATCCACATGGGATGCTACAAGATTGACCCCCTCTTTGACATTCTTTCGTCCCAGGACGATGAGGACGAGATTCTTTTCCTGATTGATATCGTAATATTTACGGTGTCCTTTCCTGCCGAGCTCAGACAGAGGAAGAAACCCTCTCTCTTCGGCCATCTTCACCACTTCACGGACATTTTCACGCTCCGTCTTGACTTGTGACAGAAACTGCCTGTATTCTTCACTGAACCCGAAAGCCTGTGTTCTGGCATTATTGTCACGTTTGATCCAGCTGCTTTTCTTTTCGTTAAGCAGTTCTTTTTCCAGTTTTTCATATTTTGTCATGGTATCCCTCCTTAAATCTTATACCTGTGCCTATTATAAGGAGAAGGCTCACCTCGTCAAGGCATTTATTTCGTATACAGAAACATCACAGCCATAAGGCTATACTTGTCAACACAGCGGCGGCTAAAAACAGGGGAAAAGCCGCCGGGATCAAAAAACTCTTATAAAGCCGGGTCAGCCGTACATCAAAATAGTCCACGGTGAGGACCAGGCAGAGATGGGTGGGGGAAAGGATGATCCCCACAAAGACAAATGCGTAGAGAGCCAGAAGGTGAAAGAGCCCGAAATCAGGGAAGAGGGCCATGAAGACGGGAAAAGCAATACTCACACCGGCAACCGTCAGCCCCGTGGCAAACCCCACCACAAGGGGAAGCCCCATAAAAAAGAGAGCCATGAGCCAGGGCGTGATGTTTCCCACGCTTCCGAAGATATCCCCCTCCTGGACAATGGTCTTGAAAAACATCGCTCCAAAGATCAGAAAAAACATGGAGAGGTAGCGGATCTTTCCGAAGGCGCTGAAAAAAGTCTTCACAGGGATCCTTTCAGCCACAGTGAAGACCGCAACAGCGAGGCCGAGGCTGATGAGGATATTCACCCTGAAAAGAGCATAAAGGAGAATGAGGATGATAATAGGATAGATGATCCTCAGAAGCTCGATCCAGTTGACCGCCCCGAACTTGAGCGGCCCCCTGACCCGCCTGATCATAAAAAACCCGGAAAGAAGAGCGATGGCCAGAAAAGGGAGCATTCCCAGAAAAACAGCGGAAAACCGTATGGGGACAAAACCGTTCATAAAGAGGATAACAGCAGGATAGAGCGGCCATCCGAACTCCCAGATATGCCTGAACCAGTAGTTGACAAACGCGTTCTCCTCCCCTGTCATCCTGAGGCTTTGCCCGATCTGTCTCACAAAAGGAGCGGAGACCATGGCTCCTCCGGGCATAGGGATCAGGCCGATAAGCATAGCAGGAAAGACAAGAGCGCTCTTGCTGACACCCATATGGCCCGCAAGTGAATCGATCCGTCCCTTTTTCCCCATGAGGTTGAGAAGAAGATAGATGAGATAGACAGTCAACAGCAGCTGGATATTGCTCTTGTCCGTGACTGTGGCAAGAGCAAATCGGAAAGCCATATAGTTGGGGATATGATAGGCATAGAGGCTGAGAAGCCCCGAAAAGGTCAGAGCCAGTCCGATATTGACCTTCATCTTGATCAGCAGGATCAGAAAAACGATGATCAGGAGGAATTTAAGAAAAACCATGTGAGATCATTCCCTTTCTGAAAAGGGAGCCCGGATATCACTCCGGGCTCCTGAGGCTTACTTGACAAAAATGGCCAGAAAGACCCCGGCTGCAATAGCAGAACCGATGACTCCGGCGACATTGGGAGCCATGGCATGCATGAGCAGGTGATTGTCTTTATCATACTGCCTGGCAAAATGCTGGACGACACGGGCTGAATCAGGGACAGCCGATACACCGGCAGCTCCGATCAGAGGGTTGATCTTCCTCTTCAAAAAGAGGTTCATGATCTTGGCAAAGAGAAGCCCTGAAGCTGTAGCCACAGCAAAGGAGAGGGCTCCAAGCCCGAAGATCTTCAAAGACTCCCATTTGATGAAATAACTGGCCTGTGTGCTGGCCCCCACTGAAAAACCCAGCAGGATGGTCGCAATATCAAGGATGGCGTTGGCTGCTGTCTTGGCCAGACGCTCTGTCACACCGCTCTCTTTCAGGATATTACCAAACATGAGCATCCCCACAAGAGGGATGGCTCCGGGTGCGATGAGAGCCGCTCCGATAAAAGCGATGACAGGAAAAGCGATCCGCTCGACTTTGGTCACTCTCCGGGGAGGCTGCATTCTGATCAGGCGCTCTTTTTTCGTCGTCATGAGTTTCATGATCGGCGGCTGGATCACCGGGACAAGGGCCATATAAGAATAGGCCGCAATGGCGATGGGGCCCAAAAGCGGCGGGGCGAGCTGTGAAGCGATAAAAATCGAAGTGGGGCCGTCAGCTCCGCCGATGATACCGATGGAAGCGGCTTCCATGGGAGTGAACCCCAGATACAGGGCGCCGAGAAACGTCGCGTAGATCCCCACCTGGGCCGCTCCGCCCAGAAGAACGGATTTTGGGCTGGATATCAAGGTGGAAAAATCAGTGAGAGCCCCGATTCCGAGAAAGATCAGAGGCGGGAAAATACCGGCCCGGACACCCCAGTAGATGTAGCTGAAGACACTGTCCATGCTGAACCCGTTGGCTACAGTATCATAGACCCCGATGGGAATGTTGGGGGCACTGGCGATATTTCCGATAATGATCCCGAACCCGATGGGCAGGAGGAGAAGAGGCTCATACTTTTTGGCGATGGCCAGGTAGATAGCCACCACACCCACAGCCAGCATGATGATGTTCCCCCACTCCATATGGGCGAATCCCGTATTTCCCAGGATATCCTTAAATAGATGAAAAAGATGATCCAGCGAAGCCGGAATCATCACCTGGCTGCTTAAGGCAGAAATCATAAGCATGCTTTTGCTCCTTTACTCCAGGACGATGAGGATGTCTCCTTCATAGACAGAATCCCCGCGTCTGACTTTTATCTCTTTGACGGTCCCCTCCTGGGGAGACTGGACCTCGTTCTCCATTTTCATGGCTTCCATGATAAGGACATCTTCGCCCGCCTTCACTTTGTCTCCCTCTTTGACAAGGATCTCCAGGATAAGCCCGGGCAAAGGAGCTGTCACATGGCCTGATCCCACGACTTCCTTGGGCTTTCTCAGGGACTCTCCCTCTTTGGCCGCAGGAGCTGCAGAGGGCCTTTTGACCGGAGGAGCCGCGGGCCTGATATCCAGGGCTTTGGGTTCTCCAAGGTCTTTCAGCCCCACTGTATACTCTGTTCCGTTGACAGAGAGCTTCGCTTTTTCAGCGCCGAACTCCTGGACTTTGACTTTGTACTCTTTACCGTTTATTTCAAGTGTGATTTCCTTCATACTCCCCCCTATGCTCTGTGGCCGTATTTCATGCCGGATTTCCAGGCCGTCTGCTCACGTCCCTGTCGGAATGTGATCTTGCTTTGCAGCTCATCCATATGGAGCCGTTTATAGAGCTCGATGGTGGCTCCGATGGCGGCAAGGATATCGCTGTCCACTTCATCCTGGACAATGATCCCCTTTTCCATAGCAACGGCCGGGACCGGAACCGTCTCCCCGGGAATATCGGCCTTGACCTTTTTCCCCGATGAGTGGGCAAAGACAATATTAAAGAGGGCGATGAGCAGAGCGATGAGGATCAGCCCCGTAAAAACGGTGACGATCCCGCTCACAGCCACATTCCCTCCCTGAAACTTCTCCTGGACAGCCTGCTGCACAGCAGGCTCCTGGGTCACTTGCAAGAACAGATTCACCATACTCCCCCCTTACAACGGGATATTCCCGTGCTTTTTCGGCGGGTTCTGGTCCCTTTTATTCTGGAGCATCTCCAGCGCCTTGATCAGTTTATACCGTGTGAGTTTGGGCTCGATGACATCATCCACATCCCCGCGTGAAGCGGCCACATAAGGATTGGCGAATTTCTCACGGTATTCTTCTTCTTTTTCCTGTAATTTCGCTTCCGGATTCTCCGAAGCGGCGATCTCCTTGGCAAAGACGATCTCACTGGCTCCTTTGGGCCCCATGACCGCGATCTCCGCTGACGGCCAGGCATAGATGAGATCACCGTTGAGCTGTTTGGAGTTCATGACACAGTAGGCTCCTCCGTAGGCTTTCCGCGTGATGACTGTGATCCGGGGAACAGTGGCCTCTGCATAGGCATAGAGCAGCTTCGCCCCGTGACGGATGATCCCCCCGTACTCCTGGACTGTCCCGGGCATAAAGCCGGGAACATCCTCAAAGGTCACAATGGGGACGTTAAAGGCGTCGCAGACCCTGACAAAACGGGCCGCTTTCACAGACGCGTTGATATCCAGGACACCGGCCAGATGTTTCGGCTGGTTGGCGACGATCCCGATGCTTTTCCCGTTGAGACGGGCATAGCCGATGACGATATTGGGAGCGAAGTACTCCTGGACCTCGAAGAATCTCCCGTCGTCCACGATACGTGTGATGATATCTTTGACATCATAGGGTTTATTGGGATTATCAGGGATGATGTAGTTCAGCTCTTCATCCACACGGTCCACGGGATCCTCGGTCTTCACAACCGGGGGCTCTTCGGTATTATTCTGCGGAAGATAGGAGAGCAGGCTCCGGATCCCTTCAAACAGATCTTTTTCATTGTCATAAGTCATATGGGTCACACCGCTTTTGGTCGCATGGACCATGGCGCCGCCCAGCTCCTCTTTGGTCACATCTTCGTGGGTCACCGCTTTGACCACCTTGGGGCCGGTGACAAACATCTGCGATGTGTTCTGGGCCATAAAGATGAAATCCGTTACAGCTGGAGAATAGACGGCTCCTCCGGCAGCCGGGCCCACAATAGCAGTGATCTGGGGAACAACGCCGGAATACATGACATTACGGTAGAAGATCGAGGCGTATCCTGCCAGAGCGCCGACCCCTTCCTGAATACGGGCTCCGCCCGAATCGTTGACCCCCACCACAGGAGCTCCGGTCTTGGCTGCCATCTCCATGATCTTCACGATCTTGGCGGCCACAGTCTCTGAAAGCGATCCTCCGATCACAGTAAAGTCAAACGAATAGACAAAGACCAGGCGCCCTTCCACAGTCCCGTATCCCGTGACCATACCGTCGCCGTAGAATTTTTTCTTCTCCATCCCGAACTCGGTGCAGGTATGGGTGCGAAGAGCATCGACCTCTTCAAAGCTCCCCTGATCCAGGAGCAGTTCGATGCGTTCGCGCGCCGTCAGTTTTCCGCGCGCATGCTGTTTGGAGACAGCTTCCGTCCCGCCTCCTGAGCGGGATTTCTCCATTTTCTCTTTCAGTTCAAGAATTTTCCGGTCCATGGACATAATCTTACTCCTCCCCGGCCTGGCACAGTTCCGTGAGCACTTTGGCCGATGATTTTGGGTGCAAAAAGGCTATACGGCTTCCGTGGGCGCCATGGCGGGGCTCTTCATCGATGAGACGGACCCCCTTTTCCTTCATAACGCTCAGCTCGCCTGCAATGTCGTCTGTATCGTAAGCCAGATGATGGATCCCTTCGCCCTTTTTTTCAATGTATTTTGCAATGGGGCTCTCTTCTGAAAGAGGTTCCAGCAACTCGATCTTCACGTCTCCGACTTGAAACATCGCTACCCTGACCTTCTGCTCAGGCACCTCCTCTGTCCCCATCAGCTTCAGCCCGAGGATGTCCCTGTAAAAAGGGATATGCTCCTCCAGTGAAGAGACAGCGATTCCCACATGGTCGATCTTCCTGATCATCGTCATTCACTCTCCTTTTTTAAGAAAAACCGTAAACGTTCATTTATAAAATGGTAGGGTTTGACGTCTTTATTATAGATCATTTCCGCCCATTCGCCCACATTATTATAAAAATCCATTTTTTTGTCAAGTAATTCATGGATTTTCAGCGAAAAGATCCGGAGAAGCTCTTTCCGAATGCGCTCTTTCCGCTTTTGGCGGAGCTCTCCGGCCTCTTCCAGCTGCCTGAAGCGCTCGTCCATCTCCCCGGTGAGGTGCTCGATCCCCTTGTTCATCTTTGCAGAGACCATACAGACCGGGTTCATCTTCTCTTTCTCTCCTGTATATTTGAACCCCAGGACATATTCCACCTCTGTGCGGAGCTTTTCAGCCCCTTCTTTGTCGCTTTTGTTGATGACAAAGATATCACCGATCTCCATGACACCGGCCTTCATCGCCTGGATCTCATCTCCCATTCCCGGGACAAGGACCAGAAGGACGATATCCGTGAGTTCGATAATGTCCACTTCTGTCTGTCCCACCCCGATGGTCTCCACGATGATCGTGTCGAAACCGGCGGCATCAAGGACCTTGATCGCATCCAGAGTCGCGCCGGAGACCCCTCCGAGATGCCCCCGTGAGGCCATGGAACGGATAAAGACTCCGTCATCCTCGGCATGGGACTGCATCCGCAGACGATCGCCGAGCAGGGCTCCGCCGGTAAACGGGGAGCTGGGGTCCACGGCCACAACGGCCACACGGTGTCCCTTTTTCCGTTCACTTGAGATGAGAAGATCAGCCAATGTGCTCTTCCCGGCTCCCGGAGGCCCCGTGATCCCCCAGATCCGGGCCCGTCCTGTATGAGGGAAGAGGGCGTCGATGAGCTCCTCCCGTCCGGCTGTGTTATTTTCCACCAGAGAGATACCGCGGGCGATAGCCCGGGTCTTTCCCCGGATAATATCACGGGTGAGATCGGTCATTGATGACGTTCATCCCTTTTCGATTCGATAAAATCGACGATCTCCTGAATGGGTGTGCCCGGTGTAAAGACAGCCCGGATCCCTTTTTCCTTCAAAAAAGGAATATCCTCTTCCGGGATGACTCCTCCTCCGAAGACGATGATATCGGCGGCGTCATTTTCGCGGAGAAGTTCCGCGATCCGGGGGAAGAGCTCGTTATGCGCCCCCGAGAGAAGGCTCAGCCCCACAAAATCGACATCTTCCTGCAGAGCAGTTCGGACAATGCTTTCAGGCGTCTGCCGGATGCCTGTATAGATGACTTCATAACCTTCGTCTTTCAAGGCCCGGGCGACATATTTTGCCCCCCTGTCATGGCCGTCAAGGCCGGGTTTGGCAATCAGTATCCTCAGCTTTCGTTCGCTCATGATTTCCCCCTTTACAGAACAATGGACTCTTTATATTCCCCGTAGACGTCTCTCAGGATATTGCAGATCTCTCCGAGAGAAGCATATTCCCGGACAGCATCGATGATCAGCGGCATAAGGTTCACATCCGGCTTGGCTGCTGCGTCTTCCAGGGCTTTCAAAGCTTTTTCCACGGCCTCGTGATCACGTTCACCCTTCGTCTGAGCCAGTTTTTTCACCTGGATGTCCCGCAGGGTGGGATCGACCTTGAGAAGGTCTTTAGGTGCCTCCTCCTTGACGGTAAACTTGTTCACGCCCACGACGATGCGTTCTCCCTTCTCAACATCTTTCTGGTAGCGGTAGGCGGCATCCTGGATCTCTTTCTGAACGTATCCCTTTTCAATGGCTTTCACCATTCCGCCCATCTCTTCGATCTTCTCGATATACTCCATGGCCTCCCTGTAGATCCGGCTGGTCAGGGCTTCCACATAATAGGATCCGGCCAGGGGATCCACTGTGTTGGCGACTCCCGACTCATGAGCCACGATCTGCTGAGTTCTCAGGGCGATGCGGACTGAATCTTCCGTGGGCAGGGCCAGGGCTTCATCACGGGAGTTGGTATGCAGGCTCTGCGTCCCTCCAAGGACAGCCGCGAGAGTCTGAATGGCCACGCGGACGATATTGTTATCCGGCTGCTGCGCTGTCAGTGTGGACCCACCGGTCTGTGTATGGAAACGGAGCATCATGGACTTCGATGACCTGGCTTTGAACTTCTCTTTCATCAGTGTCGCCCAGATCCTCCTGGCAGCACGGTATTTGGCCACCTCTTCAAGCAGATCGTTGTGAGCATTGAAGAAGAAGGAGAGGCGGTCGGCGAACTGGTCCACATCAAGCCCCGCTTTGACCGCTGTCTTGACATACTCCATCCCGTCGGCGATGGTAAAGGCCACTTCCTGGACGGCTGTGGACCCCGCCTCCCGGATATGGTAGCCTGAAATACTGATGGTGTTCCACTTGGGAACCTCTTTTGAACAGAATTCAAAAATATTCGTGATCAGGCGCATGGAGGGCTCAGGGGGAAAGATATAGGTTCCCCGGGCGATATACTCTTTCAGGATATCATTCTGGATGGTCCCCCTGAGCTGGTCCCTGGAGACACCCTGTTTTTCACCCACGACGATGTACATGGCCAGAAGGACAGATGCCGGAGCATTGATGGTCATGGAGGTGGAGACCTTGTCCAGGGGGATCCCCTCAAAAAGGATCTCCATGTCTTTCAGGGTATCGATGGCGACACCCACTTTCCCCACTTCCCCCACACTCATGGCATCGTCGGAATCATATCCGATCTGGGTGGGAAGGTCAAAGGCCACCGAGAGGCCGGTCTGCCCCTGTTCCAGAAGGTATTTGTATCGTTTATTGGATTCTTCGGCTGTGCCGAAACCGGCGTACTGACGCATGGTCCAGAAGCGGCCCCGGTACATGGTGGGCTGAACACCCCGCGTGAAGGGATACTCACCGGGAAACCCGACTTCACCCAGCCACTGCTCCTCGTCAAAAGACTCAGGGGAATAGGCACGGTCAACGGGAATGTCCGAACCCGTCACAAAGGTCTCTTTTCGTTCGGGAAAACGGCTGATGACTTTTTTGACGGTTGTCTCCTCCCACTTTGCTCGGGCGTCTTTGATCTTCTTATACTCTTCCATGATAGCCTCCTTATTTTTCCTGTGTCAGCTCGAGTGTCTCTTTGGCGATCATCAACTCTTCATTTGTGGGGATGACCAGGACTCTGATGCGGCTGTCCGGAGCAGAAATATCCACTCGCTTCCCCCGCACCTTGTTCTTCTCTGTGTCGATCTTGATCCCCAGGAATTCCATTCCGCTGCAGATCTCTTCCCTTGTCTCCCATCCGTTCTCACCGATACCGGCTGTAAAGACAAGAGCATCAGCTCCGTTCATGACGGCCAGATAAGCCCCGATATATTTTTTGGCTTGATAATGGACAAGATCCAGCGCCAGCTGGGCTCTCTTGTCCTTTTCGTTCCAGGCCTTCTGCTCGATGTCGCGCATATCGCTTGAAACACCTGATACACCCAGCATACCGCTCTTTTTATAGATGAGGTCATGCAGGCTTTCAGGGGTGAAATCTCCGGTATTGAGCAGATGGGTCAGGATCCCGGGGTCGAAGTCTCCGGCACGGGTCCCCATGGGGATCCCGCACATGGTACTGAATCCCAGGGAAGTGTCCACAGAATGGCCGTTCCGGACAGCGCTGAAAGAGGTCCCGTTTCCCATATGACAGGTGATGACCCTGACCTCTTCGAAGGGACGGCCCAGCATGTCAGCCGCTTCCAGGGCCACATAATGATGTGATGTGCCGTGAAACCCGTAACGCCGGATCCCGTACTCTTCATAGAGCTCGTAGGGAAGAGCATACATATAAGCCTTTTCAGGCATCCTTGAATGAAACGAGGTGTCAAAGACGATAACATTGGGAACCTGAGGGATGAGCTCCAGCATGGCCTTCACGCCCACCAGGTTGTGGGGATTATGAAGGGGAGCCAGGTGGTTCAGCTTTTCCAGCGCGGGGATATCCGCAGCGGTGACGACAGCAGAATCCTTATACTCTTCTCCTCCGTGGACATAGCGGTGCCCCACGGCATCGATCTCATTGAAATCGGAGATCACACCATGCTCTGAATCTGTCAGGATATCCAGAACGGCAGAGAGCCCCTCTTTATGGCCGGGGATGTGAAGGGTCTTTTTGTGCTTATCTCCATCCGTTTTCCAGGAGATGACCGATTCGTCCAGGCCGATCCGTTCAACAAGCCCCCTCAGCAGGACCTCTTCGGTGGACATATCCAGCATCTGGAACTTGATGGACGAACTTCCTGAATTCAAAACCAAAATTTTCATAACTCTTCCTCCAATTGACTGTTTCGTTTAAATTTGATCACAACATCTCCGTCTATCGTGTCCCGGCTGAAATCAGCAGAAAAGAAGAGCCGGGAAAAATTGGCATAGACTCCTTCATTCTTGTAGACCTCATTGAGATAGAGGCTGTCCATATAGAGGCTGATATGGGAACGCCGGAACATGAGCCCTCTCACATAGTCTCCTGCCCGTGAAGAAGGGGCGACCCCTGTCTTCAGCCCCTGTCTGTAGATCTTCATCCCGTAAAGACTGTCGAAAAAAAGAAGAGCGTCATCCTGAACATAGTAGTAGGGCTTTTTCATCTCTTCCCATTTGTCCTTGAAAAAACTTTTGACAAGAAACCCGGCGATTCCCGTGACATCCACGGTCCAGGCTTTCATCCCGTCAAAGTCCCCTTCCCGGAAGACCACGGGATACCGTTTTTCCAACTCCCGGGCAATACGCCCCATCTCCTCCAGCCCGGCCTCTTTTTGCATGACAGCGAAATAATCATCCACATCACGGGCCCCGACCACGGCTCCGGCCTCAAGAAGGGGCATGATCTGTTTTTCAATATCGATCCCCGTCTTTTCATAGATCTTCCGTCGTGTCTCCAGGAATTTCTGAAAGAGGGCTGTCTTCTGAACCATCTTCCTTATGCGGGCGTAATGGGTTTCAAAATCGGCCATGTTGACCTTCAGCAAAAAATCGGCGTCGGAAGGGACCAGCGCCAGGCTTTTTTCAGCCTGAGACCACCTGGCGTCCACACCAAGGGGATTTTTCATATGATAGGTGATCCTGATGGCATTGTGACGGGCCAGAACATCGGCCTCCCCCCACAGGGCCTCCCCGAGATCCTCCTGTTTCAGAAACATCTCGGGCCTGTTCAGGACAAACCGGATGTCCCCCCGCCCGTTGAGTTTTCCTGTCTCCTCGTTGTGTGATGCGAGATACCCCCCCGACATCTCAAAATCCTCGTTGGATGTGATGCAGAGGACATTCCCCTCCACAGGGCCGAGCGAGGAAAAGAACGGGGCCAGAAAAGAGAGCTCGATGAAGATATAGGTGTTCTTCTCCTTATCCACGGCGACATAAAAATCCTTGTCGGGGAGCCATTTGATCCATCTGTTTTTTTTTATTCTTCCGGCGTACTCTTCGATGAGGGGAGAATCCAGCTTCAGGAATGATTTGAAAGAACGGACTTTGGCAAAAGCCACCGTGTCCGGGGGGAAAAAATCGGGCGCGCTTCTGCGGTTAAAAAGATAGTACGCCCCGATGGTTAAGAGAATAAGGAGAATAAGGGTTAGGGCCACCCCGGAAATTTTTTTTTTCATTATTGTCCCCGCCAAAAGCAATGTGCCCGAAAGGAGTCGAACCTTCAGCCTACAGATCCGGAGTCTGTCGCTCTATCCATTGAGCTACGGGCACTTACGAGCAGTATTATAATGGCCCTTGGACAATTGTCAAGACAGATAACGGCTTATCTTCTCATTTCAGCTCGTAGCCTTCGCCCATCTCCGGGACATGGATCTCGGCTTTGGAGATCTCCCCGAGTGACCGGGCAAAAGCAAGGGCCGACTCCTCTTCGCCATGGACCACAAAGATCTTTTCCGGGGCCTGTTTCAGCCCTCTGACGAACCCGAGAAGCTCATCTCTGTCAGCGTGGGCAGAGAAGGATTCAATACGGGCCACTTCAGCATTCACCTCGTAGGGTTCGCCGAAGATCTTCACCGGAGTCTCCCCAGTGAGGATCTTTCTTCCCAGTGTGTTTTCAGCCTGGAAACCCACGAAAAGGACAGTGTTGCGTTCATCTTCGACATTATTCTTGAGATGATGAAGAATGCGGCCGGCTTCGGCCATGCCTGAGGCTGAAATAATGATCATGGGATCCTGCGTATCGTTGAGTTTTTTGGAATCCTCCACATGCTGAATATAGCGGAGGCTGTCAAACCCGAAGGGATCGCCTTCACGGATGAGGAAATCATGTGTCTCTCTGTCGAAACACTCGGCATGGAGCCGAAAGACCGAAGTGGCATTGACACTCAGCGGGCTGTCCACAAAGACAGGGACATCGGGGATCTGTTTGCGGATGAAAAGGCGGTGCAGGGCATAGACCAGCTCCTGGGTCCGGCCCACGGAAAAGGAGGGAACGATGACTTTCCCGTTCCTTTTCACTGTCCTTGTGATGACATCCGCAAGCTCTTTTTCCATATTTTCGATATCATCATGGAGGCGGTCTCCGTAGGTGCTTTCGATGACAAGATAATCCACGGGAAGGTCGATGGAATCGGGGTCTCTCAGTATGGGAAGGTTTTTCCTTCCGAGGTCCCCCGAAAAGAGGATGTTCTTCCCTTCCGCCTGGACCATGATCATGGCTGACCCCAGGATATGCCCCGCATCATAGAATTTCATCTTGATATTGTCATTTAAGGCAAAGAGACGGTTGTAGTTATAACTGACAAAATACTGAAGGGCATTGATGGCATCATCCATGGTGTACAGGGGCTCAAAGGGGGTCTTTCCCGCACGCATCCTCTTCTTGTTCACATAGGCCACATCGAACTCCTGAATATGAGCCGAATCCCTGAGCATGATATTGGCCAGGTCACGGGTGGCATGTGTGCAGACGATGTCGCCCTCAAAACCGCGGCTGACCAGCGTGGGTATACTTCCTGAATGATCGATATGAGCGTGGGTCAGCAAAACGGCATCCACGGCCTGCGGATCGATCCCTTCAAGTTTCCTGTTCATTTCAAAGGCTTCCTTGCGCTTCCCCTGAAAAAGTCCGCAATCAACAAGGATCTGGCGGTTGCCTGTCTCCAGAAGGTGTTTTGACCCTGTGACTGTCCGTGCTGCTCCATGGAACGATAATCTCATCCTATTCTCCTTTTTTTTCGTTTTTCATCTTCATAAATGCATCTTTGCCCATGAGTTGTCCGGTGAGGAGAGGATAAGTCTCATGGAGTTTCTCCCTTATCATCTCAGACAGCGCCCGGATCTCCCATTGTGCATGGGCATCGCTCCGGAGACGGACAAAATGGTACCATTCGCGAAGATTGGCTTTGATCACGACCTTTCTTCTGTGGGCATTGGTGAGGACATAGTCAGCCCCGTTCTTATCATAGAGCCTGACTTTCTCATAAAAATCATTGACACGGTCCACTTCTTCCATAAAAGAGTCTTCCTCACCCACAGCTTTAATGGAATCGGGAAGAGTCACCCCCAGGGCGGGTGAATAGGCCCCTGTCAGGCGGCTCATCATCCTGTGGCGCTTCAACTGGGCGTAGCAGGAAGCAGACGCCATCACTTCAAACGTGGCTGAAGCAAGCTCAAAAGCCCTGTCCACGCTGTCGTAGAAATTGATCCCTTTCGTGGCCTCTCTTAAGACAGCCTTTTTATCCACTGTTTTGATATTATCCAGGAGCACCTGATAATCGTGGTCTGCGTTTTCAAAGACCAGGCCTGCGATGACCTTGTCCTCCCCGTCAGTCGTGAACGAGACCAGGCGGACGATATCGGGGCCGGGACCGGAACGCTGTGTCGTCACCGGGAACTCGCCTCTCCATGCTTTGACATCGTACTCCCCGGGCTCATGAAAGACCACAAGGGAGGGGACTTTCCCCCTGATCAGGCGATAGATCTCATCTCCCAGGACCCGGATCTCATAGAGGGGGGCCGCTGCCATCCGCCGGAGCATGTACTCCAGGTTCCGGGCGTTGACCGTCATGCCCATCTGAGATGTGGTGGCCAGGGAGAGGATATAACGGGCGTCTTCTTTGGCTTTTCCGGTGAGCTCCCGTTGGGTGGCGTGGGGCTCTTTCTCTTTGAAATAACCCAGGAGGGCTTTGTAATAGCGGTTATAAAGAGTATTTTCCCTCTCCAGGAGTTCCCTGAATTCCCTGGAGAGTTCCTTATCGTCTTTGATCTCATCCGGAAGGATAAAATCTTTTTCGATCTTGATGTATCTCTGCGATTTTTCAGTGAAGGAGAGGAGCCGATGCTCCTGAAGCCATTCGGATGCCAATCGTGAGATCCCGAGAAGATCGAAGTTGAACACAGCATGCTCCGCAATGGAGCCGTGCCCCATCCCGTAAATGATCGTCTCGTTGGACCGCCGGGCCTTCTCCACTTCACGGACAGCCTCCCGCCTCAGTTCGTCCACAGCGAGAGGCGAGCGGCTGATGCGCGCATAGGCGGCTGAGATAGTCTCGGGGGTCAGTGCTCCTGTATTCAGCAGACGGGTCAACTCTTCCCGGGACCGCTCATCCTCTTCAAGGAGGGCTTTTTCCAGAAGATGCAGAAGGGACATGTCAATATTCATGCCTGCGAGAATGACTTTCATGGGAACCCCCTTTTTCAGCGAGTATACAGGAGCCTTCGGGGCAAATCAATCCGTTTTTTGCCCCTGGTCAATAGCCCTGCATGGCTTTACCCAGGGAGAAGATGGGCATATAGATGGCCAGGGTCAGGATAAGGACCACCACAGCCATGAAGATGATCAGCATGGGCTCGATGATCTGACTGATCCGATCCACCTTCTTATTGATCTCATTGTCATAAAACTGGTTGAATTTCAGCAGCATATCATCCAGGGATCCGGTCTCTTCACCTGTTCCCACCATCTGCACAAGAATGGAGGGATAGATGGACCCCTCTTCCTGCATACTGGCATAGATCGTATATCCCTGCTGGATCTTCTTTCTCACACGATCAAGAGAACGTCTGTAGATCTCATTGTTGATGATGTTCCGCGACAGTTCGATGGATTCGAGGATATTGATCCCTGCTGTCATGAGCAGGCCGAAGGTCTTTGAAAAATTCACCAGGATCCCCATCTGGTAGATGGGGCCGAGATTGGGAAACTTGAGAAGAAACTTGTGATAATAAAAACGGACTGTCTCGTTGGTCCTGATCAGGTACTTCATCAGGACCACAATGGCGATGATCAGGATGAGGAGGAAAAAGAAGTTCTTCCGCATAAACTCCGCGACGGACATGATCATAAGTGTGATGGGAGGAAGTTTTGCGCCCATATCCGCATAGATGGTCTTGAACTTCGGTATGACAAAAAGCATGACCCCCAATGTGGCCAGAATGATAAACGAGAAGACGAAGAGGGGATACCGGGTTGCCGATTTGATCTTGTCGCTGATATCCTTGAGCCGCTCCATGTATTCGCTGATACTGATAAGAGTCACATCAAGGCCTCCGGAGGCCTCGGCACTCTTGATCATATTCACAAAAAGACGGTTGAAGACTTTGGGATATTTCGCAATGGAATCGGAAAAAGCGACTCCTCCCCGGATATCATCGATGACCCGTCCTAATATCTCACGGAACTCCAGGTTTTTCTCATCCCGGGTGAGTGTCTCCAGGGACTGCATGATGGGGAGCCCTGCGCTGATCATGGAACCCAGCTGCCGGGAAAACATGATGAGTGTCGTGGCATCCACGGAAGTCCCTGAAATATTGATCCTGTTCAGGCTCTTGATAAAATCGATGAGAGAGGGTTTGGAGGAGACGCCTTTTTCATGGATATCCAGGATCGTCTTCTCCTTGTCCCTGAGCATGGAGACAAGCTCTTCCCTGTTTACGGCGAAGATATTCTGTCGGATCTTCTTCCCCGAAGGTTCAAAATAGGTCACACGGTATTCAGGCATATCACTCTTCCCCGAATGTGGCGGCGAAGACCTCTTCCACTGTGGTCACGCCCCGCTCCACTTTTTCCATGCCGTCATCGCGCATGAGCAGCATTCCCTCACTCAGAGCCTCCGCTTTCAGTTCATCGGAATCGGCGTTGCGGTAGATCATCTTTCTCAGCGCTTTGCTGATGGAAAGAACCTCGAAGATCCCCACCCGTCCGGAATAGCCTGTATTGTTGCAGGCCAGACAGCCCTGTCCCCGGTGGAGGACAGTCTCTTTTTTCAACCCGTATTTCACCAGAGCTTCGTTGTCAGCCACATAAGCCTCTTTGCAGCTGTCACAGACCCTCCGAACCAGGCGCTGGGCCACCACCATATTGAGGGAAGACCCCACCAGATAGGGAGGGATCCCCATATCCAGAAGACGGGCCACCGTGGCGGGAGCATTGTTGGCATGGATAGTGGAGAGAACCATGTGTCCTGTGAGAGCGGCCCGGACAGCGATCTCGGCTGTGGCTTTGTCCCGGATCTCCCCCACCATGATCACATCGGGATCCTGGCGGAGCATGGAGCGCAAGCCGGCGGCGAAGGTCAGTCCCGCTTTTTCATTGACCTGGACCTGGTTGACATTGTCCATATTGTACTCGATGGGATCCTCTATGGTGATGATGTTCTTGTCGGGACTCACCAGCTCTTTTAAAATAGCGTACATCGTGGTGGTCTTCCCGCTCCCTGTTGGGCCGGAGACCAGGATGATGCCGTAGGGTTTCTGGAAGTTTTCAATAAACTGGGGGAGAGCCCTGTTGGAGATCCCGAGACTTTCCACATCCAGCAGGCCCATGGACTTGTTGAGGATACGCATGACGATCTTCTCTCCGTAACTGGTGGGAAGCGTCGAGACACGGATATCCACATTATAGTTCTTATGCCGGAAAGAGAACCGTCCGTCCTGGGGGATCCTCTTTTCGGCGATATTGATATTGGCAATGATCTTGATCCGGGAGACGATGGCGGCCTGGAGCTTCTTGGGCGGAGTGACGATCTCCAGGAGTTTTCCGTCGATCCTGAACCGGACCTTCAGCATGTACTCAAAGGGTTCGATATGGATGTCTGTGGCATTCTTGTTGATGGCTTCGATGAGGATATAGTTGACCAGGCGTATCGCCGGAGCCTCATCTTCTTCCGAGACCACCATCTCGGGTTCCCCCTCCTCCTCTTTTTCAAAGGAGATCTCCCCCTCTGTCTGCATCTGGATCTCCTTGACCTTCTGTATCTCGGAATAGAGACGCTCGATACTGGCTGCGATGTCTTCGGCATCGGCAAGCATGGTGACGATGTTCATAGAGACGATGCTTTTGAGATTTTCCAGGAGGATGATGTCTTCAGGATGCTCCGTAGCCACATAAAGCTTGTCTGTCCTCTGATCATACCTGATGGGAAGGACGTTGTATTTCTGGGCCACTTCGCGGGGGATCTTATAGACGACATCAGGACTGATATTGACGAACATATCCCGGGTGACCAGGTCGACGTTGAGCTGTTCAGCAAGGACGGCAAGAAAATCGTCCTTATCCACAAGCCCGAGTTCGATAATGGCCTTCCCCAGTTTGATCCCCTCTTTTTTCTGATAGGCCAGGGCGTTTTCCAGCTGCTCTTCATTGATCAGCCCTTTGCTGATGAGCAGTTCCCCCACCCGTGAGTAGACATTCTTATAACGTTTCGGATCTGCCATGTTCTCTCCTATCGGCCGGATATCCCGGCTGTCCTGGCTTTGACCAGCATGAGCTTAAAGAGCGAGACCCTGGTATAATCGTATGCCGGAGTCCGGAGAAGCTTTCTCATCTCCGGCAGGCTTATCCGGGGATAAGTCACCAGGATCCTCTGGACTTTTTCCGAAAGGGACAGGCGTCTCACATCTGTGAAATCTTCAACGGTGTCCATGTTGAGATTGGGGATGTCCGTGGGGGAGATGGAGGTGTCATAATAGGAAAGCACGGCATCTGCAGGCTCGCGGTAATAGGAGAGGACCAGGTCATACTCCAGAAGATGAAAGGCTTTTTCCGGATCCTTCCGAAGAGCTGTGATCCTGATATCTCCGCCTCCCGCTTTGATATTGTTTACGATCCCGATGATGGTGTTCCACCCCACAGCGGCCACGAATTCCACATCTGACATATCCAGGACAAAAAGGAGTTTCTCTTCAGCCAGAAGGCGGGTAAACCGCTGGACAAGGATGTTGGCTGTCCCGGAGTCGAGATATCCCTGCAGGGCGATGACTGTGACCTTCTTTCCCTTTCCGGCCTCTTTTATCTCTTTGATAAGCTTTTCCATAAAGCCCCTTTCATCGCATGGTTTTTCACTTATATCATATCATGAAGGGCGCTCTTTTTCAACCGTTTTACTCAATGATGACCTGAATGCTGCTGGGATCGAGATCGATGAGACTCACAGCATCGGGATGATCGATCTCGGGGACAAGGTTGTAGGTCCCCTTCTCGTATCCCTTCAGGTCCAGCCTGACGGTGATGCTGTCCCGGAGAGTCTTTGTGTCCATGGAGACCGGGACTTCGAATTTCAGGGAGACGACACGGGGATAGACCAGGGAATAGGGACCGCTGATCCGGACGGGGATATCACTGAGTTCGGCTGTCTTGAGCTTGACGATCTCGATCTGGGCAAAGATCTTGTCACTGTCATCCCTGAGAAGAGTGGTGTTTTCAGGGATATCAAGTGTGACTTCCTTCCGGACGGATTCAGTCATTCCCTCGATATCCACAGGATAGGTCTCGATGACCCCCACACTTTTCGGCCCGCGGATCTTCACCACAGACGGTGTCAGGATCATGGGTTCCATGAGTTTATACCCTTTGGGCGGTGCTCCTTTGGACATGATCTTTATGGGAACGAACTTCTCCTCTTTTTCATCGATGACCACCCTGATGGACTCATAACGCTCAGGGAGCTGAAAGAGGCTCAGGTTTTCCGTCCCCATGATATTACGCTTATCCAGGGCCAGCTCATATTTTCCTTTATCAAATCCCGCCAGTTTGACTTCATAATAGAGGTCTTTTCTCTTCAGCTTCATGATATCGCTTCCCGTTGCCTGGACACGGACGATGACGTCAGGGGGATCCAGGGAGGCGATGACCAGATTCTCCTTCAGCCCTGAAGAACGGACGGGAAGACGGAAATCCTGTTTCACCACCCGGTTATGCACAAGAGAAAACCAGAGAAGCAGCGAAATGACCAGAGCCAGGATCCTGTACAGGGTATTCCTGAAAAAGACCCCTGAAGAGGTCTTACGGAGTCTCTTTGCCATCGCTCTCCTCTCTTTTTTCCGCCTTCAGGGTCTCCTGCCCCAGCCTCTCCTTCTCAATGAGAAGGTCATAGAGGACATCTTTGACTTCATTCCTCTTCATCCCCCGGGTGAGGAACTGGCCGCGATGGGCAAAGGAGATCCGTTTTGTCTCTTCTGAGATCACGATGACCCCGGCATCGGTGAGTTCGCTCAATCCCACGGCAGCTCTGTGCCGTGTCCCGAATTCTCTGGGGATGTTCGCTCCTTCGGGAAGGGGAAGGACACAGCGCGCTGCGTAAATGCGTCCGTTTCTGATCACCACAGCTCCGTCGTGAAGCGGCGTGTTCAATGAAAAAATAGTCACAAGCAGCTCCCGTGTCACGGCAGCGTCCAGGATGACGGCATTTTCAATATAATTTCTGATATCTGTATTCTGCTCAAAGACGATAAGTGCACCGATCCGCCGTGACGACATCTCCATGACCGCTTCGATGATCTCGTTGATATAGGCCTCTTCTTCCGAGACAGCGGTACGCATGATCAGGGCAAAAAGAGGCAGCTTGGAGACTTTAGCCAGGATATTGCGGAACTCAGGCTGGAAGATGAGAAGGAAAAAGATCCCCCAGATCACCAGGAGCAGACTGCTCAGGTAGTGCAGCATATGGAGCTGAAGCCATTGGGCTGCAAAGAAAAGCAGCAGGATGATCATCAGGAGGATGGTCATCTGCAGAGCCTTGATGCCCTTGAACGTCAACAGAAGATAATAGATAATAAAAGCCACGATAAGGATATCCAGGACATCGAGAACGGTAATATTCTGCAGATAGATCAGGAAATTGATGTCAGTGCCCTCCTTTGATCAGGAACAGGGCCTCTTCGCGTGTGGACTTCCGCTTAAAGGCGCCTCTCATAGCCGAGGTCACGGTTTTCGAACCCGGTTTTTTGATTCCTCTCATGATCATGCAGAGATGCTCCGCCTCCACGATGACAAAGACCCCGAGGGGGTTCACCAGGGTCATGATGGTGTCGGCGATGGTCGTGGTCAGGCGCTCCTGGAGTTGAGGGGCCCTGGAGATGAGGTCCACGGCACGGGCGATCTTGCTGAGTCCTGTCACACGGTTTTCCTTGGGGATATAAGCCACATGGGCCTTGCCGAAAAAGGGGAGAAGATGGTGTTCACACATGGAGTAGAAGGGGATGTCCTTGACGATGACCATCTCGTCTTCATCAAAATTGGCATGAAAAGTCACGACGATCTTTTTCAGCTCTTCCTGGGTTCTGTTCAGGCCGCTGAAGACCTCTTCATACATGTCCGCCACACGGCGGGGCGTTGCCACCAGCCCTTCCCGATCGGGATCCTCGCCGATGGCTTCCAGAAGATCCCTCACAGCCTTCTGGATCTTCTCTTTATCCATGACTCTCCTCTCCCTGGATGAGAGTGTCGATCTCATCTGCTTCCAGGACTTCTTTTTCCAGAAGAGCTTCTGCAAGCCTGATGAGCACCTCTTTATTCTCCGCCAGGATGGTCCTGGCTTCACGATACGCTTCTGTCACGATCTTGCTCACGGAATTGTCGATCTTTTCAGCAGTGCTTTCACTGAAATCCCGGGTGCTTCCCAGATCGCGCCCCAGGAAAATATGCTCTTCTTTTTTGCCGAATGTCAAGGGGCCCACTTCATCGCTCATCCCCCAGTTGGAGACCATCTTCCGTGCGATATCCGTGACGCGTTCCAGGTCATCTGAGGCTCCGCTGCTGTATTCATTAAAGATGATCTCCTCAGCAGCCCTCCCTCCGAGAATGCGCTGCATGAGTCCGGTGAGGTAATCTTTGGTATAGAGATGTTTCTGATCCAGAGGGAGAAAATGGGTCACACCCAGAGCCCGTCCCCTGGGGACGATGGTCACTTTGTGGATGGGGTCTCCGTTTTTTGTCAGCTTCCCGATGAGGACATGCCCGGATTCATGATAGGCGATCCGCTTCTTCTCCTCATCCGTGATGACCAGGCTTTTACGCGCCTTTCCCATGAGGACTTTGTCTTTGGCCTCCTCGAAATCCTCCATCTCCACCGCTTCCTTGTTCTCACGGGCAGCCAGAAGAGCCGCTTCATTGGTCATATTCGCCAGGTCAGCCCCGCTCATCCCGGGAGTCGCTTTCGCCAGGATATCAAGACGGACATCGGCATGGACGGGGATGGACCGCGTATGGACCTTGAGGATCTCTTCGCGCCCTTTCACATCGGGCAGGTCGATCACCACCTGACGGTCAAACCGGCCGGGACGCAGAAGGGCGGGGTCAAGGACATCGGGCCTGTTGGTGGCAGCGATGAGGATGACGCCCAGCTTGGTGTCGAAACCGTCCATCTCCACGAGAAGCTGGTTCAGTGTCTGTTCCCGTTCGTCATGCCCTCCCCCCAGGCCGGAACCACGTGAACGTCCCACGGCATCGATCTCGTCGATGAAGATGATGGCAGGAGCCCCGCGTTTGGCCTGTTCAAAGAGGTCGCGGACACGGGCTGCACCCACACCGACGAACATCTCCACAAAATCAGATCCGCTCAGCGAGAGAAAAGGCACGTTGGCCTCTCCTGCAACGGCTTTGGCCAGGAGGGTCTTCCCTGTTCCGGGAGCGCCCACAAGCAGGACCCCTTTGGGGATCTTTCCGCCCAGCCTCTGGAACCGGGACGGCGCTTTCAGGTAGTCGATGATCTCTTCAAGCTCTTCCTTGGCTTCTTCACAGCCGGCGACATCATTGAACGTCACGCCGACTTCGCCCTTGGCGATCATGCGGGCACGGCTTTTCCCGAACGAGAAGGCTTTATTGTTCCCCCCCTGCATATTGCGCAGGAACATGATGAAAAAGACCACAAAGATCAGCGTGGGAAGAACATAGATGAGAAACAGCTTCAAGTCTCCTGATGACGGTTTTTTGATCTTGATATCGGAATTCTGGCTCAGAAGACGGTCGATGGTATTGGCCTGGTCCAGCGGGATGACTGTGGTGAACTCCGTGGCTTTGTCGGGGAAAGGCTCTTTGAATATCCCTGAGACATCCATCTCCTGGATCTCCACGGAAGCCACGTTCCCCCCTTCCACCTGGGTAATGAACTCACTGTAGGTGATCTCGACTGTCTTTGTGCTTTTCTGCCATTTATTCAGCCAGCTGAAGGCCAGCATAAAAATAAAAAAGAGTATGATCCATATCATGATATCTTTGAATTTACTCATGCACAGTTCTCCTTAATCCTTTTGATGAATTGTAAAGAAACAGGCATAAAAGTCAAGGGATTTTGACGTCCTCCCCTTCCCGGGTCAGGAGTTGGCGCACCATGAGAAGAAATCGGCCTGTGATCCCCCAGATGACACCGAACGAGGCGTGAAAAGAGACGATCTCATGCCGGAGTGTTTTCGCTGCCTCAGTCCGGGCTCTGGACGTGAGGCCTGTCCCTCCTGCTGGAGAGGCGCTCCACTCCATGGCCGCTGTCCGGAATGAGGAGGCCGAGTCGAGTTCTTTCACAGGCAGGAGATAGAGGGAATCGACTTCCCGGGTTGAGGGGTGAAGGTCTTCCAGAGTTCCCGCGTTGAGATATCCCCAGAATCCGTGGACCACCTTTCCCCAGGGATTGACCACGACCCCCACTTTCCCGCCGGGTTCAAGGGCACTCAGGGGAACACCGATCTCTTCTGATGTCTCCCGGAGAGCTGTGGCCAGGAGGGAGCCGTCCTCTTTTTCGTAATGCCCCCCGGGAAAGGCAAACTGGCCGGGGTGGGAGATCCCCCCGGTGCGTTTTTCCAGAAGGAGAGCCCATCGGCCGTCGTGAAAGAAAAACGGGATGAAGACTGAGGACGGGGGTGAAGCCGACCCTGTGGCGATGGACACGTCCTCCCTCGGCGCTCTTAAGAGTGGCGGTGGGATCCTACTGTCCATAACGCTCCCTGAGAAGCTTCGGGGGAAAAGAATAGATCCAGTAGTCGTGCTCCCTTTCCCAGCTGATCATGCCTTCTGAAGCGAAGACATGCCTCATGAGAGGGTCATCGGGGATCACACTTTCCACGTAAGTGATCCCTCTTTCTCTCATCTCTCTGAGAAACGAGGAGAGCAGCGCACGTCCTGTTTTCACTTGAGCACACTCAAAACAGGTGAGTTTGACCTCTCCGGGCCGGTAGTCCGGGGCAAAGGAGAGAAAGTCCCCTCCGCTGTTCCCCAGGCTCCTGAATTCCCGTCTGTCGGTGCAAAAGAGGGGAAAGACCTCCTCCTTGACCGGGTAGACACGCCAGCCGTCGATGATATACCCTCCGCATTTGTCAAAAAACGTTGTCCGCCTCAGGAGGTCCAGCTTCTCCCGGCCGCTCTCCACCCGCCGGTACTCATCGTGATATCTCCCCTCTTGCCCGGAGATGATCTCCGCTGACTTGACATTCAGCTCCTTTTCCCGGATAAAACCGAACCGCTCGGAGTTCTTGATGGAGCCGATATTTCCCCAATAGGTGGCAAACCGTACAGTTGCAGGGTCGTGAGCCGCCAGCCTGGGCATGATATAGTCGAGAGTGGCCCGTCCGATGCCCCTGGTCTTGAGGTCCATGTCCGAACGCAGCCCCTCAAGCCAGGCATCCTTATCCGTGAGCCAGGTCAGTTTCGCACACCCTGCCAGACGGCCGCGGTATTCCACGGCCACAAAGAGCCCTTTGTCGTCTTTCACCCAACTGTCAAACAGGACGGGAAGATAGTCGTGCCCTTCCCATAAGGTCTCCACCATCTTCCGGACGTCCTCTTTATCCCCGGGACGCATGGGGCGAACTGTAAAACCCATCACTCAACTCCTTGCCAGGCAGAGAGCAAGAAGATCCACGCGCTGCGCTCCGCCTCTTTTCAACGCCAGGGCAGCCTCTTTTGCCGTTGCCCCGCTGGTCACCACATCATCCACAAGAAGAAGACGAAGCCCTCGGACACTCTCTGTGACACAAAACGCTCCACTCATATTTCTGCGGCGTTCCCGGACACTTCCCAGTGAGGACTGCGGCCTTGTCTTCTTCACCCGCTCCAGGAGTCCCGCCCCGTTTCTCCCTGGTAAAAGAGCGGCCAGTTCTTCAGCCTGGTTGAACCCTCTCGCCCGTTGACGTGCCGAAGCCAGGGGGACCGGGACCACCGCATGGTGCTCCCCCTCCCTGAACGTTTCCCTGTAGAAATCAGCAAGCTTCCGGGAGAAGGCCCGTAACAGAGCCCGGTCCCCTCCATACTTCATCCTGTGCACCAGCGCAGCCATGGTATCGTCATACTGGTAGAGACAGCGCCGCTGTGACCATCCCCTGCTCGGGGGACGGGGTGTACACTCCGGACACAGGCCCCGCCAAGCCATGGGGCGCCCACACCGTGTGCAGATCTTTTCACCGATACGGGGAAGCGATTCCAGACAGGGGGAACAGAGCCCCTGCCGTGTGGTCGTCTTTTCTCCGCAGAGGGGACAGTATTGCGGAAAAAGAAGATTCTCTATGATGTCGCCAGCCGTTTTAAATAGCGAAGAGCCTCTTCCCTTGTCCTGATCTCCCCGTCGATGTGCATTTTGTGGATGGTCTCCAGAAGCGTACGTAGTTCTTCCCCCCTTTGAAATCCTGTCTCCTTCAGGTCATTCCCGTTCACCAGCTGCCTTTTCCGTGAGATCTCCATGATATAAAGAGAGGCATATTGCTGAAAACGTTCATTATGAGCGTAAGCGGCCATGAGATAGAGGATGGCATCCGGCTCCAGGTGTCGGAAAAGGTCATAGATCTCGCTCTTCTTTAAAAAGCGTTTCACATGGACGGCCTTATACCTCTCCCTGACAAACGCCTCCACCTGGTCGGAAAGAGTCTGAAACCTTTTTGTCAGCTCGAATTTCTCCGTGCACTCCTGGCGGATCGTCCGGTCCATGTCACTGAAGAGGGCCATGAGATAGAGAAACCTCTCCTGGATCTTCTTTTTGAAATAAAGAAGCCTGTACCAGTGGACGGTATGGCGGATCTCTCTGAAGATCTTCACCTTTTCTTTTGTAAAATGAAGCCCCTCGAAGAGTGCGGGAAAGACCCCCAACTCTTCCATGAGAGAAAAAGCATTTTCGGGATAGTCTTCTTCAAAGATCAGAAAGAGCTCATCTTTGACACGACGTCCGGAAAGGTATTTGAGGACATCCATCTCAAGAGCATTTTTCAAAAGTCCCTGGGTCTGTTTTCCGAATGTGAAGTCAAAACGCGCGGCAAACCTCACTCCCCTGAGGATCCGCGAAGGGTCTTCGATAAAACTGATGGTATGCAGGACTTTAAGCACTCCTTTTTTCAGGTCGTCGTACCCGCCGAAAAAATCATAGAGGTCTCCGAAACTCTCTGTGGACAGGGAGATGGCCATGGCATTCATGGTGAAATCCCTCCGGTAGAGGTCATATTTCAGCGGAGAACGCATGACCACGGGCAGGGCCCCCGGGCGGGCATAGGTCTCCGAACGGGCTGTGGCGATATCCATCTTGAACCCGTCTTCAAAAAGGACTGTGGCCGTTTGAAATTTTTTGTGGATGATCACTTTCCCCTGCTCCTTCTCTCCCAGGGCACGGGCCACATCCACTCCGCTCCCCTCTACCACCAGGTCGATGTCATAGGTCGCGCGTTTCAGCAGCAGGTCACGGACAAATCCGCCGACGACATAAGCTCGGTACCCGAGGCTGTCTGCGATCTCCCCGGCTGTATGGACTCTGTTGAAATTGATGCCCTTCAATCCGTATTTGATATCGGAAGAGAGGTTTCTGATCCCTCTTTTCTGTCCTTCACCCAGAAAATCCATAAGGAGCAGGTCGTTTTTTGTGACGATCCCCGCCAGAAGCCCGTCACGGCTCACAATGACCATGGATTTCCTCTTTTCAAGGATCTCTTCACGGGCTTTGAGGACATCCGTGTTTTCATCCAGCACAGGGACCTCCCTGTCCATATAATCCTTCACAGGGAGATGCCCGAAATCGTGCTGAAAAAGCCGGTTGACCTCTTTCTGGGTGATCATGCCCAGAATCACTCCCCCGCTGTCTGTGACAGGGATCTTGGAGTGATTATAGGCGAGCATCTTCTCACGCACACGGGTGATGGGTTCCTCCTCCGTTGACGAGACCACGTCACGGTTCATGATCTCCCGCAAGGGGCGCTCTTTTTTATAACATTGAAGGATGATGTCATACACTTTTTCACGGGCATCCACATATGAGATCTCCTTCAGAGCCACATAGGCGGCAGAAGGGTGTCCTCCGCCTCCCAGGGACGCGACGCTTTCACGGACATCGATGGCCCGGCTGCGGCTCCTGGCCAGGAAATAGACGGTCTTGCCCAGACGGACCAGGACGAAGACCGCTTCCACGGCAAGGATCACAAGAAGGCGCTGGGCCACAAAGGAGATATTGGAGACATACTCTTCCCGTTCAGCAGTGCAAAAAGCGATCTTGCCGCTGCCTGTGTCCAGATATGTGCTCTGTTTAGCCAGGTCATCCATGACAGAGAGCTGATCAGCGGTGAGATCAGTCACCAGATAGCGGGAGAGATAGGAGATGTCCTTCTCCTTCAACTGCCCGAAAAGATCCGCAAAGGTCCGTACATCCGCTTCATGAAGGGAGATATAACTGAAAAAGCCGGTGTCTTCATACAGCCCCAGAAGAAAGAGCCTGATGTGGGCCTCCTGCAGAACGATCCCCTTTGCGGAGATCTCCTCGTAAAGGATGGAAATATTAGCCCCGTAGGGTTTAAAGACTCCCCTGATACTGTTGTTGGCGAGCCACTCTCCCGTTTCGGGATGATGGTCATAGACGAGAGAGACAGAACAGCCTCTGAGAAACTCTTCGGGGATACCCGTCCGGTTCAGATCATTATTGTCCACAAGGATCATCTCTGAACAGGGCTTTTCCAGCTGAGAGGCAAAGAGAAAGGAGACCCCCAGCTCCTCCCGGCTGATATAGTCTCGCACGGGCCGTTCGGCATTATCGGGAAAGACAGGGGTGAAATCGGGATAGAGAAGGCTTGCTGCGACCATAGAGGCCAGGCAGTCGAAATCCATATTGGTATGGCCTGCAATGACTTTCACGGGATCCTCGCTCCTATGGAAAATTCGATCTTTCCGTTCTCCTGATTCCATAAATACTCCCAGCGGGCATACTTGATCAGAAGGATCTTCTGCTCCACCCCGATGCCCCAGTAGGGTTCCCACGGTCCGCCCTCTCTTGAAAGCCATCCGGCATAGACAAACGGGACGGCGAGTGGGGTACTGTCCGGGCCCTTGATCCCGGCGGCGATATGCCCGATTCTATTATACATGGCATCACGGTCATGGTCAAAGAGGTTTTCAAACCTGACTTTCAGATTTCTGTCACTGTCACTCCGGCTGATCTTTCCCCAGAAGAAGGAAGTAAAGAGAGAGCCCAGGGGAGAGATCTTCCAGTATCCCTCTCCCCGAAGCGAGAACCTGTCATATTTCAGTCCGTTGAGCGAGGTCTCATATTCTCCGGTGAAAGCCAATCCGTCTGTGGGAAGATTTCTGTCGTCCAGGGTGTCTGTCCGTAATCCCGCCTCAAGGAGCCATTGAGTCCGCTCCGGGCCCTCGGGATAGGCATTATAGGCCCGATAGGCCAGGCCCACAGTGCGCTGATGCCGATAGCCGTTGGAGGAGAGGGTCACGCGGCCTGTCTTTCGAAACTCCGTATACTCCTCTTGAGGATAGAGGCTGTCCTCGCGGTAGGCCGCCTCATAACTCAAGACAAAGGGAGTCTTCAAGAATGAAGAGGTCCCTGCAAAAAGGCGCAGTGACAGGTCCCTGCTCACAGACAGTTCCGCCCCGGCAAAATCACCCCAATGAAGGATCTGATTCCGTTCATATCGGAGAAAGGTGAGAAAACCTTTGTCTGACCTGTAGTTTCCCGTAAGACTGATGATGTTGTTTTCCCGCTCCTTCACCAGGAGTTTCAGAACGATTCCGTTCTCTCTCTTTTCCAGATAGGGCAGGAGAATAGCAAACTTCCCCGTGGCATAGAGCCTGTCCAGGGACCGGAGCAGGTCACGGTCAAACCACTGTTCGCCCTCAAAGCCCATGATCTGACGGATCTTCTCATCGGATGTCAGGTGATTTCCCTGTGCCTCCACCCCGGTGATCCTCATCCGTGTGGTCTCCAGCGTGAGGACCCCCTTCTCATAGGTCCATCCTCCGATGTTCACGCTGTAGAACCCCCGCTCCTGTTCGATCTTTTTGATCTCTTTCAGGAGAAAACGGACTTCATCAAGACTCTCTGTCATGTAGCTGATATCTTTTTCCGGACTCCCGATGCGGATGGACGTCAGCGGTTCCACATTCTCGACGAACAGGACATGGCCGTCCAGACGGGCATCAAAGGCCCAGGGTGTGAGAGGCGTGAGGAGGCTGAGGCAAAGACGATAGATCTCCTCTTCAGAGACAAACCGGCCCACAGACAAGGCATTGTCCCCCTGGCGCACCTCCCTGATAAAGTACTTCACCTCACCCAGTTCTACTTTCCGGCGGATCTTCAGCAGATGTTCCCGGGTATAGTCATATCCCAGGCGGAACAGCTCCCTGGCTTTGTCAAAACTCCCCCCGTTGAACTCTTCAACAGGAAAGGTCACCACAAGGTCGGCCAGAAAACGGTACTTTTCTTCTCCTGCTTCCACCAGGTTTGACGCCATTTTTTTCAATGAGGAGAGGGCTGAAGAGAGATCCTCTTCGGGAGGGGGAAAATCAAAAGCGATGAGGGTATCGGCCCCCAGGTCCTTGAGCTCCTTTAAAGGCAGATTATGATAGATCCCGCCGTCCACCAGCGCTTTTCCCCGGTATTTGAGAGGAGGGAAGACTCCGGGGATATTCATGCTTGACCGGACAGCCAGGCCGAGGTCCCCCCTGTCCCAGACAAAACCCTCTCCGGTGATGAGGTCGGCTGAAACAGCCCGGAACGGGTAGTAAAGGAGGTTGAAGTCCTCCAGGCCGTCCATGGCACTCACCGTGGAAAGACGGGTCAAAAAAAGTTTCTGGAGTTCATACCCGGGAAGGATCCCTTCGGGGATCACCGGGCCGCGTGATGAAAAGCTGATACTCCCCATAAAGAGGTCATACTGGTCTTTCCGGGTCATCCTCACATTGCTTCTCTGGGGAAGGTCCAGAAACATCTCGAAAAAATCGGTGTTTTCCATGAGGGAGATCACGTCGTCCACATCATAACCGGCGGCCAGGAAGCCTCCGATGATGGCTCCCATGGAGGTCCCGGTGACCATATCGGGGACCATCCCCTCTTCAAGAAGAGCTTTCATGGCTCCCAGGTGTGCAAAACCCAGAGCTCCCCCACCGCTCAGGGCGACGCCCCAGTAACGGCTTTTTTTCAGGCTCTCTCTCATCTTCCCCGTGGGATAGACATGGATCCTGTATTGAAAGAGGCTTTCGGCATGAACGGAAAGAGAAAGAGAGAAGGCCGCAGCGAGCAGGATCAGCAGAAACCGCCTCATGGCGCTCCTCCGCTTTTGACGCTCAGATAGGGGCGGATCTCCCTGTAGGTCACAGGGCCGATCCCTTTCACCTTTTTCAACTCCTCCAAAGTCCGGAAACCTCCTTGTTTTTCACGGAACCGGATGATCCGCCCGGCCAGGACGGGGCCGATCCCCGATATCCGTTCCAGTTCTCCGGAAGCAGCCTCATTGAGATCCAGGGGAAACTCCGGCCTCTTCTCCCCGGCGGTGCTGTCCTTCTTTTCAGCAGATGTCTCCCGCCCCCTGTCCTTTATGAAGGAGACAGACCCCCGGACATAAAACACCAGGGTTGCAGCAAAGACAAGGACAGACAGAATATAAAAGGCTTTATACAAGAGGCGCTGTGGAGAAGACATAGAAGATATAAGCGCAGGCTCCTCCTGTCAACGCCAGGAGAAGAAAGGCCATCCCGTCAGCAGCCCTGAATGAGAGCTTCCCGCGCTTCGTCCGCAGTTCACCTCCTCTGTAGCAGCGGCTTTCCATGGCATCTGCAAGCTCCTCCGCCCGTTTGAAACAGGAGACAAAGAGGGGAACGAAAACAGGCAGAAGCCGCTTGATCCTCTGAAAGAGGTTCCCTTTGTCAAAGTCGACACCCCGTGACATCTGGGCCTTGATCAGCCTGTCGATCTCCTCCAGGAGTGTGGGGATAAACCGCAAGGCGATGACCAGCATGAGCGCGATGTCTTCAACAGGGACATGGAGTTTCTTGAGAGGCTTCATAAAATACTCCATGGCGTCTGTGAGCCTGATGGGCGAGGTGGTGAAGGTCAGAATCACCGAGGTGAAGACGAGAAGATAGATCCGAAGGGCGTAAAGAAGCCCGAAATAGGCCCCCTCCCTGGTGATCTTCCACCATAAGGGTTCACCCGGTGTAAAAAAGAGGTTGAAAAGCGCGGAAAAGAGAATGAGAAAGAGGACCGGTCTTAACCCTTTCCAGATATAACGGTACCGGAGCGATGAGGCCATGAGGACGAGATGAAGGGCGGCCATGAGGAAAAGATAAACGGTAAGGGAGGGAAAGACAAAGACAAAGACCATCACCCCCGTGAGCCCTATAAACTTCGTCCGGGGATCCAGATTATGGACCGCTGAGTCCAGCGGGATGTATTGTCCGATTGTAAAGCCGCCTAAAAATTTCATCTCTCATTTTTTCACATAATGATACAGCAAAGCCGCCGTAGCTTCAAGCGAATCTTTATGGGTCCTCTCATAGGCATGGGATGCATCCACACCCGGTCCCAGGACAATGGTCCTCAGATCCAGCCGTGTGCGTCGGGCTGCCGAAGCATCCGAACCGTAATGGGGGTAGATATCCACTTTATACGGGATCTTCTTTTCCCCGGCCACCGCTGTCAGTTCCCGCCTGAGGCTCACATCATACGGCCCGCTGCTGTCTTTGGCACAGAGACTCACTGTAAATTCGTCCGATTCCTGGCCCCGTCCCGGGGCCCCCATGTCAACGGCGATGAATTCAGTGCAGTTATGATCCAGCCCGTTGGCTGCTCCCGCCCCCACCTCTTCGGTGTTGTTGAAATAGAAGAGAAGTGTGCGGGGTGGGGCTGTCTTCTCATGGGCTATGGCCTTGATGAGGCCCATGAGGATGGCCACACTGGCCTTGTCATCCAGAAAACGGGTTTTCACGAACCCGTCTGACGTCAGTCGGAACCGAGGGTCAAAGGAGATAAAATCACCCACGGAGATCCCCGCCTTTTTCGTCTCTTCGGCGCTTGATGTCCTGATATCCGGACGGATCTCCATATTCTCCGCCTTACGCTCCAATTTCCTCGCATCATCATAGACATGCACAGACTGGGAGTTGGAGAGGATAGTCCCTGTGACTGTACCGTTTTTTTCCGTATGGATCTCGACGTTTTCACATTCCACCGCCGTCATGAGAAATCCGCCGATGGGGGTCAAAGTGAGCCGGCCGTCGGATTTGATCTCCTTGACCATGGCCCCCAGGGTGTCCACATGAGCATCAAGGACCAGGGTCTCTTCACGCTGCCCGGGGATCCTCACTGTGACAGCCCCCTTTTTCAGCCTGGTGATCCGGCCGCCGGGAAGAAGACGGCGGGCCTCCTCAGTGACCAGGTCCAGGGCTTCATCCGTATATCCCGTGGGAGAGGGGACAGCGATGATCCGTGAGAGAAAATCAATAATATAATCCACATCCACCATGAGAACCTCAATCCGCTTTCCGTCTGAAGACAGCAGGGGTATCAAACTCCGGAAGGTCGGGATTGGTCAGGACCAGCCTCTCCAGGGGAACATCTTTTCCGGTGATGTCTTTGAGCTTGTCCACTCCGTGTTTTTTGTTCTCACGGAATCCCTTGGCGATCACGGTGACCTTGATCTCTTCGCTCATATCCTGGTCATAGACGACCCCGTATTTCAGGTTTCCGTATCCGTTGGTCTTCTGCTCGATGACCTTGACGATGCGTTCCACTTCGCCCATCTCAAAATCCTGGCCTGTGGTGACATTGACAAGGATCTCTTCGGCCCCTTCCATACTCAGCTCTTCCATGAGGGGACATTCCACGGCTTTCTGAGCAGCCTCAACGGCCTTGTTTTCTCCGACTCCCAGGCCCATTCCGATGAAGACTTCTCCCGGAGTCTTCATGACTTTAGCCAGGTCACTGAAGTCCACATTGATGATCCCTGCTGTATCAAGGAGTTCAGTGATGCCGCGTACAGAATCCAGAAGGACATTATCCACCATACGGAAAGCCTGCAGGAATGAGATCTTTCCCTCCTGGAGGAGGAAGAGCCTCTGGTTGGGGATGACAATAACGGCATCGGCCCACTCTTTGACGCCCTCGATCCCTTTTTCTGCATTTTCCATGCGGGTCTTACCTTCGAATTCAAAGGGTTTTGTCACAACGGCGATGGTCAGGATCCCCATTTCCCGGGCCACTGATGCGATGACAGGAGTCGCTCCGGTCCCTGTTCCGCCGCCCATTCCCGTGGTCAGGAAGAGCAGACTGGTTCCGTCGATCATGTCACGGATCTTGTCCCGGTCTTCTGAAGCAGCCTTTTCGCCGATCTCAGGGTTTCCCCCGGCTCCCAGTCCCCTGGTGAGTTTGCTTCCGATGGCCAGCTTGTGCCTCGCCTTGTTCTGGTCCAGGACCTGCAGGTCTGTGTTCACGGCGACAAAGTCGAGCCCCTTGAGGAGTCCCGACCCCACCATGTTGTTGAGGGCGTTGCATCCCCCTCCGCCGATGCCGAAGACTTTGATCCTGACATTGAACCTTTCCGCATCTGTTCTTTCAATACTTATCATAACAACCTCCCTTACCGGTTACTGAACAACCTTTTCAGATAACCTGTTATTTTCCTGTATAGGGCAGGAAAATCTCCCATAAACCGCTCCTCATATTCATCCAAATGATTTTTACCGTAAAGCAGCAGCCCCACCGGAGCAGCGAACTGAGGCTGGCTGACATCAAGCCCCGTGATGGTTCCTGTGGCTCCCGGGACTCCGATCTTCACCTGGACATCGAACATCTGCTCCAGAAGCCGGTCAAAGCCGTGGAGCCTGGCCATTCCTCCTGTGAGAATGATCCCTGCGGGAAGGTCCCGCGTGATGTTGATGTTATTCCTTCTCACCCGGTCAAAGATCAGGTCCCCGATCTCTTCCAGGCGGGGCCGGATGATCTCTTCGATGTTCTCCCTCTTGATACGCCCGGGAGGACGGCCTCCCACAGCAGGGACTTCGATGAGTTCATCGGGATCCACGCTTTCGTCGATATAGGTGGTGCCATAGCGGATCTTCAGCTGCTCGGCTTTGTTCTTGGGTGTCTTCAGTACTGTGGCCAGGTCACGGGTCACGATATTCCCTCCGATCTCCAGCACATCACTGTAATGGAGAGCATCATCGATAAAGACAGCGATATCCGTTGTTCCGGCTCCCATATCCAGGACCATGCACCCCAGTTCGGACTCGTCCTTATCCATGACAGCCATACTTGAGGCCAGGAGATTGGGGACTGTATCCTTCAGGCCCAGATCCGCTTTCATCACACACTTCTCGATGTTTCTGATCTGCTGGGTATTGCTCAGGATGATATGCATATCCACACCCAGTTTGATCCCTGACATGCCCCGCGGTTCTTTGATCCGGTCTTCTCCGTCGATGCTGTACCATCTGGGGATCTGTTTCACCACCGTCTTCGACTCGGGGAGAGGTTCCACTTTTGTCTTGGCCTGGTCTTTGACACGTTCCACGTCTTCCTGGTCGATCTCATGCTCACGGCCTGACACGACCACGCTGCCCTCTTCATTCCGGGATTCGATGTGACGGCCGCTGAAGCCCACAATGAGGTCATTGATATTTTCTCCGTATTGTGATTGGGCATCGTTGACCACCTGGCTGATATTCCTTACTGTCATCTCGATATTTTTAATGATCCCTTCGCTGATCCCGCAGTTTCCCATGCTGCAAGTCACCACGCCCATTCCCTTGATCTCAAGCGCGCCGGAATGGTCGATGGCCCCGATCATTGCCTTGATATTCTGTGAACCAAGGTCGAGACTCATCAGGATTTTTTCATTTTCCATCAGTCACCTCCGCCATTTCTTACCACCACATAGGGTATGAACCGTAAATCAACATCATGTATCTTGCTGTTGTCCTTTATGACGAATGCCGCCAGGGCCTTTACTTTTTCACCGAACGCCTCTTTACCGAAGTTGCACTCCAGGTCCCGCCCCTTCTTATCGGTGATCGAGGCCACGACTTCATAAGGGGCCGTGCAGGAGAGCGCCGTCACGGTAAACGCCCCGTTCTCCCCCATCTCCTCAAGGAGCCTCAATCCTGCCTTGAGAGAGGCCTCTCCTCTGATCACAGGGACCTGGTCTCTGCCGGTCGCAGGGAACACCACGCTGTCGCCGTCCACGCACATCCACTCTTTCCCCACCTTCACCATCCCCAGAGGCTTCCGTTCAAGGACAGTGACCATGATCCGGTCGGGGTAGGCTTTTCTCACACGGACCTCTTTGATATCCTGATGATCCAGAAGGGTCTTTCGGATCATCCCGGCATCGACTTTGAAAAGGTTGACACCCTTGAGATCGCTGATCCCGGGGGGAAGAGGACGCCGTGTGAGCCCTTTGACGACCACTTCTCTCACGGTAAGAGCACTCCAGGATCCCAGGAGAGCTGTCCCCGCGTAGACGAGTCCGGCCAGAAAGACTCCCCAGAACAGTGTCTTGACCATCCGGGCGGCCCGTGCCTTTTTTTTCTTTCTCGTCACATAGGCCATGACCCCTCCTCGATATCACGGGCCAGCCTTTTGACAGCCTGGTTCCCGTCTCCGGCCCCGAAAGAGACCACGGTCATGGGAGAAGAGAGAAGAGAGCGCATAAGATGATAGGCCTCATCGAGCCCTCCGGCATAAAAGACTCCGCTCCTCATGGACGCGAGCTCTCTGACGAAATCTTTTCCGTCAGGGCCCTCTGACTTCTTCTCTGAGGCTCCATACACCGGAAGGACCACAATATAATCTCCCCGCGCTGCAAGGATGTCCAGGAAGCGCCGGTAAAAGATCCTGAAGCGGCTGTACCGGTGAGGTTGAAAAAGGATCATCAGCGGTCCGCTGAACGCCTCTCCCATGAGAACGGCCTGGATCTCCGTGGGATGATGGCCGTAATCATCATAAAGGGCGATTCCGTTCTTCCGGACGATGAGTTCCATCCTGCGGGCTGTTCCTTCATAGAGTTCCAGGCCCCGGAGGACTCCGCCGGGATCACATCCGGTCTCTGTGAGAGCCGTATAGGCCAGAAAGGCATCGAAGACATTATGAGCGCCTCTCTTTTTCAGGCGGCAGGTCCCGCTCCCGGTTTTAAAATAATCCAGTCCCCACTCCTCGGGACGGATCCGGCCCCTTTTCAACCCCACAGTGACAAGGCTGTCCTCTGCCAGGCCCAGTTTCGCAGCAGCCTCTTCCCCCGCAAAAACGGGGCCCTGAAAGTTGCGGATGAAACGAGCAAAGGCTTCGTTGTAGGCCTCTTCATCATGATAATGGTCCACATGCTCCAGTTCGATATTTGTGATGAGAGCCGCGGCCCCCTTTTTAAAAAAGAGAAAAGACCCGTCACTTTCATCCAGCTCCACTGAAGCCAGCTTTCCTTCTCCCCAAAATCCGTTCAGGCCTGTCTGAGAAAGGACTCCGCCGATATAATAAGAGGCTTTCTCTCCCTCCAGGGCCATGAGAGCCGAAGCGGCCAGTGAAGCCGTCGTGGTCTTCCCGTGGCTGCCCACCACGCCGTAGGCTTCTTTCTCCTCAAAGAGGCCTGCAAGAAAAGCGCCTCGTGAGACAAGGGGAAGCCCTCTTTTCACAGCCGCATCCCATTCGGGGTTCTCCGGGCCCACAGCGCTTGTGTAGACGACCTTCCGGCAGCCGGCGGGAATATTCTCACCGCGGTGTCCCAGGGAAACAGATGCCCCCCGCAGGGCCAGCGCGCGGGTCCTCTCGTTTTCTTTGACATCGGATCCGGAAACCGTGTCACCTCTTTCCAGACAGATCTCCGCCAATGCACTCATGCCGATTCCGCCGATCCCGATGAAATGGATCATCATGATATCGCCTCCGCAATGAGTTCGACTGCACTCTTTGTCTTCTTTCGGGGTTCTCCGCCCCCTGTTTTTTTGGCCTTATGCATGGAGAGTATCGCCTCTTCCAGGCGCTTTTCGAAGCCGTCTCCCTCCTCCACCATGAGATACCCGCCCCTCTTTTCCATGGCCCGGGCGTTGGCTTTCTGGTGGTCATCTTTAGCATAGGGATAAGGGACAAGGATCCCCGGGATCCCAAGGACGTCCAGCTCCGCCAGGGCCGTGGCCCCGGCGCGTGAAACAGCGAGAGCCGTCTCGGCAAAGATCTCTTCCATATTGTGGCAGTAGGCGAAAATACGGAGTCCGGGGCGTTCCTTCACAGCCGTCGAGACTATCCCGAAGTCACGCTCTCCGGTGATCCACAGAACGGGACAGCCCAATCTTTTCAAAAATCCCGACTGCTCCAGGCGGATCAGGGCTTCATTCACTCTTCTGGACCCCAGGCTTCCTCCCAGGACAGCCAGGCTGTTCCCCCGGGGAACAGTCTCCAGGAGAGCCCTCCGGACGGGATTCCCTGTCCACAGCGCCTTTTCAGAGGCGAAGAAAGAGAGGCTTTCGGGGAACGAGACAAAGACCCTTTTCGCCAGAGGCGCCATAAAACGCGTGACCCGTCCGGGGATGACATTCTGCTCCAGCAGATACAGGGGTTTTCGCTGGAAAGCCGCAGCCATTCCGAAATAGAAACTCACATAACCCCCGGCACAGATCACACAATCGAAAGCTTCTCTGCGGATCCAGGCGCTGATGGAGAGAAGAGTCACGGGATTTTTCAGAAACCGGATCATATCCTCCCCCATCCGGTAGATTCCGAATCCGCGGTAGGCGACACCCTCACGTTCAAAAAGAGCCTGTTCCATGCGGTGACAGGTCCCTGCAAACCGGACCCGATGGCCGCTGTCTGCCAGAAACCGGCCAAGCGCCAAAGCAGGATAGATGTGCCCTCCGGTCCCTCCGGCTGCCATGAGCACGTTCATGACATCCTCCTGGCAATATCTTTTTCAATACTCCTGGCCAGTCCCAGCAGTGTCATGAAGACAAGAAAAGAGGTCCTTCCGTAGCTGATAAGAGGCAGCGTCATCCCTGTGACCGGGAAGAGGCCCACGGTCACCCCCATATTGATCACGGACTGGAATGCGAAGAGAGACCCTGTCATCAGAAGGAAGTAGCGCTCATAATCATATTTGGACTCTTCCGATAGACGGATGAACTTGTAAAAGAGAAGAAGATAAAGGGCAATGATCCCCAGAATGAAGATAAACCCCATCTCTTCTCCGATGACTGAAAAGATAAAGTCGGTATGGGCCTCGGGAAGGAGGTTTTTGTAAGCTCCCGAACCGAAGCCGCGGCCGAAATAGCCTCCCATCTGGAAAGCGGCGATGGAATGACGCAGCTGGTAGGCCGGAGGCCCTCCGTGAAAGAGATATTCCAGCCATGATGCCACACGTCCGCTTCTGAAGCCTCCTCCCCTCATGAGGATGAGAAGGCCTGTCACGAAAGCTGAGGAGGCCCAGAACAATATGGCCTTGGGGTTCCGTCCCGATACAAAGAAGACGACTCCGTAGAGGGCGAGAACCAGCACAGATGTGGAAAAATCATTCCCCGTGAAGATGAGGAGTGCTGTGGCCGCTGTGATGAGCAGCGGATACTTTTTCAGCGAGGTTGATTGTCCGGGCCTCCTGTATCCTCCTGCTTCCTTGTGGAACGAAGCGGTCAGATAGAGGATCAGCGTTAACTTGGCCCCTTCCGAAGGCTGGAACCGTAAAAATCCCAGTTCGATCCATCGGCGGGCCCCGTTTATCTCAACGCCCACATGGGGCAGGAAAACGGCAATGAGTAAGAGGAGAGAGAGGATGTGAAGCCAGGGGGCCACGGGAAGCAGACGCTTGAGCACCACCCGTGACGCCAGGGCATAGAAGAGAAGGCCGGCCAGTACAGCCAGGAGATGTCTTTTAAAGTAGAAAAGAGGGTCTCCCGTATATCGCATGGCCGGGGAGACACTGGCTGTCCACATGGCCAGGACAGAAAAAGCGCAGAAGGCCAGGATAATGATCTTCATATCCATGACCACGGGGCGCGGCTTTTTCATTTTGTCTCCTTTTCAAGAGCCAGGACCTCGTCTTTAAAATGGCGTCCACGCTCTTCAAAGTTCGCGTACATGTCAAAGCTGGCCGCGGCAGGCGAGAGGAGGACGACATCCCCCTTCTGAGCCTCTCCGTAACCCAGGCGAACGGCATCCCCCATGGTGCCGGCGATCCTGTAAGAGAGTTTCGCTTTTTCCATGAGCTCTTTGAGACGCCCCGTGGTCTCTCCCAGGAGGACCACAGAACGGCATTCTCTTTTCAACAGAGGAAGAAGCGGGGAAAAGTCGCTTTTTTTGGCATCATCTCCCCCGAGGATCAGAACGATCTTCCGGCCGGGAAAGGCTGAAAGAGCCTTTTCGGTCGAATCCACATTCGTCCCTTTGGAATCATTGACAAACCGGACCCCCCTGATCTCACAGACCGGCTCAAGGCGGTGTTCGATCCCCTGAAAGCCGCAGAGGTCCTGTGACAGGCGGGAGAGGGATGTGACAACAGGGTGGACAGCCGCTACTGCAGCCAGGGCATTTTCCAGGTTATGAGCTCCCGGCAGGGTCAGCTCATTAACCGGGGCGATCCTTTCCAATGCATGGCCATCTTCGGTGAAAGAGAGACAGCCTTTGTCCACAAAGGCCCCCTGCCGAAGGTTTGTCCGCGCGGAAAAAAGATAGCGTCCCCCGGCAAAGCCGCGCGTCGCCTTTTCAAGCCTGGGATCGTCGCCGTTGATCACCAGACGGCTCTCTCTCCCCATGTTTTCCCATATCCTGAGTTTCGTCTGAAAATAGGTGTCGAACGAACCGCCGTACCGATCCAGATGGTCCGGAGTAATATTGGTGATCACAGCCGTTTCCGGCTGAAATGTCTCGATGGTCTCCAGCTGGTACGAGGAGACTTCACAGACAAGAAAAGTATGAGGGGAGTCTGTATAATCCGATAAGGCCTGGCCGATATTCCCCACAGCAGCAGCCGAATGCCCCTGCCCCTCCAGAAGGTGCCTGATCAGGCTCACAGTCGTCGATTTCCCGTTGGTCCCGGTGACTGCGATGAGCCTCTTATCCGGGGAAAGAGACTGAAAGGCGAACTCCAGCTCTCCCACAAGAGGCATCTTCTCCCTGACCTTTCTGACAAAAGGAATCCCGGGGTCGATCCCCGGCGAAAGGACAGCCAGGCTGCAGCAATGGAAAAAACGGTCTGTGTTTTCAGTCTCGTAAGGGATCCCCAGCCTCTCCAGCTCCTGCAGACGGCTCTCAAGCGCCGGAGTCCGCTGCCTTTCGGTCACATAAGGCTTCCGGCCCTTTCTGAGAGCCAGCCTGGCCGCCGCCAGGCCGCTGATGCCGCATCCGATTATCAGGATACCTTCACGGGACATTCTCATCATCTCCTATTGCAGTTTCAACGTACTCAATCCCAGTAACGCCAGCATGATCCCCATGATCCAGAAACGCACAGTCACTTTTGTCTCACTCCACCCCAGCAGTTCAAAATGGTGATGGATGGGAGCCCTTAAAAAAAGGCGTTTTCCCTTTGTTGTTTTGAAGAAAGCGACCTGGAGCAGGACTGAAAGGGCTTCCATGACAAAGACCCCTCCTACGATCACGATGAGGATCTCTCTTTTGATAAGGATCGCGATAATGGCCAGGGCTCCTCCCAGGGGCAGAGACCCCACATCTCCCATAAAGACCGAGGCCGGGTAGGAGTTGAACCAGAGAAACCCCAGAGCCGCTCCCACGATGGCCATGGCAAAGACAGTCAACTCCCCTGTCCCCGGAAGAAAGGGAATATTGAGATAGTCGGCAAACTGGATATGCCCGGTGACATAGGCGATAAGGGCAAAGGCTGAGATCGCCAGGCCCACATTCCCGATGGCCAGGCCGTCCAGACCGTCAGTCAGGTTCACGGCATTGGATGTGGCCATGATCACCAGCATGACAAAGGGGATGTAGAACATCCCCAGGTCCCAAAAGACATCTTTCATAAAAGGAACGGCGATGGACCCTCTCAGGGCGGCATCCTGGGGGAAAAAATAGAGCAGAGCGCCCACGCCCAGTCCGAGAGTCCCCTGAATGATCAGTTTGTATCGGGCGATGACCCCTTCGGGGTTCTTTTTCGTGATCTTCAGGTAGTCATCCAGAAAACCCAGCCCCCCGAGCCAGAGGACCGTGGCCAGGGCGATCAAAACATATTCGTTTTTGATATCAGCCCACAGGAGGGTGGAGATCACGATGGAGATCAGGATAAGGACTCCTCCCATACTGGGCGTCCCGGCTTTTTTCTGGTGGGAATCGGGGACATACTCCCTGATATGCGAAAAGTTGATCTTCTTTAAAAACCGGATGGTGAGAGGCCCGAAGATAAAACTGATCACCAGAGCTGTGATGAGGGCATAGGCGGACCGGAACGTGATGTACCGGAAGACATTGAATCCGGCGAAATACTTGATGAGAGGGACAAAAATATAGTAGAGCATTACTTCTCCTCCCTGACAGCGGTGATAAACTCCTCCATGTGCATCCCCCTGGAGCCCTTGAAAAGCAGAAGGGTGAAGTCGTCTTTGATCTCGGAAAGATGATGTCTGTATTCACCGCGGTCCTGATAAAACGCAAACTGCGGAAACTCTTCTTTCAGGGCGTAAAACTCCGGCCCCAGGAGAAGAGCGCTGGAAAGCGGGAGTCCGCGGCATAATTCCAGGACGTCCCGGTGGTACCTGCGGCTCTCCGGCCCGAGCTCCAGCATGTCCCCCAGGCAGAAGAGTTTCCTGCGCGGGGCAAAGCGCTGTGAGACCTCGTCAAGAACGGCTTTCAGTGTTGCAGGGGATGAATTGTATGTATCGTCGATAATGGTCTTCCCGCCCTCTTCCCAGAGGGTGAACCGGCCCGGAGTCATGGTGCACTCCTTCAGCCCCTCCCTGACCTGGCCCGGGGATGCTCCCATGACAAGCCCCACCGCCACAGCAGCAGCGGCGTTGACTGCATAGTTCATGGACCATGACGGGATGCTGTACGGCTCTCCGTTCACATCGAAATCCACCGTCCCCTTTTCTGCGGCCACATGGCCGATCCTGTAGTCGCACCCGTCTCCTTTTCCGTAGGTGAGCACGCGTTGAAATGTCCCCTCTGCCCTTCTCAGCACAGGATCGTCTCCGCAGATGAGCTTGACAGCTTTGTGATCCATCATCTCAAACAGCTGGACCTTGCCCTCATAGACACGGTCCATGGTATGAAGATATTCCAAATGGACGGGACTGATCCCTGTGATCACGCCGATATCAGGCTTCAGGGCCCGCGCCAGGATCCCGATGTCTCCGAAATGGTCCATTCCCAGCTCCACGACGACGACCTCTTTTCCGAAATTATTGAAATAGGTCAGGGGGACACCCCACTCGGTATTGAGATTCCCCTGCGTCTTCCCTGTCTCATAGACAGGCTGGAGAGCGGCATGGATAAAGTCTTTGGTGGTCGTCTTTCCGAAAGAACCGGTTACGGCGACAATGCGCTGATGGGCGGTGAGAGCCCGTATGGCCGCCACAAGGTCAAGGAGCGTACGCACCGGGGCATCGGTGATGAGCACAGGGATACCGATCTTTTTATCCACATAGGCTCCGTTTTCGGCGACGACAAACGCCGCCCCCTGAGCCGCGGCATCATTGATAAACCGGTTCCCGTCCGAATGGTCTCCTTTTCGGGCGATAAAAAGAGCGCCCGGAAAGACTTTCCTGGAGTCAAGGACAGCTCCGTGAAAGGAAGGATAGGCATCCCAGCGGCCGATACGGTCGATGTGGTAGATCATGGAGTAGTCAATGAGACGTGTGGTCATAGGCCTCCGTAGCGCGCCACTTCCTCAGCGGCTTTTTTAAAGACCGGGACTGCGAATTGCGAAGCATATCCGCCGTTCCGCGGTTCATCCACCATGATCCCGATGACATACCGGGGATCATCAGCGGGGAAAAATCCGATAAATGTCCCCACGACCCGGCTCCTATCGTAACGGTTCCGTGATGTGTCGTATTTTGTGGCTGTGCCGGTCTTTCCCGCCACAGGGATACCCCGGGGGGAAGCTTTGTCATTGAGCCCTTTTTCCACCACATCACGGAGGACATCACGGACACGGGACGCGGTCTTCTTATCCAGGACCCTGCGGATCACCACAGGCTTTACGTGGTAGGACGGCCCTTCAGGATAGTCCACCCGGCTCACGATATGAAGTTCCGGAAGCAGCCCCCCGTTAGCGGGGACGGCGTATGCAGCCGTGAGACGAAGAAGATTCACAGCCATCCCGTACCCGATGGAAAAGGTCCCCAGTTCCGCAGGGACCCAGTTCGCCACATCTTTGATCCGGCACATGGCTTCATTGGGCAGTTCCAGGGATTTTTTCTCGGTAAACCCGAAGAGCTTGGCATAATAATAGAGTTTCTCTTTTCCCAGCTTGTCGGCAAGCTTGATCACGCCGACGTTGCTTGACCTCTGAAAGACTTCTGAAAAAGTGAGCCGCTTATTGACCAGGGTATCCCTGATGGACTCCCCTTTGTAGTTGATGACGCCTCCTTCGCAGTCGACGATGCTCTTTTCTCCGGCGGTCTCTTCCTGAAGAGAGGCAGCCAATGTCACGATCTTGAAACTGGATCCCGGTTCAAAAGAGTGGGCTATGGCCCTGTTGATCACCCTGTCACTTCCGGCATAATCGTAAAACCGGTTGGGGTCAAAGGAGGGATAGCTGCCCATGGCCAGGATCTCCCCGGTCCCGGGATCCAGGACCACCCCGGAGACAGAGAGAGGCGAATACCGCTCGTATCCCCATTTGAGGGCCTCTTCCAGAAAATACTGAATATTGGTGTCCACAGTGAGGACGACATCGGCACCGTCTGAAGGAAGGGCATTCATATCCGTGACGCCCACTCCGCCCAGCAGCATGTCAAAGGCTTTTTCCGCACCGGTGGACTGCCCTGCATAGTTGACATAACCCAGGATCTGGGCTCCCAGTGTCTCCAGGGGATAGAACCGGACGGCGTCATCTTCACGCACATAGACCCCCTTGCAGCTGTTCAGGGCGGCGATCTCCTCACTCCCGGGATCCACCCGGCGCGCCACAGGGATATAACGCGACTGCCTCTCGATCTCTCGGGAGATCCTCTTCATATCACCCTGGGCCACATCCCCCAGGAGGTCCAGGGCCTTTTTTTTCTCATCAGGAGTGATGAGGGACCCGTCTGCAAAGATCCGGTAATGGTAGAGCGTCGTCGCCATGAGATTGCCATTTCTTGAATAGATGTTCCCTCTCAGAGGCTGAAAACGCCGCTCCGTGGCCAGGGTATTGTCCACGACCCTCTGGTACCGTCCCGCTGTCACCGCGAGAGACCGGCTGTCCCGGAAAAGCTGAATATTGATGAGGCGGATGGCGATCACCAGATAGCCGGCACAGGCCAGGGCAAAGAGGATCTTTCCGTACCTGATTCCCTTTTTAGAACTCACGGGCTTCTCCGTTCCATGCTTCGGTGAGTCCTTTCCGGAGAGCCCATTTTTTAACGGCCTCCATACTCAGACTCTCCTCGATTTCGGCTTTGAGAACCCTGTTTTTCAGCTTCAACGCGATGACATCTTCCCGCAGCCGGTAGATCTCAGCCCTCAGCCTCTCCTTTTCCACATACATCACCGCTTCCAGGAGAAAAACACAGACAAGGAGAAAAAGAAGAAAGATGAATATCCGCCGCGCGCGTATCATAACCGCTCCGCCACCCTCATCCGCGCACTCCGGCTCCTGGGGTTTTCAGCCATCTCCTGTTCACCCGGAACGATGATCTTTTTGTTGACAGCTTTCAGAGAAGCGTGATGTCCGCAGACGCAGACAGGGATATTTTTCGGACAGAGGCAGTCTCTGCTTTCCGTCCGGATAAAATTTTTCACGATCCTGTCTTCCAGAGAGTGATAGGAGATCACCGCCAGACGTCCGCCCGGCTTTAAGTGGGCTGCAGCCATCTTCAATCCGCTCTCCAGGCGCTCAAGCTCCCTGTTCACATAGATCCTGATCCCCTGAAAGGTCCGCGTTGCGGGATCCACAGACATGGCCCTCCGCTCGGCAGCGGGAAAACAGGAACGGATGATCTCCGCCAGCTCCACGGTGGTCTCCACCGGCCGATGCGTACAGATGGCTTTTGCGATCCTCCGGGAACGGCGCTCCTCTCCGAATTGAAAGATGATATCAGCCAGCTCCTTTTCCGGCAGACGGTTGACGGCCTCCCACGCCGATCCGCCTCTGTTTCTGTCCATACGCATATCAAGGAGAGCCGGTTTTGAGAAAGAGAATCCCCGCTTCCCTTCATCAAGCTGATGAGAGGAGACTCCAAGATCCATAAGGATCCCGTCAAAGGGAGAGAGAGACTCCACTTTCTCCCACAGGGCGGGTTCTCCGAAATTACCGTAAAAAGCGTGAAAAGAGGGATAAGAGGCAAGCCTCTCCGCAGAGTGCTCCAGGGCTTCGTCATCCTGGTCTGCTCCGGCCAGGACTCCTGATTGCGGATCCAGCCTTTTCAGGATGGCTTCGGCATGGCCCCCGCCCCCGAGGGTGAGATCCAGATAGGAGCCGTCTTTGAAAACATTCAGGCCGGCAAGGACTTCTTGAAGAAGGACCGGTTCGTGATAAGTGGCCATAAGATCAATCACTTTCCCGGCGGGCCATATAATCCAGGAACTGACCGCTCAATTCCTCGACCTCCTCTACCTCCTTACCGAAGCGATCCGGAGCCCACAATTCCACATAATCACCGACTCCGATTATTTCGACATCCTTGTTGATACCGGAAAAATCCAATAGAGATTTCGGCAGTAAAACTCTCCCCTGGCTGTCGATCTTCACTTCGGCGGCAGAAGAAAACTTGACCCGCATGTACTGTCTGTACTTGTAATCGTGTAATGCTTTTTTTCTGATGGGGCCAACATACTCTTGCCACGTTTCCCAGGGATAAAGGGTAATATGCCGGGCTTCACCGTCTCCCTTTGCCAGGACGACAGTATCGGCTGTGATCTTTTGACGAAAACTTGACGGTAGCTTCAGGCGCTGTTTATCGTCAACGGCATGTGTATAGCTCCCGATAAACATAAACCCTCCATTTCATCCCACTTCGTTCCACATCTATATATTATCACCCCACTATGATAATGTCAAGGCACACATCGTTTTTTTTTCGTTTTTTTCAGGAAATAAAAAAAAGCTGATTTCCCGGGAACAACCGGGGCAGAGCGTTGTTTTTTATACAGAAAGCAGCAAAACCACGACAGACAGCTTGAACAACAGCAACCGAACCTCCTTCACACCCTCAGCAGCAGAAACGGGGCGCCTCAGGCGCCCCGTTTCCGTTATGCCCGTCAGGGCAGGGAGCAGACAAGGATCCAATGATCCCCGCCCGGGGCTGTCTCGCCGCCGGACCCCAGGGCCCGGGACAAATCCCCCGTGTCGTCTATAGCCAGAAGGACCAGCTTTCCTTCTGTGACACCCACGGCACTCAGCATCCCTTCGAATCTGGGGACCGGCCCTGTGAGCGTGTAGAGATGACGTCCGCTCTCCTTATCAAAAACAGCCACGGAACAGTCTGTCTTCATCTTCCCTGTACGCTGGGCTTTTTCGAGATCAGCGGGGAACGGGAGATAGAGATGCGCCCGGTCTGCTGCTATCCCGAATGTGATGAGTGAGCCGGGAAGATCGGCATAGACCTTCTCCTCGTTCCACTGCTCATCCATCCGTGCGAGCCTGAGCGAACCTTGGGAGGTCAGGGAGTAGAGGGCTCCGTCTGAGACAAGAGGAATGGTCAACCGCATTCCCCGGGTCTCCAGCTCTTCCATTCCCCGGTAGATGTCTTCATACTCGGTCTTTCGCAGAGTGGTCACAGCACCGTCTTCGATCCGTCCTTCTCCGTACTTCACACGGAGAAGACCGCTGTAGAGAAATGTCTCGCCGGTCTGCTGATGGAAAAAGGGGATCCCCTGGTCGGGGTCCATCATCACATCTTCCAGAAAGTCACCCCGGGGAGAGTAGAGGGAGAATTTGAGCAGCTGGATATCATAGATCATGAAGAACTTTTCACTCAGCGTGGTCTGCATGGGAGAGAGCATCTCACCGGGCCCTTTCCCTTTGGGGATAAGAAAGGAGGAGGTCTCCTCCCCGTCGAGTTTCGTAAAGACCATGGCCAGCTTGTCTCCGCGGTCTCTGATCGAGTAGACCTGTCCCGCAGCCACACCCATATTGAACATGGGATTGTTTCCGATGAGGTCATCGATCTTCCAGGCTGCTTCCAGCTGGAGAGCCTTCTTCCCCTCAATGGGGTGATCAAGGTCAGACAGGGGTTTCCGGGCACAACCCCCGAAGACCAGGATCATAAGAAGAAGCACTCCCACTATGGTCGGTTTATTTGTTTTCATTGTTCCAGTTCCTTTCGAAAGCTGCGCAAAGCGCTTTTTGCGTAAAACCAAGAAGTCGGGCCTTTCTGATGAACGCAGCCATCTCACCCTCTTCGAACTCTTCTTTCAACTCTCTGGAGAGCTGTCGTTCTGCTCCTTCTATGACGCGGTTCCCTATTCCCCGCACCATCTCCAGGACGCCCTCTTTCTGAAGGTCACTCAGTGTACGGAGGACCGTATTGGGATTCACCCCGAGTTCGGTGCTCAGGGCCCGGACACTGGGGATAAAGGTCCCCTCTTTCCATCGCCCTGAGATGATCTCCGTAACGATGATCTCTCTGATCTGCTGATAAATGGGCTTGTCGTGCGCAAACATCTCAATCCTCCCTGAAGGCCATCCTGGACAGGGCCAGGTAAGCCAGGCCGTAAAAAAGCCCGCCCTGGAAAAGGAAGCAGCCAAGGCTCATGACATCCCCTCCGGCTGAGGGGGCCGCAAGAGAGAAGAGGCTCCAGAACAGACGCCCCATAAAGAGAGCAAAGGCCACCACTCCTGTGAAAAGAAGCAGGTTCATGATGCCATGATGCTGCCTGATGAGAGCGAAAAAGAGGGCAAAGAGAGAGAAGGAGACCATGGCCGCTGCAATAGCCATGAGAACCACGGGATCGGCCCCTTTTCCTCCGGCAAAGGTGATCTCTTCCCCGCGGGCGACGGCCGAAAGAAGCATGAGGGCCAGCCAGATCACAATATTCGCTACCATCCAGAGGAGGCTGTAGAGAGTGATCCCGGCGACTTTCGCCTGTTTTGAAGCAGGAAAGAGGACAAAGGCCCTCCGGCTTCCCACAGCCCTGTTCACATGAGCGATGACGCCGAAGGTCATATTGACTGTAAATGCCAGTCCGGCTCCTATGAGGAAAAGGTTTCCTTCTGCAATGAAGCGGATAAGGTCCCCGCCTCCCCTGGCAAAGGGAGCAGCCAGGAGCGTGATGAGGTAGAGAAGGATATAGACACAGGGGCCTGAGATGAGAAGTGATCTCCACCTGGTCTTCAACTGATATTCCAGAAACGATACCATGCTATTTCTTTTCATAGGCGAACTCCTTTCCCTCCATGGTCACAGCTTCAAGGAAGGTGACCAGGTCAGCAGGCCTTGCCGCTTTTCCGTATTGCTCAGGGTTGCGGATGAGGACATAATCCGTTCCCAGGATGGCCTTCCGGTCAAGAATGTCAGCCTCGGAGCCTGTATAATCCGAAGCCTCCAGCCATCCTGTAAGCTTGAGGGCATCATCCAGGGGCCCCGAGTAACACACTCTCCCCTTTTCCATGACAAGGATGTCATCAAGGAGGGACTGGCACTCCTCCATATGATGTGATGCCAGAAGGACGATCCGGTCAGGATCATGATGGGCCACCATCTCCCGCACAAGCTCTTTTTGTGCAGGCATATCCATGCCGTCGTTCACTTCATCCATGAGAAAAAGCCTGGCCCGGACAGAGAGCCCGAAATAGAAATAGACGCGTTTCAGCCATCCGTGGGAGAGGCTTTTCAAGGGCATCCCCTCCTCAAGGCTGTTTTTTTTCAAAAGAGCGTCGAAGACCTCCCTGTCCCACTCCGGATAAGAAGGCCCCAGCTGGTAGAATGCCCTGATCTTCAGATCCGAACGGACAGGAGACTCGGGAATATAGTAGAGAGATTCCATAAAGGCCCTGCTTCTTCTTTTGCTTTCCATTCCGTTGAGTTGTATCGACCCGCGGTATCCGGTGAGAAGCCCGGAGATGAGATTCATCAACGTTGTCTTCCCGCTTCCGTTCCGCCCGATGATCCCGTAGGTCTTCCCCGGTTCGAAGGTGAGGGTCTCCTCTTTGATCAGAGGTTTGCCGGGGCTGTACCCGAAAGTCACATGACCGAGTGCTAACATAATACCTCCTTGTTTTACTGTTTTAGCTAACTATAACAGTAGACACAAAAAAAAGCAAGAAAGTTTCACTCGGAAATAAAAGAATCGTCTTCCTGACGCAGTCGGTCCACAAAGGTATCCACGACGTCTTTGACGGAGAGGAGGGGATAGCCGAAGCGTTTTTCCATCAGGCGCTCTTTCCCCGAAAGCCCCTGATAGTAGTTTTTCAAGAACAGGATGATACTTTTCACAGAGTCCACATGCCGGCATTGTTCCATCATGAGTTCCAGCAGACGGCAGAACGCCGGTATCCCTTCACGCCCCACAGCTCCGTGCAGATGAAGAGTTCCGTCCTCCCGCAGGGTGAGAACCGCTGAGAGTCCTGATTGAGACAAACAGCCCTTCATGTCGCTGATGCAATCGGAAGCGGCAATATTGAATGTGGTCTGAGCCTCTTTCAAAAAGGTATTCACCGCGAAGACCATGAACTCCCCGTCATTTTTCGGTTCCTGTTCCGATTCCCGGTTTCCGGTATTGATCTGGAAGCCGCGAAGCTTGTCCAGGATCCCGCTGTCTTCCGATGAGACGCCGATCTTCCCCAACGCATGAGAGCGGACGTCACTCTCTTCCTCGCTCTTCTTTTTCTCCTTTTTTTCCGAGAGGGCAGAAAAGAGTCCGCTTGTCTTTATTTTCTCCCCTTCTCCGGCTTCCCCGGAGTCAGGAGGAGGAGGAGACGGGCTTTTTTCTTTGAATGTGGTCTCGATGAGATCGTCATGAGAGGGTTCGCCGGGTTTGACAGGCTCTTCTTCCTGAAAAAGAGGAAAGTCAAAATCGCCGGTCTGCGAGACCCCTGCAGGGGCGCCGGTCTCTTGTGCAATTCCTCCTTCCCGGGAGCGTTCATCACTCAGACGGGCCGCTTCCAGGATGATCCCCTGCCAGTTCTGGTCGATGGTGGTTTGAGGGGGGACAAGGTTCAGGTCAAAGATAAACTCTCCTTCTTCCCAGTCGAACATGGCATAAATGGCCTGCTCCCCTTTGGTGTTTCCTGTCCTGGCGTGGACCACCGTACTTTTTTCAAAAAAGATCTCGCCGATGATCCCGTTTCTCCGGGTGATCCTCAGACAGCCGATATATTGTCCCAGGCCGAGGAACTGAAAAATGTCTTCAAGCCTGAAATCCTTTAAATTTCCGTTTAAAGCCATGAAAGTCTCCTTGTTTTTTAGCATACCACAGTTTCAGCGACATTCAAGTTTCTTTGTGGACTGAAGGGAGAAACCTGTTGATAAATCTCATTTTCGGAATTAATATAGAGATGGTGGATTATGAAAAAGATGATTCTGAAACAAAAACTGATCGATATCAATAAACTGGCCCGTCAGGCCATCCCCGAACTCTACAGCGCTCTTCCGGGCAAGATCAGGGATTGGCTTGTCCGCTTTCTGGAGCGTTTTCTCAGGATCCGCGATATTAATGATGTGATGCACAAGTTCCGCCATTTTCAGGATATCGACTTCATCGAAGCCTTTTTTGCCGACATCGGTTTCACTGTCATGGTCAAAAAACGGGAGCTGAAGAATATTCCCGCACAGGGGCCTTTCGTGGGTATCGCCAACCATCCCCTGGGGGGGCTCGACGGCCTGGCGCTTCTCAAAGTCATCCATGAAGTGCGTGACGATGTGAAGATCATCGTCAATGATATTCTCATGAACGTGGATAACCTCAAAGGCGTTTTTGTCCCCTACAACAGGAAAAAAGACCATATCCCCGTCTCCACGGTCCGCGAAGTCTCGGAGACGCTGAAAAACAACGGATGCGTCCTCTTTTTCCCTGCCGGAGGAGTCTCCCGGATCAGGCCGGACGGCCTGAAAGACCCTAAATGGATGGCCGGGGCCTTTTTCTTCGCTAAACGCTTCCGGTGCCCCATCGTCCCCATGTTCATTCACGCCAAGAACTCCTTTTTTTACTACATCTTCACACTGATCCACCGCAGACTGGCGGCATTGATGCTTCCCCGGGAGATCTTCAAAAAAAAATCCACGTCCATCTCCATCACCATCGGCCAGATCATTCCCGCAGACCTTTTTAAGAATATTCCCGAATCCACGCTGGCCAGGGCCCTGAAAAAAGCAGTCTATGCCCTGGGACGGGGAGAAAAAGCCGATATCCACGCTCTTCTCCAGAGTTAGGCTCCCTCTTCCCCTCCGGGAAATCTCTTTTTCCCCTTATTTCCTTGAATTTTCATACAGAATGTTTATAATCGTATATAATCTGCTTTTATAAGGGGGGTACATGAAATATATCAAGATAATTCTTATTTTAGCCGTTCTGGGGCTGGCGCTCTTCAATACCCAGGAAGTCATCAAACCTCTGCTCCTGTCCAGGGCCAGAAGCGAAGCTGAAAAAGAGGCCGCTCAAAGCCTTTCCCGTCAGTATGATGCTGTCTTCCAGGGGCTGGCATCCAAAGAGGCTGCTCTGGACGGATTGGCCGGATCCCTGAGCACAAGGACATCAGCTGAAGAGATCTCGGGAATCCTCGAAGGCAATCTGTCGCAGTTCGCCTGGCTTGAATACAGTGATGCCTCCGGTGTCCCTGTGGCCATTGCAGGACAGCGGACGGACTCGTTCAGCCTATCCAGGACACTGCCGGGGGGCAGACGGATCGAAGCAGGGATCGACCTGGAGTCCTTCGTGGAGACCTCCATGCAACCCTATGTCTCCCTTCTCCGCGACCCGGCTCCTGCTCTCCGCGATTACTCTGAGGATCCGCGGATCATCGTCAGGTCTCTCCCCCTTGACGATACCGGGTTTACCCTTGTCCTCCATTCTCCCGCACGTCCGCGGATGGATTCTCTCCTGATCATCCAGGGAGCCTTGCTGGCCCTGGGCCTTTTTGCCGCCTGGCTGGTCCTCCGTAACGCCCGGCGCGTGGATATCCCCTCCCTCACATCCTTTTTCGAGCAGGTGGAGAAAGGGAATGCAGACCTCCGTTTCGACATTAAGAACAACGACCCGCTGAAAAACGTCAAGGAGAGTGTCAACTATTTCCTCGATTCCACACAGAGAGATTACTCCGACTCAGCGGTGGAGAAGAAGAAAGTCCTCTCCTTCTGTCACACACTCCATGCCGTCTCCCGGGAGCAGACCCCGGTGAAACAGTACCAGTTCTTTCTCTCTTTCCTGGTCAACGAACTCACCATCGAGAGTGTCCACCTTTTTGTGAAGGACACAAGGCAGGTCCTCTATTTCAGAGGCCTGGATTCGTCCATGATCCCGACAAACCCCAATCTTGAAAAACTCTTCTCCATGGAAGAGAAGTCCCTCCTCGATGAGTTCGACCTCTCATCCATTATCAGCGAGGAAGACACCTCCATCCATGCCTATATCGTCTATCCCCTGTCCGAGAACGCCACACTCCTTCTTCCCAAATCTCAGCTGTCCCACATCAAGCTGGATATCTTCGATATCTTCATCAAACTCTTCAAACAGACCCTCCTGCTTCACCAGGACCGTATCGAGGCGATCCGGAGTAAAGTCTATAATGAAAAGGGGTTCAATAAGACGGCCGTGGGTTTTCTCTGGACGGCTCAGAACGGCCAGATGAAAAAGGCGAACGAGGCGGCCCGGTCCCTCCTCCTCATCGAAGATGATGAGTTCAATATCATGGATTTTCTTGTGAACATGGGGATCGACACAACCCCCCTGGACACCCTGGTTCAGGAGGGAAAGAGCAGGACATTCACTGTAGCGGGAAAAAACAGGACATTCTCTTTTTCTGTGAGCCCCATCCTGCTCAGCGATCAGGGCCAGTATGACCTTCTTTTCTCCATCACCGACGTGACAGAGATCCAGAATGAGAAGGTTCTGGCTCTTCAGGAAGCCGAAGCCACCATCAGACGCTACGAGACAGAGATCAACCGCCTGAACCGTGAAAACATCGCCTATCAGGAAAAAGCCGACCGGCATGGGGAATCCCCGGCCCTGGAATATATCACAGCACCCATGGCCGTCTCACTCTCCAGAACAGGAAAAGCCATCAAGACGCTTCTCCCGCTGATCTTTGATGATAACGAAAAGCGCCTTCTCCTTCTTATGCGCAAAGAACTCACCTCCCTCAACTTTCTGATCCGGGATCTTCTTGTCTTCGGAAAGGATATGGAGTTGGAAAGTGATTTCGGAGATATCGCCGACTACATCAAGAGAAGTTTTGACCTGGTCAAGCAGGATCTGCGTGAAAAGCGCTGTTCCGTCCAGGCTGACCTGAAAGAGGCCCCCTCGATCCGGTTTGACAAGACCCTTGTCAGCCTGGGCCTGTTCAATCTCTTCCTCTTTGTCGCCCAGGCTGCCCAGGACAAGGCCCGCCTGACGATCCAGACAGCCTCACGGGAGGGCCGTTTTTTCCTGGTGACCACCCTCTCTGATTATCAGCAGGAGGCTGTCCGGGGAGCCCTGGAGGAGACCCTGGACCGTTACAGCGTCTTTCTCTTTCTGACACGTGATATCGCACGGGCTCATGGAGGAGACCTTGATATCCGCCAGACTGACGCAGGATTGACCCTGACACTGATCCTGCCCTGATTATGGCCATCGCTTTTACGTTTAAAAAACACCCTCTCTATGTCCTTCTTCTTATGGCCGGGCTTGCTCTTCTCTTTTTCATCTTTCATACGGTGACCGGAGGCCGCTACGCCTCTCTCCCGTCAAAAATATTCGGAGAGCTCGAACCCCGGGACACGGTGGCCCTCTTTGTCCTGGGAGAAAAGTACCCTGTGACGGGAAAGGAGCGGGCCTTTCTGAAAAATATCCTGGTGGAACGGGGACGGGACTCTCTGAGACTTTCCGAGGATATCACCCTGATGATCAATGAGACCCCCTATGCCCTGGGGATCATCACATCTCCGGCGCCACTGACCTTCATCAAAGGGCCTGACGGGCATCTCTACCTCTATCGGGGCAACCTCCTCAAAGACCTCCGCATCCCTTTTCAAAAGGAGGAACAGCATGAGCAATGAGAATATCATCAATGTCTCCCGCCTTATCGAGACGTTCGACGAACCTGAGTTTCTGAGAAAGCAGGAGTTCTACGGGAAACTGGGGATCACACCTTCCCTGGCCGTGGTCATGGCAGGGGAGGATCCGGGATCCCTCTCCTACATGCGGGGAATCCGGCGGTTCTGCCAATCCCGTCAGACCGCCTTTCATTCTCACTTCTGCAGCGACATCCGGCAGATGGAAAAGACGATCCACGAGCTCAACCAGGATGAGGAGGTCCATGGGGTCATGATTCTCTATCCCACGCCCTTCAGGGGAAAAGATACCCGGTTTATGAATGCTGTCTCTCCCTCTAAAGATGTGGAAGGCCTTCACCACACAAACCTCGGTTATCTTGTCCAGTTTGAACAGTTCAAAGACCCCCTGAAGCTGAAGAAACTCGTGATCCCCCCCACAGCCAAAGGCATCCTCTACATCTTCAAGCGGTATGCTCTTCTTTTTGAAGAGGAAAAGAAAAAGAGCGGGGCTTATCCCCGGGAGTTTCAGGACAATCCCTTCACCATTACAGGAAAACGGTTCACTATCATCAACGATTCACTGGCTGTGGGACGCTCCCTGGCTCTTATGCTGCTCAACGAGAACGGTTCTGTCCGCGTCTGCCACCGTCATACCCCCTTCAGGGAAGTCCTCTCGTTATGCCGCAATTCTGATGTGGTCATCTCCGCTGTCCCGGGCCCCTTTACCGTTCCCACAGAGGATATCGCCCAGGGAGCCGTGATCATTGATATCTCATTTGACGGAAATTTCGAATATCCGGGAATCATGTCAAAAGCAGGACTCATCGCCCCGCGATGGAACCTCACTGAGAAGGGAAACCGGATCAATGATATGACCCTGTACCGTCTTCTCTCCAATCTCTACTATCTCATCGATGCCGGTCTGCCTCCGGGTATTCTGCGGCGTTATCAGGCCTGATCCATCCCGAGGATCAGCCGCAGAGCTGCATTGGCCTGATGATGAGCGCAGATCCCCACACGGGGAGCCATAAGGCCGGTTCCCTCTCCGGCTTCGCTTGACTGGTCTCCGCAAATGACCAGCTTTCCCAGATGGATGGTCTCGATCTCATCTGAAGGGCCATATCCGGCCATACCCGAACCGGAGATGACATAACTCTCCTTGAGCTCCTTAAGGACAGTCCCGATGAGCATCTCTTTTTCTGAAGCCTTGTCCAACGCCTCGATGATAACAGGCACTCCGCCGAAGATACGGGGGATATTCTCTCTTGTCAGTCGGATGTTATGAAGGCGGACACGGACTCCGGGATGAATATGGGCAATGATCTCTTTCATGGCCAGGGTCTTGAGCCTGCCGATATGGGTCAGATCATAATGCTGACGGTTGATATTGGACGGTTCCACCACGTCGAAATCAGCAAGGATCAAGGTCCCCACACCCAGACGGGCCAGGGCCACGGCAGCGGCGGATCCCAACCCCCCAAGTCCGGCGATCCCCACAACAGCGCGGGAGACTTTCTCGTGGACCCCGGGAGAATGGCGGGCAGCCAGGAGAGCATTCAGTTCCCGGGCTTCATAGGTCCGTCCCCGCTGGATAAAGACCACACGGTCCCCCTCTTTCAGGAGAGTGTCCCCTTCTGCAGGGGCTGAATTCAGAATCATGATATCCGCTTCAGGAGCCATCTTCCGCCTGAGCTGAAAAAGAGTCGTCCCCTGAGCGACCTCACGACTCACTTCATTGACAAGGACAGTCATTGATCGTCATTCCTTTTCAGGATCACCACCGTGATGTCATCCTGCGGGACGGGAGAGTTTTTATAGTCACGGACATCGTCCAGAAGAGCTCCTCCCCATTCAGATGCCGCTTTCTCCCGGCACTGCTTCATTTGGCCCTTGAGCCTCTCCTCGCCGTACTCTTCATCCAGAGAGTTGGTCGCCTCGGTGACCCCGTCGGTAAAGAGGAGAAGAGATTCAAGCTCCCCGAGAGGGACCTCTCCGGTTTGAAACTCTGTGCTTTCGACGATCCCCAGAAGCAGGCCTCCTTCGGTAAGCTCTCTCACCCCGCCCCTCCTGTCCAGGAGATAGGGGGGGTTGTGGCCGGCGTTGATATAGGTCATGACGTCTCTTTCGAGATCCATCTCCAGAATAAAAAAAGTGATAAACTGTTCTGCTGTGGTACTGAAATAGATGAGGTGGTTGACATCCTTGACAAGGTCGGGGAGTGTCATCTCCAAATCGGAGAGAACGAAGAGCGCGGCATGAAGCGTGGAGACCAGGAGCGCAGCAGGGACACTTTTCCCTGTGACATCGGCAATGGCGACATAGATCTTTTCATTGACTTTCCGGATAAAATAATAGTCTCCTCCCACTTCCCGGCTGGGAATATTGGCTCCCCAGATGTCCCAGCCCGGCGTATGAGGAATATTTTTCGGCAAAAGGTTCTGCTGGATCTCACGGGCCAGGTTCAGCTCGCTCTCCATCCTCTTTTTTTCAATGGACTCCCGGATGAGTTTTGAGTTCTCAAGAGCGAAAGCAACGTTGGCGGCCAGGGAAAAGAGAAAATCATATTCTGTCTCCGGGATACTTTTCCCGTCTGTCTTATGTCCCAGGACGATATAACCGGTGATGGAGTTCTGGTACTGCATGGGGACCACAAGGGCCCCTCCGGCTTTGTGGATCTCCTCCATCTCGGGATTCATGAGATATTCCTGATTTTCGTTCAGATCAAGGATATTACGCAACGTTTTCACCATGCTCAGGCGGGGTGGAAGTTTTTTAAACCCCCGTGAGACTTTCAGGGAGAACGATTGTGACTGGTTGAGATAAATAGCGGTTTTGGTCACCATCACCTGTCCCATGATGGCAAAGATCAGCGCATTGAGAATACTGCTCTCATCATGGAGGAAAATAAGTTCCCTTGAGATCTCCATGAGAGTCTCCACTTCCTTCTTCTTCTGCATCCGGCTTTTGGATATCCTCAGAACAGAGCGGTAAAGAAGATGGTTCAAAATCACGGATTTGAGGAACTCGAGGTCGATCTGAGCATCCCCGGAATCAAAAAGGCCGGAAGGGTCTTTGTCCAGGTAGAGCCTGACATCCTCCAGCCCGTTTTTCCGGAGGACCATTTCATAGGGCAGAGGAGCAGAGACATTCTGTGCATAAAGGATGGAATTATCACTGATATTAAAGACGGAACAGGCTTTGATCCCGTATTTTTCAGCAAAATACTCCATGAAGGAGCGCAGCCCTTCACGGACATGCGTTCTTTCATTGATCTCCTTCATCTTCTCAATCATAGGAGAGTCCCTTCTTTTCAAAAATGATCATGGCGATATCATCACTCTGTTCGTATGTCCCTCTGAACTCATAGAGGTCAGCCGTGACTTTGTTGATGATCTTTTCGCATCCGCCCTCCCTGTTTTTGTCGATCATCTCGAGAAGGCGTGATTCCCCGTAGAGCCCCCCATCCCTGTTCCGGGCTTCGGTGACCCCGTCTGTATAGAGGAAAACAAAATCCCCGGGGTCCAGGCTGAACGTGTGGAAGTGGAGCCGCTCTTCAAACTGGGCATTATCCACAAGCCCCAGCCCCATTCCCTCCTGTTCCATAAAGGAGAGGCTCTTTTCACTGTTGCGGAAAAGGATGGGATAGTTATGGCCCAGATGAATATAGGAGGCCTTGTTTTCCCGGCTGTCATAATAGACCATGGCCATGGTCACAAAGATCTGCGCGGGAAGCTTGTTTTTGATATAATCGTTCATATAGAGGATAATGTCTCTGAGGTCAAAATAGGACATCCCCATATGGAGAAGAGTCCGGACCATACTCATATACATGGCTCCGTTGATCCCCTTGCCGCTCACATCCGCGATGACAAAGAGTGTCTTCTCCCCCCCTTCCCTGAAGATGACATCACAATAGTCTCCCCCGACCTTGATCGTAGGATTATAACGCCAGCGGATATTGAGGGCCTCATGAAGGATATCCCTGGGAGGAAGAAGGGAGAACTGGATCTTCCGGGCAAGATTGATCTCTTTTTCCATGATCTTCTTCTCGGAAAGCTCCCGGCTGGCTTCCACAGTATGGAGAAGCATGGCGATCTGATTGGCCACAGAAGAGATCAGCTGCATCTCCTTGGGTTTGAACCGTGTTCTCGCTCTTTTGCTCCCCACAATGAGAAATCCGTAGAACGTATTCTCGAAAAAGACAGGAAAGAAAAAACTGGCCCATTTGTAGGCCTGGCGGAAACGGTACCCCATATCAAGAAAAGTGAAATAGCGCCGGCTCATGTATTTCTCGTCTTTGTCATCACTCAAAACCAGGTCGGCCTCCTGGATATTCAGCAGGGTCTTGAGCTCGTTGATCACCATATTCCTGATCTCTCCAAAAGAGTTGAGTCCGGAGACATTGACGAAAAAATCCCCGACGATATCTTCATAGTTGATCTCATCCTTGATAAAGAAATAATCCATGAGCCACTTCACCAGCCTGTAATAGGCGATGTAGAGGATAAAACTGAGGACATAGACAGCAAAGAGTGCAATCTGGTGGGCCTTTTCAATTTTGACGAGGATAAAAGTGAACAGAAAAGCATAAGCCAGGATAAAAAAACTCCAGAAGAAGTAGTAGAGGACACTGCGCTCTTTGATCTCGATATTCAGAAACTTATATTTGATCATGGAAAACGAGAGGAGGATGGCGTTGAGGAGGATCGCCAGAGTGTACATCAGCCGGATCCTCTCCAGTGTAAAGACCGATGTGAAAAGCTTGAGATGGCCTGAGAGCAGATCGATGACAAAGACGAAAGCAAACGCTTCGATCCCTGTGATGATATAGCCCACCTGTTTTCGCAAAAGCTGGTTGTCGAAGAGCTTTCTCTTCTTTCTGAACATTCTGAAGGCCAGGACAAGATAGACGCCGTTGAGGATCAGCAGAAAGATATTATAAAGAGAGGAGACGAGGCGGGCCAGCCCCTGTCCGATGAGCCCTCCGCTGAACATCTCCGGAAGAAGGGCGCTTTCAAGAAACTTGAGAATGAAGAGAGCCAGAAAATAGAGGAAATAGGGAATAAAGATCACATATTTCAGGCCCTTATAACGCTTGGTATACTCCAGTTCATAGGGGTAGATGATGGAGAAGAGAAGGAGAAAAGGAAAAAAGAGGATCCAGACCTCAAAAAAATTCTCAAAAAGATCGATCTTTTCCGTGATGATCCAGGAAAAAGGGGCCAGTCCCAGGGTAAAAAGCATGATGGAAGTGATGGTGTTGATATTCGTCTTTTTGTTTTTATAGATATAGATACTGAGCATGAAAATGAGAAGAGAACTGATGGTATTGACCGCTTGCATAATGTCCTAAATCTTTTTCACCACGGTGAGTTCATTCTTGTGATAGGGGTCAATGGTAATGGTGAGTTTATCAGCCAGCCTGTCGATCATGAAGAGCCCGAGGCCTCCTTTATGGCGGTTTTTGACCTTGCTTTTAATATCTTCAAAATTCAGTTCATGGGACGTCTTTTCATCGAAACCTTTTCCGAAGTCGGTGATGGTCATGGTAAAAAGATGAGGCTCCAGCTTCAGGCCGATCTCCACCACAGCCTTCTCTTCAGCCATATCCGGGTAGGCGTGTTTCACCACGTTTGATGCGGCTTCCCCGACGATGTAGATGAGGTCTTCGGCCATCTCCTCGGCAATAGCATGGATCGTACAGATCTCACGGACAAATTCCCGTGCGATCTGCAGATATCTTTTCTGAGCCGGGAAACTGATTAAAAAGGTCTTAGAATTTTTCAATGGCCTCTCCCTCTTCATTGAAAATCTCATATATGGCCGTAAAACCTAAAATGGCAAAGATCTTGTAAATCTTATCCGGGACACGGACAAACTTGATGTCACCTCCTTTTTCTCTGATGTCCTCGATATACCCCATAAAGACTCCTAATCCCGTGGATGAGATATAGTTGAGTTTGTCCATATCCACGATGAGTCTGACCTGCCCCTCTTCGATGAGAGATTTCAGCAATTCTTCAAACTGTGATGCTGTATGAGCGTCGAGAAAACCCTTGATGGTGATCTTCGACACGTCCTCTGTGATCTTTTGACATTCTGCCTGGTAGCCCTCCATGCTCCCCCTTTCCTCGCGGTGACACGGCCCTCTTTTGACAACAGTCCCATTATATCATGGACGCGAAAAGTTGCAATAAAAAGGTTATCTCTTGACAAGAAGGGCCCTTCTGATAGCATTTAACCATATGGGGTCGTACACCTTAAGTTTTCTTATCCTTCTCTTTCTGTCCGGACTCTTCTCCGGCTCTGAAACAGCTCTTTTTTCCTTTTCTGATTCAGAGATCGAATCTCTCCCCGGGAAGGCATTACGCCGAAAACTCAAAAGACTCCGCTCGAATCCTGGACGTCTTCTCACCTCCATCCTCCTGGGAAACCTCCTGGTGAACGTGGTGGCCGCAGCCCTGATCACCAAGGCGTTCTATACCGCCATGGGGCCACGGGGCATCACCTATGCCATCCTCTTCGGGACCACGGTGATCCTCATCTTCGGAGAGATCATCCCCAAGACTTTCGCAGCCCGGTTCAATACGGCCTATGCACGGATCACCTGTGCGTTCCTTCCCCTTTTTATCTCTGTTTTGAAGCCCTTTATTCTCGTGGCGGAACTCATCACCCGTCCCCTGATCAAAGGCGCGCTTCATTTTATCCCTGTCCGGGAGGAACAGCTGAAAAAAAGCGAAGTCATCACCATCCTCAAAAAAGGGAATGCCTCTATTCTTGACCCTGTTGAAGAGACGATCCTGGTGAACATGCTGAATATCCAGCTCTTTTCGTTAAAAAATGTCATGAACAATATCGACCACTCTCTTTTCATCCCCGCAGGGATGACAGTGGACGAGGTGAGGGAAAGGTTTATCCGGACGAAATCGAGTTACCTGGTGGTCTTCAACGGCAATTATGAGCACATCAAAGGGATCCTCACCCCGGGGGCTCTTCTTGCCTCCGACGGACACACGGCCCCCCCGCTTCTTTCTCCCCTTTTCGTCCCGTCCCTGAAAAAAGTCAAGGATATCATCCATGACTTGAAGACGACCCCCGTCGCTCTTATCGTCGACGAATACGGAACAGTGACAGGGAGCCTCACCTATGATGACATCATGCACTATATTCTTCAGAATGTCACATCTCTCAACCCTGACATCGCCCATGAAAAGATCTCCAGGAACAGCATCATCGTCCATTCGGCCACTCCCGTTCCCCAGGTCAACAGGCTCCTGGGGCTGAAACTGGATGACAGCGAAGCCAAGACCATCGGAGGGTATATCGAACACCTTTCCGGGGAGATCCCGAAAAAGGGAACGGTCCTGAGCATTCCCGAGGCGACATTCATCATCACGGATGCGGCCAGGAACAAGATCAACACCATCAAGATCATCAGGAAAAGAGGGGACACATGACCGAAAACCTCGTCCTCCTTCTTGCTGTCGCGGGAACCGTTTTTTTAAGCGCCTTTTTCTCGGGAACAGAAAATGCTTTTCTCTCCCTGAACAAGTTCAAGGTCAACACTCTGGCCTACACAGGCTCAAAACGGGGCACAGCCATCAAGTCGCTCCTGGCTGATATCGAAGGGTTTTACAGCACCATCCTCGTGGGGAACAACATCAGCAACTTTGTCTTCTCTTCCCTTCTGACCGTCCTCTTCCTCAAGATCTACCCCCGCCACGGGACCCTCATCAGTTCTGTGGCAGGAACCACGATCATGGTCATCTTCGGAGAGATCGTCCCGAAGAATATTCTCAGAGAACGGGCCCATTTCTTTGCATACCGCCTTTATCCCCTGCTGGCCTTCTTCCGCTACCTCTTCCTCCCGGTGAGCGCCATTCTCACAAGCCTGCTTAAAGGGATCTATGCGCTTCTCAGGATCCAGACGGAAAACCGTCTCGAAAGCATCAGCAGAAAAGAGCTCTTTACTGTGATCAGCTCCTCCCAGATGGCCGGGATCATCCCGGAACTGGATCCCACCGTTATCGAGCGGATCTTCTCGTTCAAGGAAAAAAAGGTGCATCAGGCGGTCATTCCCATCAATGAGACTCTTGCCCTCCCGGGAGAGACCCCCGTGGGAGAGATCAAACAACGCTTCATCGCTTCAAACGACGAGTTTCTTCTTCTCTATCACGGGAAACATACCCACCTCATCGGATACACGGTCCCCGGTGACCTTGTGAATATCGATAACAATGACCTGCCGGTCTCTGAAGTCATGCGTGATATTGTCTTTATCCCGGAACTCGTCCCGCTCCTTGATGCTGTCCCCTATTTCGAAGACGAGACCCTTCTTGTGGTGGTTGATGAGTACGGGTCGTTAGCCGGGGTCCTCACTCTGGAAGAGATCGTCGACGAGATCCTCGGAGAGAGGGAGAATATCCTCACGGCTCCTCTTCAGAAAGAGATCGACATGATCGTGAACGGCAAGACCTCACTGGAGCAGCTCCGCATCGATTTCGGGATCTACATCGATGATCCTTATGTGAACACCATCGCCGGCCATATGATCAGGGCCCTGCGAAAGATACCGCGCCAGGGGGAATCTCTTGTCTCAGGACACTACTGTTTCACAGTGATCGATTCATCTCCTGTCAAAGTCAAAAAAGTCAGAATCGCGTATAATGAAAAAAAGAGTGAGGATGATGCCTAGGGTCGGGCTCGAACCGACACGGCAAAAAATTGCCACCGGATTTTAAGTCCGATGCGTCTACCAATTCCGCCACCCAGGCTAAGGCAACGACCGGATTCGAACCGGTGAATAGTGGTTTTGCAGACCACTGCCTTACCACTTGGCTACGTTGCCATAATGAAAAAAGCGGGTGACCGGACTCGAACCGGCGACGACTACGTTGGCAACGTAGTGCTCTACCAACTGAGCTACACCCGCTTTCACTTGACGGGAGCATATTACCATATGCCCTTTTTTTTGTCAATACGATAAATGGGAGACACATAAAAAAAACGAAGCAGGGCCGCATGACAGCCTGCAGGAGACTTCTCAATTGACACTCCGGGGCTCCTCCTTATAATAGAAGTTATGGATAAGGGCAGGTTCTCCCAGTTCATCGATAAAAAGATCGAGTCCCTCTCCGACGAGAACATCAGGCGGATCTTTCAGGCCATGGAAACGGAGACCCAACGGTTCCGTCATATGCTCAGCCGGATAAACGAAGGCCTTCTGATCCTTACAGGAGCCGGACATATCCTCTATGCCAATGAGAAGGGAAAGAGTCTTCTCACACTGGACTCCGGCCGGAAAAACATCTCCGACCTGATCCTCTCGGACGGATCACGCCCCTTTGACCTGAACAGGGACCATCCTTATTCCGAAAGCCGGATCGTGGAGCATCACGACTCCTTCCTTCATCTGATCATCGAACCCGTGCCTTCAGAGGGGGTCATCTTTGTCTATATCCGTGATATCTCCGACCTCTACCATGCACGCCGCCTTCTTCTGGACAACATCCGGTCAACAGGACAGCTGGTCACCCTCTTCAACATCCATGTCAATGACCCGTTATCCCGTTTTCGCCTTTTCCTGGATCTCCTGCCCAGGGAGTCCTCAGCCTGCTCCCCGGAGCAGAAGACGATCCTCTCCGAAGATATCGATAAGATCGACAGGACCCTTCATGACCTCACCCGCTCCTTTACATCCAATCCCTATGTCTTCAGACGCTTCTTTCCCGAAGAGGCCCTGCGCAAGATCATCCGGTCCCGTCAGTTTCAGCTCACAGAAAAAAATATCCGGATCCAATGGAACCTCGCCGGCGACGGGAAGACCCTTTACGGAAACCCCGAAAGCATTGAAGAAGCCCTGGGCCACATCCTTGACGATGCTTTGAATGCCACACCTGAGAACGGCTCCATTATAATCGCCACAAAACCGGAAAAAGAGGACTATCTTATCATCTTTCAGGACGAGGGGCCGGCTCTCTCACGCGAGGGGCTTCACACTCTCTTTGATCCCTTCGTCCCGGACAACCCGGAACATCCGGGGATGGGCCTTTCTGTGGCTGCGAGGATCCTGGCGCATCACCTGGGATCGCTGAATATCAAAAGCCGTCCCGGAGAAGGACGCACATTCACTCTTCTCCTCCCCCGTCGGGATGAAAACCAGCCCTCTCTCCCCTATACAGGAGATACCTTTCATGAAAAAGACCGCTGAGACCATCCTTTTCATCACCCGTACAGAAAAAGACCTTCCGTTTCTGCAGCCTCTTCTTGATGAAAAGGGTTATCTCCTCCATCCCCTCCTCTCCCTGTCCCGCACAGGGGATCTTCCAAGGGATGTCACTCAGGTCATTATCGATCTCAATTTTGACATCAGCCGTCTTGATCAGACTCTTCAATGGTGCCGGGAACACTACCCCGAGATCGACCCCATTCTTCTCTCTCCCTTGTCGGCTGATTCCCTGACCCCGTTCATCTCCGCCCTTCCCCGCATCATCATCAAAAAACCGTATTCCGCAGAAGAGCTTCTCATATCCCTGGGGAAAAGCCCGTCTCCGCTCCCGGAAGTGGAGAAAACGCCCCTGATCCGTGACGGATCCTTTTTAACAGCGTCTCCCAGGATGGAAGCAGTCTACGAACTGGTGAGACAAGTGGCCCCTACAGATGCCTTCATCCTCATCAGGGGAGAGACAGGGACGGGAAAAGAGATCATCGCCCGGCTTATCCACCGCCTGAGTCTCCGGAGCAGCGAAAAACTTGTCACCATCAACTGTGCAGCCCTTCCTGAATCTCTTCTTGAATCGGAACTTTTCGGATATGAGAAAGGGGCTTTTACAGGGGCCTTAGAAAGCAAACCGGGGAAATTCGAATATGCCCATCAAGGCACCTTGCTTCTTGATGAGATCGGAGATATGGCGCTTCCCCTGCAGGCCAAGGTCCTCAGGGTCCTCCAGGAAAAGGAGGTGGAGCGTCTCGGGAGTCACGAGAAGAAAAGAGCTGATGTCCGGGTGGTCTCGGCTACGCATCAGCCCCTTGAAGAACTCATGGAACGGGGCCTGTTCCGAGAGGACCTCTATTACCGCCTCAACGTTATCTCCCTCCATCTTCCTCCCCTGCGCGAGCGTCCGGAAGATATCATCCTCCTCTCAAACTTTTTCCTCGAGGAGTTCACGGCAAAATACGGAAAAGAGATCCAGGGGTTTTCCCGTGAAGTCCGGGATTTCTTTCTCCGGTACTCCTGGCCGGGGAATGTCCGTGAATTGAGGAATCTGGTGGAATCCATGGCCATCCTCTCTCGAAAAAGGGTCATCACAGAGGAGTCCCTTCCCGTTTCGTTGAGAGAGAAGACTCCGGAGCCTTCGGCTTTCTCCTCATCTCCTCACCGGGAGGATTCTCTCTCCCTGGAGTCCGGTGAAAAGGAGCTCATCAGGCAGGCCCTGGACAAGACCGGAGGGAACAGGGCAAAAGCCGCCCGGATCCTGGGCATCGCCCGAAGCACTCTCTATAATAAAATGGAAAAGTACGGATTATCTTAGGCGGTTCAGCTCCCAGAGGAGGATGGCCGCGGCGACACTCACATTATAAGAATCAAAACCGTCTCTCTGGGGAATCCGGACTGAGTAGTCAGCTTCTCTGATGAATGTCCTGCGGACTCCGCTTCCCTCACTGCCCATGCACAGCAGCAAAGGAAAGGCCGGTGAAAACGAGGAGTCTCCGATCTCGGTCTCTCCGTGCATATGGGCGGCAGCCACCCATAATCCCTTTTTTTTCAGCTGTTTGACTGAATTTGCGGGGTTTTTCATCCGAACCAGGGGAAGAGCTCCTGCATACCCCGATGATGCTGAAAAGACCGCAGGGGTCACATCAACGGTCCTGTCGGCTGTGAGGACCACGGCATCGAGCCCCATTCCGAATGCGGTCCTGAGGATACTCCCCAGATTCATGGGATCCTGTATACCGTCCAGGAGAAGAAAAAGAGAGGAGGGGCTCATCACCTCCTCCAGATAGCCTGTATCGTGGATGGGGGGAGGAGCAATCTCTGCTGCGATCCCCTGATGCCGGAGGCCGGAAAGAGACTCCTCGAAGAAGGCCCTGTCCCGCTCTTCGGAAAGAGCCCTGTGTCCGGCGGGGATAAGGCTGTCTTTCCCCGGTGAAAAAAAGACTTTTTTCACCAGATGGGGAGAGAGCCTGAGGACCTCCCGGACAGTATTCTTTCCGTAGATCAGCATGAATGGCCCGGTTTTGCCTTTGCAGGCGTCTCCTGTTCAGAAGGACACCGCCCGGGAAGGGGGATCATACAGAGAAAATGGAGGTCTCCCTCGCCTCTGTTGACAAACTGATGTTTCTCACCGGGAGCAATATACATGAAGACCCCCCGGCTAAGGGGCTTTTCCCCCTCCTGTGAGACAGCTGCACCCTCTCCCTCAAGGACATACATCTCGTGCTCCCATTCATGGCTGTGGAAAGGGGTGGATCCTCCCTTTTCAATACGGAACTGCCTCATGGCAAAACAGGGAGCCTTCTCTTTATCAGAGACGAGCCAGCGGATCCAGGCGCCTTGAGCGCCCTCAGCCCCGACTTTTTCTTCAGGGACCTCTTGATACTTTTTGACAAGCATAGGAACCTCCTTCATCTCTAAAAGCCTATCACAGAAGAGGAACACCGTCAATCTCAGAGGACAGCCTCTCCTTATTGTTAGTTATCATATAATAATTCTCTTGCTTTTTCCTCTTCTTCCGTTATGGTGGAGGGGAAGGGAGAACGAGATGTCCGGAGCATACGACACCATCCTGGAAAGTATGAGACTGAAGCCCACCCGCGAGGGACTGCGCCGACTCCTGGCCGATGATGATCCTGCATGTCTTGAAGCCCTCTCCCGCTATGCCTACAGGGTCAAGACGTCCGAAGTCGGGCGCCGTGTCTATTTCAGGGGGATCATCGAGTTTTCCAATATCTGCACAAAAGACTGTTATTATTGCGGGATCCGCAAAAGCAATCCCCTGGTGAAGCGTTATGAACTCACTGAAGAGGAGATCCTCCGGGAAGCCCGCTGGTGCTACGACAATCATTACGGCTCTCTTGTCCTTCAGTCAGGCGAGCGCCGGGACCCGGCGTTCACGGAGAAGATCGAATACCTTCTCAAAGAGATCAAAAGCCTCTCCAGGGGAACTCTCGGCATCACCCTCTCTGTGGGAGAGCAGGACCGGGAGACTTACGACCGGTGGTTTCAGGCCGGTGCTCACCGCTATCTCCTGCGTATCGAGACATCCAACCCGCGCCTGTATGCAGAGCTTCATCCCCGGAACCACTCCTGGGAAGAGCGCAGGCGCTGCCTGGGCTTTCTCCGCCGCAGCGGATACCAGGTGGGGACCGGTTTTCTCATCGGAGCCCCCGGCCAGACTCTGGATGACATGGCAGGGGACATCCTCTTCCTCAAGGAGACCGACGTGGATATGGTGGGAATGGGCCCCTACATCCCCCATGAAGAGACTCCTCTGGGGCAGGCTTTCTCCTTCGATCCGGTGAGACAGCTCACACTGGGGCTGAAGATGATCGCCCTGGTCCGCATTGTGTTAAAAGATGTCAATATTGCCGCCACCACAGCTCTTCAGGCCCTCTCCCCGGCTGGGCGGGAGCTGGGGCTCCGTGCAGGAGCGAATATCATCATGCCCAACGTCACCGACCTGGCCTACCGCAGAGGGTATCAGCTCTATGATCATAAACCCGGACTGGATGAAAATGCCCTGGAGCAGAGGATCAATCTGGAACAGGCTGTGGAAGCCCTGGGGGAAACGGTCTGTTACGGAGACTGGGGAGACAGCCTTCATTTTCAAAAACGTCAAAAGCGTTGACCTATGTCCTTTTTTCGAAGATACGTCTTAATATCCCGCTCACATCATCAAGGGTAAAGGGTTTGAACAGGCCGGCTGTGAAACCGTATTCTGCGGGGTTGTTGAGAATGGGATCCTCTGAGTAGCCCGTGGAGACGATCACAGGGATATCCGGATGGATGTGGCGGATATCCCCGATGATCTCTTTTCCGCTTTTCCCCGCAGGGATCGTCAGGTCTGCAACGATCAGAGTGTAGGGCAGGGAGGCCTTCGCAGCTGAAATGATCATCTCCAGGGCCTGACCCCCCTCCTCGGCCTCATCTACGGTGAATCCCATGCTCTGAAGCATCTCCCCGGTCACCTCCCGGATGGACGGCTCGTCATCCAGGACCAGAGCCCGGCCCTCCCCGCGGAAGCGCTGCTCTTCCCCCTGGGGAGAACGGAGTGATGCCTTTTCAGAAGCCGGCAGAAAGACGGTAAAAAGACTGCCCTCACCCAGGACAGAGCGGACCCTGATGGCCCCTCCGTGCCGGTTGATGATCGAGTCACTTGTGGTCAGGCCCAGCCCGCTGCCGGTTTTCCGCGTGGTAAAGAAGGGGTCAAAGACTTTTTTCAGGTATTGGGCCGGGATCCCCTCGCCGTCATCTTCCACGTCCACGACGATATAGCGCCCTGACGGCAGAGAGAGATCCGATGACGGGTCCATCTCACGGTTGGAAGCGCGGACATGAAGCGTCCCGTTCTCTTTCATCGCCTGAAGAGCATTTTGAAAGAGGTTGATAAAGACCTGGCTGATCTGTCCTTCGTCAAATTCCACCGGCCAGAGGGACTCCTCCATCTCCCTCTGTACGGAGACTCCCGTCCCTGTCAATGCGATCTCCAGGGCCTTGGTGATCACAGGCCGGAGGTCTCCCGCCGTTCTCACAGGGCTCCCCCCTTTTGAAAATGTGAGAAAACGCCCTGTGAGCGCACGGACACGCTCGTAGACGGATTGAGCTTTATCCAGATAGGCGACCCCCTTTTCAGCATCACCGTCCTGGATCCGCTGTCTTGCGATATCGATGTAGCCGAAAAGCCCCCCCAGAAGATTGTTGAAATCATGGGCGATGCGCCCGGCGAGGAGGCCCAGGGATTCCAGGCGTTGCGTTCTGATGAGGTGGTCCTGGGCTCGTCGTTTTTCAGAAATATCCCGAAAGACAAGGACAGCCCCGGAAGGGGCCTCCTCTCCCACGGCAATGGGGAAAGCCGAAGCCTCGATCAGGGTCTCTTTGCTCTCTTTTCCGATGAGAAGACAGGAGGGGAACGTCACACTTTTTTCTCTCTTATTGAGAATCCTGTACACCGGGCTTTCAAGGGGGCCCCGCCCCCCTTCATCAACTGTGAAAAAGATATCGTCCAGGGGAAGGCCCTGAGCCTCTTCCTGGCGAACCTCAAGCAGCTCTTCGGCCACGGGATTCATCAGAGTGACCTGCCCCCGTATATCGGTGGCCACAACAGCATCACCGATACTGTAGAGTGTGACTTCAAAGCGCTTTTTCTCATTATTGAGCCGGTCCACCATCTCCATCCGCTCAGTGATATCCCTGGCGATCCCCTCGATGGCGGTCAGCCGGCCTTTTTCATCATAAAGGGGGACATTATGCTGCTCCGTCCAGACAGTTCTTCCCTCTTTTGTGATCCAGCGGAGCCTGACCGGGCGGTTGAAAAACGTCTTGTCTTTCCACCCCTCTTCGACCAGGTGACGGTCTTCGGGGTGGACGATCCTCAGCCCCAGGCCGGGGTCGTCGTAGTGTTCCCGCGGCGTATAGCCGGTGATCTTCTCTACCGCCTGGTTCACAAAAGTAAACTTCTGTTCGGGAAGGATCTCCACCCGGTAGATGATATCATCGGCATTTTCCGCAAGGCGCCTGTAGCGCTCCTCACTCTCCTCAAGCGTCTTCTGCCAGCGGCGTTTTTCCGTCACATCCATGACGATTCCCAGATAGAAAGAGGAGTCATCTTTTTGAAGATACTGCAGATGGACTTCCGCCGGGTAGGATGATCCGTCTTTACGGAAATGATCCGTTGTGAAAAGGATCTTTTTCTCTTTTCCCTTCTTCAGCTCTTTAAAATGATTTTCAAGGACTTTTTTCTGATGAGGGCTGTTGATCCCGAACGGTGTCATGGTGTAGAGTTCCTTTTCGCTGTAGCCCAGGTTCTCCTGGGCTCCGGCGCTCACAAAGGTGAACGTGAACGATGATGCGTCGGCGATATAGATCTCGTTCAGGCTGTTGTTCATGACATCCTGGAACCGCTCAAGCGCCCGTCGTGACTGGATATGACGGGTGATGTCCCGCGCAGCGGCATAGATCAGCTCCCCGACGGGGAAAGAGCGCCACTCCAGCCATCGGTATGTCCCGTCCAGGCAGCGGTACCTGTTGACAAAAGCCAGGACCTCTTGCCCCCCGGCGAGACGGTTCAGGGCTTTTTGTGTCTTTTCAATATCCTCTGCGTGGACAAAATCCATGAAGGGCCGTCCCTGGAGCTCTGACAGAGGATATCCAAGAGTCCGTTCCCACTCACGGTTCAACAGGACAAAACGGCCGTCCCGGTCTGCGACACACAGAAGGTCAAGAGTCAGGGAAAAAAAGTGTTCATATGAAAACGAGTGCCCTTTGATCCCTTTTTCATCCATGTTATCACTATATCAGAAATTGGGTGCAGGACAAGGGAAAAGACTTTTTCAGACCCGTCCCCGGAACAGTGGCCGCCGAAATATTTTCAGAGGATCATCCTTTTTTTATTGACATTTGCGCAGTCTGTGGTATTCATACCGAGTTATGCGGTTGATGTGTTCCCGTCCCATTGAAATGGAGGTATGGCATGAAACGAGACCCCTATTCTTTTCCCTTGTCCGATTTTATCGCACCGGAGAAATTCGACCTGATCAAAGCCATGGGCCAGGAGAGAAAGACCCCTTTTCTGGTCATCGACCTGGACATTATCAAGAAAAAATTTCTGGAACTGAAGAACCATCTTCCCTTTGCAAAGATCCATTATGCCGTGAAAGCCAATCCCCATGACGAGGTCCTGAAACTGCTTTACAGCCTGGGATCCAATTTTGACGTGGCCTCGGTCTATGAACTGGATCAGCTCCTGCGACTGGGAGTGACTCCGGACCGGATGCTTTACGGCAATACCATCAAAAAGAAAGAGAACATCCGATACTTCTACGAAAAAGGTGTCCGCCTCTATGCCACGGATTGCGAAGCCGACTTGAAAAATATCGCTCAATACGCTCCGGGATCGCGGGTCTTCTTCCGTCTCCTCACAGACGGGCAGGGAGCCGACTGGCCCTTGTCACGGAAGTTCGGGACACATCCCGACATCGTCTTCGATCTCATCAAACAGGCGAAAAAGCTCGATGTCATCCCTTACGGGATCTCTTTTCATGTGGGATCGCAGCAGAGGGATATCGGCCAGTGGGATAACGCCATCAGCCAGTGCTACTACCTCTTCACCTCCGCTCGTGAGATCGGGGTGGAGCTCCAGATGATCAATCTCGGCGGCGGGTTTCCTGCTCATTACAATGAACCCACCGCAGAGACCAATATCTACGCCTCTGAGATCGAACGTTTCCTCCGTGAGGACTTCGGAGAGAAGATGCCTGAGATCATCGTGGAACCGGGACGCTCTCTGGCAGGAGACGCCGGTGTCATCGTAGCGGAGATCGTCATGACGGAGAAGAAAGCGAAACACAATCCCTATAAATGGATGTTTCTCGACATCGGGATGTTCGGCGGCATGATCGAGACTCTCAATGAGTCGATCAAATATCCCATCTACATTGAAAAAGAGGGCCTTGAAGAGGAGTATATCATCGCCGGCCCCACTTGCGACAGTATGGATATCCTTTATGAGGATTACAAATACCGCTTCCCCGAGACCACACTTCCCGGGGACAAGGTCTATATCTTCTCCACGGGAGCTTATACCCAAAGCTACAGCGCTGTCTACTTCAACGGATTTCCTCCCCTTGATGCTGTCGTGATCGGCGGAGATACTTAAAATATTAAACTGATATCGGGGAGAGGAGGGTTTTTTTAAGCAAACCCCCTCTCCCGCCTTCTTCTTTTCGGTTTTCTGGTGGACAACACTAAAGATATCTTCTATATTAAAGGCAGGGACTTCGTTACATTCCTAAAGGAGGATTTCTGCCATGGCTTTTCGTACCTTTTCTCTTCTGATCATCGCTTTTCTCATGCTTTCGGGATATACACCGCCCAAGACGCCCCTTGCCTCTCTTCCTGCGGGAACACCGGCCGATGTCAAGACAGCCGTGACACATCTCTTTTCACAGGATCCCGATATCCTGGCTGAAGCCCTCACCACCCTCCAGGAGACAGGGGCCAGGGGGCTCAATGCGGTGCCCTATCTGACGGAGATCCTTGAAGACACCACACCTCTGACTGTCCAGGGACTTCAAAATGTCTCTCATGAAGCCGCCCTGGCTATTGCCGCTGTGGGCCCGACTGCAGAAAGCCGTGTCACAGCCCTGCTCTCTTCTCCCAGGCCTCTGGTCCGGGGACAGGCCGCATTCATCCTCGGCCGCTGGAGAAGCGCTTCAGCCATTGAGAGACTCAACACCCTGGCCACCACAGAACCCGATACAGAGGCCCGTGTGAAGATCATCAATGCGCTGGGTGAGATCAAAAACCGTGCGAGCATCATCCCCCTTCTCTCCCTTCTGGACGCTCATAATGACGCTGTGGAACAGGCTGTGGTCCGTGCTTTGGCCTCTATAGGATATCCTGCGATCAAACCCCTCTCCTATAACCTTGCTTCTCCGGAGCCCCTGAAACGGGCCAATGCCGCCCGCGCCCTGGGCCTGATCGGCGATACCCTCTGTCTCAATGACCTCAAATCCCTGATCAGCGATAAAGACACCCGTGTCCGCGTTGCTGTCGCTGAAGCCTTTGGATCCATCAACCTCAATGATGCCATCGAAGCTCTCATCGGCCTTTTAAAAGACCCCGACCCCAAAGTCAGCCGTCAGGCCGTTCTTTCCCTGGGGAAATATCCGGACAACAGGATCGTCACGTCCCTCGTCGACGGCCTGGCCTCTTTCGATGACACAACCGCAGCAGAAGCCGGAGTCCTCATCAAAAAGATGGATCCCGCTGTCTCCCGGCCTGTGATCCTCAGCGGACTCTCTTCGAACAATCCGCGCATCATCAACCGTCTCCTCTCCTTTATCGAAGAAAAGAGATGGAGCGGCTTCTCCCAGGCCATTATTCCCCTGATCTCGTCGGGACTCCCTACGGAGACAAAGTTAAAGGCCATGGAGACTCTCATCGCTCTCGGGGACAAGAACGCTCTCTCCGTTCTTGAGACAACAGTGAAATCAAACGACAAACGCCTCTCCACACGGGCCCTTTCAGCGCTTCTGAGCTTCAATGAAGTGAGCCGGGATACAGCTGATCTTGTGGCTCAGCGTCTGCAGGATGCCGATGATGAGATCCGTCTTATGGTGGCTGAAGCTCTCCCCTACACTGATTCCTACCGCCTGACCCCGATCATTACAGACGCTCTTGTCCAGAGCCCCCACAGCGAGGTCAAGGTCTACTGCCTCAAGACATTGGGAAAACTCAAATACAACAAAGCCCTTCCTCAGATCACGCCCCTGATGAACGATCCCGCAGAGACTGTCCGGGAAGCCGCTGCTGAAGCGCTTGTGAATATAGGAGATCCCTCCACGGCGGATCTTTTCCGAACCTACATTTCTGACGACAACGCCGTCATCCGCGCTCTGTGCGCTGAAGGGCTGGCGCGTATCAATAACACGGCGAGTACTCCTCTCCTTGTGGGGGCCCTCTCCGATAAAGAGGCTTCTGTCCGCACCAGTGCCATATCAGCATTGGGACAGCTGAAAGCCAAAGAGGCTCTCAACCCCATTATCCAGATCTTCTATGATGATCCTGAACTTGATCCCCGTGTGGCCGCTGTGGAAGCCATCAGCCTCATCGATACGACATTTACGGCGACCTTCATCCTCGACGGCTTGAAAAGCAAAAACACTGTCTTGAAAAAGGCCGCTCTGTCCGCTTCGGTCCGGTATCCGAAAAACAAGGAGATCATGACAGCGCTGACCGGCTTCCTTTCAGAGAAGGATACAGCGATAACGGCTCTTGCCCTGGAAAGCCTTCAGAAAGCATCGGGGAAAAAGTATACCTCTCCGGAGGAGTGGTCCAAATGGGCCTCCTCCCTGTAAAGACGCCCTCGCATTCCTCACTGTAAAAAAGCCTCCTCCGGGGGGCTTTTTTTTCTTTTCCCGTTGACAACGGGAATAAAAGACCTATCATTTATTTGGAAGCAACTTACTTACAATTCAAAACAAGGAGGACCCTCATGGGAAAAATGGGTGTCAAAGAGTGGGCCGATAATGTCGTCAAAGATGAGGAGATCGACCGCTACTTAGACAACGGAAAAGATTTTATCGACCATGACGCTATTGAACAGCACCTGGAAAAGAATAAAAAGAGTGATAAGATCAGGATCCGGGACATCATCCAGAAATCACTTTCCATAGAACGTCTGGACCCCGATGAGACCGCCGCCCTCCTCCATGTGAATGACCCTGAACTCTGGCAGGAGATGGCTGCTGCAGGCCTTGAAATCAAAAAAAAGGTCTATGATAACCGTATCGTCATCTTCGCTCCGCTTTATTGCAGCAACCTCTGCGTCAATAACTGTCTCTATTGCGGATTTCGCAAAGACAACACCCATGAGGTCCGGAGAGTCCTCACCCCGGATCAGGTCCGGATGGAAGCTGAGAGCCTGGTCAAAATGGGCCACAAGCGCCTCATCGTCGTTTACGGCGAACATCCCTCTTCCGATGCCGATTATATGGCCGAGACCATCAGGGCCATCTATGATGTCCAGGAAAAGACGAGAAAAGGAACCGGAACCATCCGCCGCGTGAATGTCAATGCGGCCCCGCTCTCTGTGGATGATTTCAAAAAACTCTGGAAAGCCGGAATCGGGACTTACCAGGTTTTTCAGGAGACCTATCACCGTCCCACTTATAAGAAGATGCATCCGGTGGGGCCGAAATCCGATTACCGCTGGCGTCTCTATACCCATCACAGAGCCATGGAAGCGGGTATTGATGATGTGGCCATCGGAGCCCTTTTCGGCCTTTATCATTGGCGTTATGATGTCATGGGACTTCTCTATCATGCCATGGAACTGGAAAAGAGGTTCGACGGTATCGGGCCCCATACCGTCTCATTCCCCCGACTTATGCCCGCGGACAATGCCCCCTATTCTGAGCATACCGATCACCTCGTTTCTGACGAAGAATTCAAAAAACTTGTCACTGTCCTGCGTCTGGCCATTCCCTATACAGGCATGATCGTCACGGCCAGAGAAAAACCCCAGTTGCGTAAAGAGGTGATCAAACTGGGATGCACCCAGACAGATGCCTCCACCCGTATCGGTTTGGGAGCCTACTCTGAACAATACGACCGCCAGGATAAGGAACGTCAGCAGTTTGTCCTCGGAGACACGCGTGAACTGGATGATGTGGTCAGAGAACTGGCTCAGATGGGAATGATCTCCTCGTTCTGCACGGCAGGCTACCGCTGCGGCCGTACCGGTGACAAGATCATGGGCCTTCTCAAATGCGGGACAGAAGGAAAGTTCTGCAAATTGAATGCCGTCCTCACCTTCCGTGAATGGCTGGATGATTTTTCTTCTCCTGAGACTCAGAAAATCGGAGAAGACCTGATCCGGAAAGAGATCGCCGAGATCCGAAAGGATCCTTTCTTCCGGAACAACCCTCTTTTGACCGAGTTTGACGAGTATTATCAACGTGTTTCGGAGGGGGAGCGTGACCTCTATCTATAACACCCTGGAAACATTTCTTGAGGAATCGGCTGACTTCACGTCTTTTACGGAAAAGGCCGGCGCTCTTCTTTCACACGAGCTTTCTGCCTCTGTGGCCTTCTGTGAGATCTTCGGAAAACGCTGGTCGTTTCTCACAGGAGAGGGCCTCTTTTCAGCGGGAACATCCCGCCGGGAGACCTTCGAAGCAAAAGGACGTCTCTTCGGCCTTCTGGCCTATCCCGATCCGGGCGATTCCCTGCCCTGGGAAGAGATCAAACCCCTTCTCATCCGGGGCTTTACCTCATTTCTCCTCTGACTTTTCATTTCAAGGGATCTTATTTCAATAAAAAAAGGGCGGCCTGAAAGGCCGCCCTTCTCATTTTCGTCCTGCAGTCACTCAATGCTTGTGAGTGATCTCACGGACCGCGTCTCCGGAGACGACACTCCTCTCCACATAATTGGTGTGAAGAAGTTTGTGTGCGATCTTGGAGCCGGGTTCTCCCAGGAACTCTTTATAGATGTTCAGGATCGCTTCATTATGATGCGAGCAGCGTTTAGGCAGGGAAGAATCCTCTTTGTAGAGCCCTTCTCCGCGACGGGCACGCATGGCGATGGAACTGCCGTAGGGCTGTCCCCCTCCGCCCACGCATCCTCCGGGGCAGGCCATGATCTCGATAAAGGCGTACTCGCTCTTTCCGGTCTCTTCGAGCTGTTTCGAGACTTTTGTGAGAAGCTCCCTGGCGTTTCCAAGGCCGTGAGCCACAGCCACTTTGACTTTACCCAGGCCGGGGATGTCGAGTTCAGCTTCTTTGATCCCTTCCATTCCGCGAACGGGCTGAATATCCACGTTGTCCAGGTCGCTCTTTGTGATGAGGTAATAAGCTGAACGGACAGCCGCTTCCATAACCCCGCCTGTCGCTCCGAAGATCGTGGCCGCTCCTGTATAATCGGCAAGCGCGTGGTAAGGTTCCTCTTCCGGAAGGTTTTTGAAGTCGAGTCCCGCTTCACGGATCATCCTGACAAACTCACGTGTGGTCAGGACATAATCCACATCCTGGTACCCGCTGTCACGCATCTCAGGCCTCTGGGCCTCAAACTTTTTCGCGGTGCAGGGCATGATGGAGACAGAGACGATCTTTGCCGGATCGATCCCGCTCTTTTTCGCATAGTAGGTCTTGGTCAAAGCCCCCATCATCTGCTGGGGCGATTTGGCTGTGGAGGTATTCTCTCCGAGATTGGGGAAGAAAGTCTCCATAAACTTGACCCAGCCCGGTGAGCAGGAGGTGATCAGGGGCAGTTTCCCGCCGTTGCTGATCCTCTGAACAAGTTCTGTCCCCTCTTCCATGATCGTGAGGTCAGCAGAGAAGTTCGTATCAAAGATCGCATCAAATCCGATCCGTTTCAAGGCCGCATACATCTTGCCCACAGTCACGGACCCGATCTCCATACCGAACTCTTCGCCTATGGATGCACGGATAGCCGGAGCCTCCTGGACGACAACATGCTTCTCGGGATCCAGGATGGCATCCCAGACAGCTTCCAGGTGGCTCTGCTCACGCAGAGCGCCTGTTGGGCAGTAGACGATACACTGTCCGCAATTGACACAGGGGCTGGCGCCCATCCCCGCTGAAAAGGCGGTATCCACATGGGCTTCAAAGCCGCGGTCTGTGATCTCAATGGCATTCACTGTCTGGATCTCGTCACACACGGTAACGCAGCGTCCGCAAAGGATGCACTTGTCTGGGTCGCGGACTATAGCAACGCTGGTCTTGTCTTCAGGGCGGTGGTCCAGGATCTTTTCATACATATGCATATCCACACCGAGGTCGTTGGCCAGTTTCTGAAGTTCGCACTTCTCGTTGGCGGCGCATGACGGACAGTCCACATTGTGGTTGGAGAGGACCAATCCCACCACGGCTTTCCGCCGTTCTCTCAGTGTCTTTGAATTGGTGATGACCTTCATACCAGGGGCTACGGGTGTACAGCAGGCTCTCTGCATCCCGGGACGTCCCTCATACTCGATGACACAGACACCGCAGGCCGCTGTGGGCGGCAGGTCTTCATGGTAACATAATGTGGGAATGTTCTTCCCGGCCTCTTTGGCTGCATTCAGGATGGTCGTCCCTTCGGGTACGTCCACTTCAATGCCGTCAATATACAATTTGACCATTTCAGCCATAATAAACCCTCCTTAGCGTAAATTCCTATTTATGGCCACAGAACAGCCGTTCATTGGCGTTCCGCTCCGTTCATCCTGCAGATATCCTTCATACAGACCTTGCGCCGGATATGTTCTTCGATCTCATCCTGGAAGAATTTCACAGCGGTATGGATCACAAGGTAGGGAGACTGTCCCAGGGCGCAGAGGGCTGTGGTGCTCATGGCCTCGGAAAGCGTAAGCATCTGTTCAAGGTCTTCATCACTCCCCCGGCCTGAATAGATCTTGTCAGCCAGAGCGTAGAGCTGGGCTGTTCCGATCCGGCAGGGAGAACACTTTCCGCAGGATTCATGTTTGAAGAAAAAGAGTATGTTGCGGAGCATATCCACAATACAGCTCTCTTCATTCATGACAAGGATCGCTCCGGAACCCAGAACGGCCTTGTATTCACCCAGATGGTCGTAATCCATGCGGACATCAAGCATCTCCTCATCAAGGAAAGCGCCTGCGGCACCGCCCACCAGGGCACACTTGAATTTCCCGCCCTTGACTCCTCCGGCATATTTATAGATGATCTCCCGCAGGGTTGTTCCCATTTCCACTTCGATGAGCCCGGGGTTGTTCACATGGCCCAGAATCGTATAGACTTTCGTTCCGGTGGATTTTTCAGTCCCTATGGATTTAAACCAGTCCGGCCCGTTGAGGATGATGGACGGGATATTGGACAATGTCTCCACATTGTTGACAACAGTGGGCTGCTGCCAGAGGCCTTTGACACCGGGGAAGGGCGGTTTCACACGGGGATTTCCCCGTCCGCCTTCCAGGGAGTTGATGAGAGCGGTCTCTTCACCGCAGACATAAGCTCCGGCGCCCTTTTTGATCTCCAGGTCAAAGGAAAAGGATGTCCCGAAGATATTCTTCCCCAGGAGTCCGTAGGCGCGGGCGTCTTCAATGGCTTTCTGTGTCCGGCTGATGGAGAGGGTGTACTCACCGCGGATATAGATATATCCCATCTCAGCACCGATAGCATAGGCGGCGATGGCCATTCCTTCGATGAGTTTATGGGGATCGCCTTCCATGATCAGCCTGTCTTTGAATGTCCCGGGTTCCCCTTCATCGGCATTACAGACGATGTATTTCGGAGTATTTTTCAAGGGGGCTGTAAAAGACCACTTCAGTCCTGTGGGAAATCCCGCTCCGCCGCGTCCGCGAAGGCCGCTGGATTTCACCATGTCGATGACCTCTTCAGGTTTATGGGCCGTCAGGGCTTTCCCAAGAGCTTCATAACCGTTGACGGCAATATACTCGTCGATGCTTTCGGGATTGATCAGTCCGGAATTGGCCAGGACGACTCTCTTCTGTTTTTTGAGCTCCTGAGCTGTTTCACGGAATGTGATGACATTCTGGTCCACTTTTCCGGTAAACTGGAGCCTCTTCACAGGGCGTCCCTTCAAAAGATGCTCCGTCACGATCTCCCGGACATCCTCAGGAGTCACATTGACATAAGTGACATCATCGGGCTGGATCAGCATGACCACGCCTTTTCCCAGGATCCCCATGGTCCCTGTCTCCACGACCATGATCTCTCCGGACAAGTCCTGCTCCGCCAGGATCCTGTTCAGTTCGCTTTCGACTTTCCTGGCTCCGGCGATGAGTGTATCTTCATCAATACTTATTAAGACATACTTGGTAATCAAGCTCATACATTCCCCTCCCTGTAATCCTTAATGATCTTGCGAAGTTTCTTGGGAGTCAAGTTTCCATAGACCTCTTCGTCAATCATCATGGCCGGAGCCACACCGCATACTCCTAAGCAGGAAGTGATTTCCAGAGTAAAGAGCATCTCGGGGGTCGTCTGACCCACATCGATGCCGAGTTCCTCTCTCAAGATGTCAAGAATACTCTCCGATCCCATCAAATGGCACGGAGGAGAGTCACAGAGCCGGATCACATGTTTTCCGCGCGGTTTCTGCGAGATCATGGAGTAAAATGTGGCTGTTCCGTAGACCTTGGAGTAAGGCAGATCCAGAAAATCAGCGATCTCCTCCATGTCTTCCTCAGTCACATAATTATACGGGCTGGCGTCCTGAATATCATGCAGGATGTAAAGCAGATTATCAGGCTTGGCCTCGTATTTCCTGAGTATTTCCTTTCGTTTCATACCATCTCCCCTTTCAGTCTAGTGTCCCGGGAAAGAGTGGCTGGCTCTTTCCCCCTGCGTCTTTGATCAGTTTTCTCCCGACAGGCGCTGTACGGCGCCAAAGGGGCAAACATCAAAACAGCTGCCGCAGGATACGCATTTTTCCTGTTCGATCATGTGCACCACGCCTCTCTGTCCGCGGATGGCATCCACGGGGCATTTCTGGGCGCAAAGGGTACAAGCCTTGCACTTGTCGGCATCGATCTCATAAGAGATCAGGTCCTTACAGACAAGAGCACGGCATTTTTTCTCATGGATATGCTCTTCATACTCATGTCTGAAATATTTGATCGTGGAAAGCACGGGGTTCGGCGCAGTCTGGCCCAGTCCGCAAAGAGCCGTTGTCTTGATGGTATGGCCCAGCTTTTCAAGCGCTTCGATGTCCCCCTCCTCTCCTTCTCCTTTGGTGATCTTATCAAGGATCCCGTACATCTGCTTCAGCCCCACACGGCAAGGAGTGCATTTTCCGCAGGATTCAAAACAGGTGAAATCCAGAAAGAATTTCGCTGTATTCACCATACAGGCTGTCTCATCCATGGCGATGACCCCGCCGGATCCCATCATGGCTCCAAGCTGAGTCAGGGATTCATAGTCGATGGGAGTATCAAAGTATTCCGGTGTCACACATCCCCCTGAGGGGCCGCCAAGCTGAACAGCTTTGATCTCATGGCCTTCAGGGGCTCCGCCGCCGATGTCATAGATCAGCTCACGGATGGTGGTCCCCATGGGGACCTCGGCAAGCCCGGTGTTTTTTATCGTCCCGGACAGGGCAAAGACTTTGGTGCCTTTGCTTGTCTCAGTCCCGATATCAGCCATCCAGGCTCCTCCGTTCAGGATGATATGCCGGACATTGGCATAGGTCTCCACATTATTCAGGACCGTGGGTTTCCCCCAGACTCCCGAAGCTGAGGGATAAGGCGGCCTGGGACGGGGAGTCCCCCGTTTTCCTTCGATAGAGTGGATCAGCGCGGTCTCTTCACCGCAGACAAAAGCTCCTGCTCCGACTCTGACTTCGAGGTCAAAGGAGAAGCCTGTCTGGAAGATCTTTTCCCCGAGGAAACCCATCTCTTTGGCCTGGCCGATGGCTTTCTGAAGCCTTTCGATGGCCAGAGGGTATTCAGCCCGGACATAGACGTAACCTTTTGAGGCTCCCACCACATATCCGGCGATGGTCATCCCTTCGATAAGAGTATGGGGGTCTCCTTCGATGACAGAGCGGTCCATGAAAGCTCCCGGATCCCCTTCATCAGCATTACAGATGACATATTTTTCATCGCTCTTTTCATTTTTTGTAAACATCCATTTCAGATGTGTGGGAAAGCCGCCGCCGCCGCGTCCGCGAAGTCCGCTGATCTTGATCTCGTTCAAAACGGAATCAGGTGTCATTTGCGTGAGAGCTTTTCCCAGGGCTTCATATCCGCCAACAGCGATATACTCCTCCATGCTTTCGGGATCGATGTTTCCGCAATTGGCCAGGACGATCTTATACTGCTTTTGAAAATAGTCCACCTCGCTGCTTTTATGGACAAGCTCATCTGTGAGAGGTGATTTATACATGAGGCGCTCAACCGGGCGCCCTTTGAGAAAATGCTGTTCGACGATTTCCCGGACATCCTCGACCTGGACTTTCTTATACAGTGTCTCGTCAGGATAGACCAGGATGACAGGCCCTAACTGACACGGCCCCATACACCCGGTCTCGATCACCTTGATCTCCTTGTTGAGTCCCAGCCTTTCGATCTCAGCCAGCATGGCTTCTTTGACCTTCAGGCTGTTATTTGATATGCAGGATGCGCCGCTGCACACCAGCACATTCAATCTGTGAGCCATAGTCTTTTCCTCCTCGTTCCCTACTTTTCCTCCATGGAAATCAGGTAGTCTTCCACGACTTTTCCGTTGACGATATGCTCTTCAACAACTTTTTTCACCTTTGAAGGATTCATATCCCCATAGATGATGACAGGTTTCTTCTCTTCGTGGATCTCAACGATGGGTTCCATGGAGCTCATGCCTTTTTCACCGGTCTGGGTCACCATGACATCGGTGAGGTTCTTCTGATTGATCTCCGTGATAAAGGCTTTCAGGACTTCACGGGCCCCTGCGGCGATTCCTGATGTTCCCATTCCCACGACGACTTTGATCCTGGCATCCTTGGACCGAAGCTGGATCTCTTTTTGTGCTTTTTCCCTCAATTTCCTCAGTTCTTCAAGATTCTTCATAACAATACCTCCCGCCTTTTACCCTAAAGTGCGATATTTTTTAATGATCTCAACGACTTTTTTACGGTCCACATGCCCGTAGACATCTTCATTGACCATGAGGACAGGTGCAAGCCCGCAAGCGCCGAAACAGCGTGCGGTGGTCAATGTAAAGAGGTTGTCTTCCGTGGTCTCTCCCTCGCCGATCCCCAGTTCATCTTTGAAGATATCGACGACTTTTGAGGCCCCTTTGACATAGCAGGCCGTACCCATGCAGATATTGACGACATATTTTCCCCGGGGTGTCATGCTGAAGAAGTTGTAGAACGTGACAACACCGTAAACGGTGCTCAGAGGTATCTCCAGCTCCCGTGAGATAAAAGTCTGAACTTCCATGGGCAGATAACCGAAGATCCCCTGCGCCCTGTGCAGGACATTGATCAACGGACCGGGCATATTCCGGACTGATGCAATATAGGATCCGAGCTCCCGATATTGTTCATTGTCAGGAATATGGATTTTTAACGCTTCCATAAAAAAACCCTCCTTCCGGTGAAAAAGAAATGACCCAAAATGTTATATAAAGCTAACATAAGTGCTTTCATATTGTTACCAAAATCACTATACTGATGCCTCTTATAAAAGCAACATTTTTTTTCAGAATCTTGAAAAAAGAAGAGGAATATCGATATATCGAGATTTATCGATATATAGAAGGGTTACAGGGGGGACCCTCCCCCTGCAATCCGTTCTAAAATGAATACTCCATGGATGACGTGACTGTCCATTTCCGGTTATTGTTTTCACTGAAGGAGGGATACTGAATAGAGGTGTAGGCCCCTTCCAGCGAGAAGATATACTTGAAAAAGAGATTATACCTGACCCCCAGGGAGAGATCATACTGGGTATAATCGGCATTCATCTCATCTTCAATGAAATACTCTTTCCATTCGTAAGAGAAATCACCGCTTATGGTCAGAGCACGTCCCAGGCTCCGCGAGATCTCACCGTAAAGATTGTTGATATAATTGCTGTTTTTCGCTTCGGGATAGGTGGTGGATACCAGGTCATCGATTTTTTGAAGCTCCCAGTTATTACCTGCATAAAAAGACCAGGGGCCTGCCCAGACGGACCATGAGCCTTCTGCCATGTAGTAAGAGTAGGAGAGGCGGCTTTCCGACTCCTGTTCAAACGACTTGCTGCCCGCCTTGATGATGAGTGTCAGGGGATTCTGGAAAAAATTGAGTTCGATCCCGCCTTCCCACTGGAGATAATCCCCCCATCCCAGATCTTCGCGATAGAGAGAGATGTCCCCCAGAAGAAAAGGTGTAAAGAAGGGCGCAGTCTTATACCCCACGCGGAGGGACAAGTCTCCCCTGTTGTAATCATCCATCTCATCTGTGGAAAAGGAGTATGTCCTGTGTGAAAGCGAGGCGGTGGTGTTGACGACCCAGAGTCCGGGGTAAAAATATCCGCTGGCCATGAGGTCAGCTCCCGTATAATCAGGTGTGACATCACCTTTATAGTCTCTCCGCTCTCCTCTTAATGAAAGATAGACATCCCCCAGCCCCGCTGAGAGATTCCCTGTGAGACTGCTGTAGTCAGACAGCCCCGTCTCCTCACGGCTGTAGCCGGTCTGCTCAAATGTCACATCTCCGCCCCAGTATCCCCCGGTTGTCCTGTAATGAACAGAGGAGAGATAGAAAGAGAAGGTGGCACTGTTGTTATCAGTCTCGGTGATATCGTCCCGGTCGATATAGGAGAGAGCGGCATAGAGGTCTCCCCAGAAGGAGTGGGATCCTGTATAGGAAAGCCGCCCCTCCTTCTCGTCATAGAAATCATCGCGGCTCATGCCGGCAAAGAATCCCCACTGGCTTTCTCCCTGAAGAAGGGTCAGGGAGAGGGATCCCTGGGCATATCCGGTATCCTCACGGACTTCCGACCCGTCGATCTCTTTTCGGAAAGCGGAATCATACCCCCCGCCCACAGTGACTGTCCCGTCCAGGGCAGACAAAGGAGCCTCCAGGGCCAGAGAGAACAGCATGACAAAAAGAACCGGTAATCCCCTTTTCATGAAAGAAGGCTCCTTCCCTCTGCCGTAAGCAGAAACGTTTTGATGAGGATCAACTCTTTCCGGATCTGGCCGAAGTTCATGGTGACCAGGCAGCATCCTTTCTTAATACGGAAGTTATTGAGAAGGCGTTCCATCTCATCATACTCCCGCAAGATACGCGGGGACGTATAGAAGACTCCCTTCTGGCGGGCTTCCCGGACGATCTTTTCATACAGGGTGAAGTCGTTTCTGAGAGCTTCATATTCCCTGATGAGCCTGTTCCACATCCGTGCTTCACTTTGATATTTCAGCAGGTTCTCCCCGGTCAGGGCGGCACTCACCGCCTGCTCGATCCAGAGAGCGGCCGAATCGGTCTGTGCTGAGAAGGCTTCCAGAGTCTGCTTGAAGACAAAGATCCGGTTCCGGACCCGTGTCATCTGGTCAAAGGTCCTCTCTTCAAAAGAGATGATCTCTTTGAGGAGAGGCAGGCTGCTGTAAAGCCTTTCCAACCGTTTGAGAAGGTTGTCCGCCTCCAGCGTTGTGCTTCGGCTTGAAGAGGAGCCGCTAAAGGCGCTGACTTCAGACTTCAGTGCTTTATAACGCTGCGTGAAGCGGTTCAGGTTCAGACTCAGCTGTGAAAAGTCCACCACTGAACCGGAAATATTAAGCAGTTCCTCCCATTTGGATATCTCCTGATCCAAAAGAGAGAGGGCAAGGTCACCGCTCTGATCGTCTGTGGTCGAGCTCAGCTTCTCCTGGAGACGGGCCACCCTTTTCATAAACTCCTCATACTCATCCCAGGGGAAGTTCCATTCAGAGACATACTTGGTGATGAGAGCCGCAGCTTTTTTCAAGGTCAGAAATTCTGTCTCATTGAACCGGCTTTCAAGAAGAACGAGCAGCTTTTGAGCATCTCCGGTCACCCGGGCAAACTCCGCTCTCATCTTTTGGAAGGCTGATGCCCACTCATCCAGCTGCGAGACATCCACCTGATCATCGGTCAGGCCCAGGCCCGCCAGCTTTGTCTTGAAAAGGTCCAGGTCTCTGAGAAAAAACGCGATCTTGATACCATCGGGTGACCGCAGGAGAGACTGGCCGCTTAACGTCAGGCGCCGGTGCTCTTCGGCGATCTCCGCGGGGATCTCCTCTTTCTTTCCTTCTCCGAGCTCCTCAAAACCCCCGGCGTCTCCGCGTTCTTCAGGATCGGAAATGATGCCGTCACTCCCGAGAGAACGTTTAAAACCGGCCGGGACAGAGGCTTCTGTTCCTTCCGGGTTTCTCAGATAGACTTCTCCCTCTTCACACTCCACGGTCATTCCTGCACGGTCATCAAGGGTGACTCCGAAGGAGGTCCCCCTGACCCCTGCTGTACCGAACCGTGTATCCACTTCAAATTTTTCAGCGACCAGTTTCTTCGCTTTGACCCACAACCGTCCCAGAGTCTGCCGGATCCCTTTACTCTGTTCCCCATATTCCCTGATCTCCAGAGTGGTATTCTGATCCATCTTCAACAGGATCTTGTCACTCACACTGATCTCGGCATAACTGTCATCCCCGGTCCGGATCCTGTCCCCCACGGAGAGGCCGTCCCCGGCTCTCAGAGGACGCTCGTCCTCGTCGGAAAGGAGAAAAAGACGGCCCAGGATATATTCCACCCGGGCGTTTTCCCCTGTCAGGCCTTGTTCCCGGGCTAGTTGAGTCAACGTGAACGTCCTCGGGCCTTTGACTGTGGTCCGTCCTGAGGATAACCGGATGACCGCAGACGCCCCTTCAGCAAGGGTCAGGCTCTCATCTTCCAGGAGGATGTCCCCTGTTTTCAGCACCTCTTCACCGGAAGACGTGTTTCTCGTCAATGGGCCGCTCACGCTCTCCACACGTCCGAAAAGGGCTGCAGGAGCTGCCGAAAGCGCAGCTGTCATGAGAAGAAAAGCCAAGAGAATAAATCGTTTCTTGATCATAAACCCTCCTATTTCACCAGGACCATTTTCTGGATCAATGTCCGTCTCTCTCCCTTGAACAGGGCGTAATAGAGGCCGCTGGGGCACATCTGCCCCTTTTCGTCACGGCCGTCCCAGGAAAACTCCCTGATCCCCGCATCAAAGAGACCCGATGCGATAAGGCGGACCTGTTGTCTGCGGGCGTTGAGAATCACCAGGACTCCCCGTTCAGGCTGTTCAAACCGGATCCCGATCGCTGTTTCGGGGTTAAAGGGGTTGGGGTAGTTGATGATCCTTTTGGATCCTGCAGCCAGGGGATGCGGGATTCCTGATGTGAGTATCACATCCAGTACCCGGCTGTTCCCCATCCCGTCTGTCACGGTGACTGTCAACGGGTTGTCCCCTTCGTTCAGGAAAGAGGCCACAAAGGAGCCTGTGTCCGAAGTCACCGGCTCTCCGTGAAGCGGCTGAACCGTATACCGGGCGATCCCGCTGAGGTCATCGGATGCGGTGATGACCACATTTCCCTGATCGTAAAGCACAGATTCGATCACCGGAGGCGTGGTATCCTCCAGAAGGAGGAACCGCCCCGAAGAGGGGATCCGTCCCTCAGTTCGCCCCACGAACTCGTATGTTTCCGCCCCTGTCTGGCGAAAGATCCCGAATCCGTTCTTTTCCTCTTTTACAGAAAGCCACACGTCTCCGGGAACCGATTCTGCGCAGATCAGCGTGATGCTTCCGTCCTCCTGTTCAGAAAAGAGCGCTTTAAACGGAATCTCCCTCTTATTCTCGATGAGAAACGGGCCCGCGCCCACCACAGCCTGGGGAGCAAACATACTCACGTTGAGTGAGAGTTCGGATGCCGGAAAATCGGTGATCTGTGTCCCGTCTCTGTAATATTCGAAGGTCAGCAGGTAGTCATTGGGTTCTGCTTCCGTGAGAAAATTGAAGCGGGTGAATGTCAACCCCGGGGCTAAAGCACGGTCTTCCTCGAGATCGTCATAATCGGGATTGAAGAGTTTATTATAGAGAAGGAACGTCTCTCCGGGAGGAATGGCAGGAGTCACACGCATGAGGAACTGGTTTCCCTGGGGAATATAGGGAACAAAGGGGATAAAGACATTGACCTTTCCCCTGTCGATGAAATTGTAGGCGAGAAAAGC
>CAZNOX010000004.1:65876-101262 GCA_964574875.1 uncultured bacterium | reverse complement strand
CATGCCAATGCCTGGGACAGCCTGGGAGAAGCTTATTTCCTCTCAGGGGACATGAAAAAAGCCCTGGAAAATTATCATATCGCCTTGAAACTGGATCCGTCCAGTAAAAATGCCGCTGAGTATATCGAAAAGATCGAAGCGGCCCTCGCACAGTAACCCCCTCAGAGCTCCCGCCGGCTGTCAGCCGGCGGGGGCACCAAAAGCCTTCATGAAATCTGTTTCACATGAGTTTGAAAGATCAGGTCACAACAGAGAAATTAAAGCTTTTTGAAAGCGTCCAGGACTTTTTTAAATGCAGAATGGTTTTTGTGCAGTTCTTTTGAACCCCGGGTGATCTTGCAGAGGCTTAACCCCAGGTCGGAAGCCACAGTCCGCTGGGAGATCCCTTCATCCAGGTATTTGACCAGCTCCCATCGCGAGGAGATATCAAAGACCTCTTTCTCTGTAAGAATGGAATTCATAAAATCCTCGATGATCTGAGGATCGTCGATAGACGCGAGTGTCCGGGCGATTTCATTCAGTTTATAGAGTTTCATACCCCTGTCCTTTACATCTCCTATTTTAATAAAGAACAGGGGTTTTGTCAAACAGGGACCGCTTTTTCCTTCAGAAGGCCTTGTCTCCGTAATGGGCCAGGACATAATCCACATCCTTGTCTCCGCGTCCCGAGAGGTTGATGAGGATAGACTCTTCAGGATAGTGATGGGCCCGTTTCAAAGCATAAGCCACGGCGTGTGCTGATTCGATAGCGGGAATGATCCCTTCTGTCCGGGAGAGGATAAAGAAGGCCTCAATGGCTTCTGCATCGGAGATCGTCGTATAGATTACCCGCCCCTGGTCTTTGAGATAGCTGTGTTCCGGCCCCACACCCGGATAATCAAGCCCGCTGGCAACGGAGTGGACGGGGAGCGGCTCGCCCTTTTCATCCTGCAGGAGATAGGAACGGAAGCCGTGGAGGATCCCCGGACGTCCTTTTGTGAGCGTTGCTGCATGATCTCCCTCTTTGAATCCCCGGCCTGAAGGCTCGACTCCGTAAAGAGAGACTGAAGGGTCATTGAGAAAAGCGCTGAAAATCCCCATGGCGTTGGATCCCCCTCCTACACAGGCGATGACACTGTGGGGAAGGCGGCCTGTCATCTCAAAAAACTGCTCTTTGGCTTCCCGGCCCACCACAGACTGGAAGTCCCGGACCATGAGGGGAAAGGGGTGCGGCCCCACAACAGAGCCGATGGCATAAAACTGGTTCACCGGATCTTTCAGGTAAGCTTCGAATGCGGCATCGACAGCGTCTTTAAGGCTTCGTGTCCCTGTTGTGACAGGGATGACCCGGGCACCGAGGATCTTCATGCGTGAGACGTTGGGGTGCTCTTTTTCGATATCGATCTGTCCCATATAGATGTCACACTCCAGGCCTGTCAAAGCTGCAGCTGTAGCCAGAGCCACGCCATGCTGGCCGGCTCCTGTCTCGGCGATGAGTTTGGTTTTTCCCATGCGTCGGGCCAGCAGGGCCTCTCCGAGGCAATGATTGATCTTATGGGCTCCGGTATGGTTCAGGTCTTCCCGCTTCAGATAGATCTTTGCCGGGCTGTATTCCCGGGACAGGTTTTCGGCGAAATAGACCGGTGAAGGACGTCCCACATAGTGGCTAAGGAACCCGTGGAGTTCCTCCTGAAACAAGGGGTCCTTTTTGCAGACAGCATACTCCTCTGCGATCTCATTCATGATTCCCGTTAACTCTTCAGGGAGATAAGCTCCCCCGTACTCTCCGAAATACCCCCGGGTATCCGGGGCCTCTGTGACTTTCATAACGGCTCCTTTCTGTGTTACTATTTATAGTAACGTTTCTATGAATAGTAACATCGGAAAAAGAGCTGTCAAGAAGAAATAAGTCGTCAGGCCAGTTTCTCTGCAACAGCCCGTTCGGCGATGAGAAGGGCGTTTCCTGCAGCCCCCCGGACGGTATTGTGGACAAGGGCCTTAAAACAGATCTCTTTCTCGGAGAGGGACTTTAGACGTCCTGTATAGACACTCATGCTGTTCTTCTCATGAAAAAGAGAGGGCTGGGGCATATCCTCCCGGGCTGTGCAGATCACCGGGGAGAGAGGCGCTGAAGGGAGGTTGAGATCAGGCTCATCCTGGCCAAACAGGGCCCACGCTTCACGGATCTTTTCAAGACTCACCGGTTTGTGAAATGAGGCTCTGATATCAAGGAGATGTCCGTCCCGTACAGGGACGCGGTTGCATGAGGCTGTGACACGGATGGGAGCCGACGCAAATCGTGTGCCGTTGAAATCCCCAAAGATCTTGGGAAGCTCTTGTTCGATCTTCTCTTCTTCTCCTTCAATAAAGGGGATGACATTACCCAGGATGTCCCAGGCAGGAAGGCCGGGATATCCTGCGCCTGAAAAGGCCTGCATGGTCACCGCATGGACAGACTCAAGGCCAAAGGCCCGGTGGAGGGGGAAAAGAGAAAGGGCTAATCCTGCTGTGGAACAGTTGGGGTTTGTGATCAGCGCTCCCTGATGAGCCGGGATCCTCCCCAGAAGGGATCCGTTGATCTCGGGGATCATGATAGGGACATCGTGATCCATCCGGTGGTTGCGTGCATTGGAGATGACCAGGTGTCCCAGGCTCACAAGGCGGCTTTCAATGGGGCCGGCAGCCGAAGCATCCAGGGCGGAGAAGACGAGCCTGGTTTGTGGTTCCCGGTCACAGGAGAGGACGGGAAGAGCGGCGATGTCCGGGTCGAGTGGAGCAGAGAGTGTCCAGGACACGGCTTCTCCGTAGGATTTCCCGGCTGAGCGCTCAGAAGCAAAGAGTTCTTTAAGCCTGAAGAAGGGATGTCCCTGAAGGAGTTGAATAAATTTCTGCCCCACGGCGCCTGTGGCTCCCAGGAGAGCAATATCAATGGTCATGATGTTCCTCCTTTCCCGTTCATTGGAAAATAAAAGGCGTTGTCATTGTGGATCATGAATCCTCCTGTGCTTAATTCAGGGATAAGCTGATAGGATGGGGTCACAGAGACTCCGATGGACCGGGCCGGCAGGAGATGACACAGGGTCTCCTGGTATTTCAAGTCAGGGCAAGCCGGATACCCAAACCCGAAACGGAGGGTTTTTCCCTTTTTTGTGCTGATCTCATCATTCAGGCAGGAGGCTGCCGCTTCAGCCAGTTCCGTTCCCAATCCGTGAAGGAGGTAATAATCATAATACGAATCCTTGCTGATGAGCCTGGTTTCTTCACGGGCGATGTCCGGTCCGGCTGTGACAAGAAAAAGGGTGATGAGGTCTCCGGAGTCACGAAAAAAGTCGGTGATGCATCTTTTCTCATCACCTGCCGCCCGGGGGAAATGGAAGGTAGCGAGGATCTTCCCGTCACGGCCGAGAAGAGAAAGGTCTTCCTTATCCGGAAGACATGGAAAAGAGGCAAACACACCCTTGATGTTCCGGTAGAGGCCTTCTTTCTGAAGAAGACGGGAAAGCTCTTCTTCTCCCTGATCCGGGCCGAGTCCTCCCCAGCGGATCTGAAAGAGTCTCTTTTTGTTCAGAAAGGGGAGGACTGTTTCGAGTGCATAGTGGACCCGGCGGGTCTCCGGAGGCGCCGGGGATTCTTCACAGGGGGCTTCGGGGACAGATCTCTCCGGAGGGGAGAGACAGTGGCGATTCTGAGCCGGAAAAGCCTCTTTTCTGAGAAAACGGATGGCGTCAAAAGCATCATCGGCTTTATAGACAGGCCCGCTGTAGAGGGGAGCCAGGTGGTGTTGAGTAAATTCCCTTGTGAGGGCTGCTCCTCCGCAGAGGACCGGGACACAGATTCCTGCTTTTTCAAGACTTGAAAGAACTGTTCCGAAATAGAGGGCCGACGTAGCCAGCAGGCCGCTTAATCCCACAGCATCCGGCTGGTGATTTTGGACTTCCCGGACGATCTCCTCAGCCGACCGGTCGACGCCCAGGTCGATGACCCGGTACCCGTGATTGCGGAAGATGAGAGCGCTGAGGTTTTTCCCGATATCATGGACATCGCCGTAGACGGTGGCCAGGAGGAGTGTCCCCCGGTTTCTGGGTGAGGACAAGTGTTGAGAGAGAAGATCGAGAGTTTTTTTCGCTGTTTCAGAAGAACGCAGGACAAAGGGGAGCTGCAGGCGCCCTGATTCGAAGAGACGCCCGACCTCTTCCATGGCCGGGATAATCGATTCTTCGATGAGTTTTTCCGCTTTCTTCTCTTCAATCCCGTTTTGGGCAAGCCTCAACGCCTCTTCTTTCCGGCCGTCGATGATTGCCTGGAAAAGCGTCAGTTCTTTGTCTTCTTTTTGCTCTTCCCGGGTATTGGAACCGCTTGTCTCATCACACAGACGGAGGAAAGACGACAGCATCTCGGGTTCAGGAGTGGGCGAGAGGAGGATCCGGCGCCCCATATCGATGAGGGGATCAGGGAAATGATGGAGCGGTGTCAGGTTCCCCGCGTGGACGAGAGCTGCGTCCAACCCGTGTTCCACAGCCAACTGAAGGAAAAGAGAATTCAGGATCTTCCTCGGAAACGGATTCAGGCCGTGGGAGATGTTGCTGACTCCCAGGATCGTATTTGTCCGGGGATGGCGTTGTTTCAACCTGCTCAAAGCCGTCAATGTCTCAAAAGCGGAGTTCCTTTCTGTATCGGATGCGATGGTGAAGGTCAGCATGTCAAAGAAGAGGTCTTCCGGTGCTAATCCGTAGTCATTCACAGATATGGTGTAGATCTTTTCGGCCTTTTCGATCTTCTCTTCTGCGGTAAGGGCCATGCCTTTGTCATCGATCGCCAGACAGATCAGGGCAGCACCGAACCTCTTTGCCAGCAAGAAGACTTTTCCGGCCTGGATCTTATCCTTTAATTGCACTGAGTTGATGAGAGGTTTGCCGCTCATTTTTTTCAGCGCTTCTTCCAAGGCTTCAGCATTCACAGTATCGAGACATAGCGGGGACCTGGCTTGCCGGTTGAGGTCTTCGGTTAAGCGGGACAGGTCTGTGACCTCATCTCTTCCCGGGATGACGCAGCAGAGATCCAGTGCGGCTGCCCCGGATCTCTCCTGGCCCAGCGCCAAAGCGACCATGGATTCATAATCGTCTTTGAGTAACAGGTCTTTAAATTTTCTGCTTCCCTGGGTATTGGCCCGTTCCCCTATGATGAAGGGCGGGCGTGATGTCCTGACTTCTGCTGTCTTGTAGAGAGAGGCCAGGCGTGCCCTCCGGATAAATTCGGGACGCGGGGAGAGACGGGTGCCATCAAGTTCTTTTCTGAGCGCCTGAAGGTGGGCCGGAGTGGTCCCGCAGCACCCTCCGGCCAGAGAAAGGGGGACAAGATCCAGAAACCGCCGGAACTCTCCAACGAACTCTTCGGGCGTCATGGTGTAATGCAACTCTCCGTTGCGGACTTCAGGGAATCCTGCATTGGGCATCAGGGCCAGGGGGAAGGGAGAGAATCGGCTGAGGGTCTCAAGAGACTCCTCCAGGCCTTCAAAACCGTTGCCGCAGTTGAGTCCCAGATACAACAGGTCAAAGGGTTCGAGGATGGCGGCCACAGCTTCGATATCGCTTCCGGTGAGCAGATGTCCTCTTTCCTGAGAAACAGAGACAGCTGCAGGGATCTTCCTCCCGGCTTCATCTGCGGCGTCACGGGCCGCCAGAAGGGCGGCTTTGACCTGGAGCAGGTCCTGTGCCGTCTCGATGAGGATATAATCCGCCCCTCCCCGGATCAGTCCTGCACATTGGACTTTATACCCGCTGTAAAGACTGTCAAAGGAGGCCTGGCCCAGAGTCGGAAGGAACTTTGTCGGGCCCACTGATCCGGCGACAAAGCGGGGGTGATCCGATTCGGACATGGAATCGGCTGCTTTGCGCGCCAGGGATGCGGCGGCCTCGTTGATCTCTTCTGTCCGGGATTCCAGACCGTACTCCCGCAAGGAGAGCGCGGACCCTCCGAATGTATTGGTCTCGATGATATCGCTTCCGGCTTGAAGAAAATCAAGGTGGATCTTCTCGATAAGAGCCGGCTGGTTCACAGCGAGGAGTTCATAGGGCCCTTTGAAGGGGGTCTTCAGGCGGGCCTGGAGAGTGGTCCCCATGGCTCCGTCCCCCAGAAGGGTTTTTCTCATGAGTAATTCTTTGAGTAAGGTGCTCATCTCAGATCCCTCCCTGTCCCAGAACCGTCTCCAGGAGACGTTGCGTGTTTTTGCCGCTGCCCATGGTGAAAATGTGGACCCCCGGAGCCCCGGCGTCCAGCAGGTCTCTGACGAGACGAGCCATATACCGGGTGCCGGCTTGTGCCTCTTCGTCCGGGGTGCGAGCCTGGTCTAGTGCTCTGGCCAGGGATTGAGGAATATCGATATGAAATGTTCCGGGGATCTTTTTCAGCGATTTCAACCGTGTCACCGGCTTGATCCCCGGGATGACCGGGATCCTGAGGCCTCGTTTGTGAAGTTCTTCCACAAAGGCGGTGTAGACTTCTGCGCTGAAAAGCATCTGGGTGATGATAAAATGGGCTCCGGCCCGGATCTTTTCCACCAGATGCTCCATGTCACTCTCTTTGTTCAATGATTCATAATGTTTCTCCGGGTAGCCTGCGACTCCGATACAAAAATCGGTGGGGACTCCTTTTTCCCGGATAGAGGTATAAAGCCCTTCGTTCAGGTTCTGCGCCTGCCGGACCAGTTCTGAAGCATATTCATGTCCTTCCCTGGGAGGGGTGAAGCTCCTCTGCCCCGGAAGGGGGTCTCCTCTGACAATAAAGAGATTGTCAAAACCCAGGTAGCTCAAGTCGATGAGTTTGTCCTCGATCTCGAAGAGGCTGTCTCCTCCGCAGATCACATGGGGGATGGCTTCCACTCCGAACCGGTGTTTTAAGGCCGAGCAGACCCCCACTGTCCCGCATTTTTTGCTCTTCTGAAGCTTGACCACTTCGCCGTCTCTTTCTTCCAGGGCCACATAGGGCTGATGGGCCGTGACGTTGATAAAATCAGGGTGGAAAGTCATGAGCTGTTCTGTATGCCGGAGAGCATCATCCAGAGAAAAACCCCGTGAAGGAGGGACGATCTCCAGTGAGAGCAGTCTTTTCTCTCTTTTTCCAATGACATCGGTGACTTTCATGATGTTGTCCTCCGTGCATAGAGGGGACACTGGCCGGAAACGGCGACCTCATCATCCATGATGAGGATGCTCCCCAAAATATCGGGGTCCGCCTTGAGTTCTTGGATCACTCTCTCAAGATCGGCCCGGATCCGGATACGGTTGGCAGCGGCCGTGGCATGGGCGTCAGCCAGGGCAGCAGATTCGCAGATGATCACCGCGGCATCAGCCTTTCCGAAGCTGAGAGAATGTCCCACACTCCCCGACGACGTGCAGATCCCCCGGCGCTGTCCCCGGCAGGGGACAGTCACACCCAGGCGGCCTGAAAGGGGAGACGGGCCTGCAAAGATCCCGATCCGGACTTCGTCCTCGGCCCAGGCACTGATATCGCCGCCGTTTTCCACCAGGATCTTCTTCGGGGAGATGAGCCTGCGCAGTCCGTCATTGACAGAGTCGGCCACAAATCCGGCCACAGCCGCCATGGGCCCGGTCCCCGCTTTCCGGGCAGCATGCGTCATGGGCAGAGGAAAGGAGGGATGGGGTTCAATAGGGGACAATGCTGTGAGGAACTCAGGCCACTCCTGAATGGCTCTCAGGACTTCAGCCCTGGCGTCCTCTGTGAGCTCCAAGGCGGCACGGGGGATAGACTCGTCAGCTGAAGGAGCATCCACACCGATCCAGAGGTCGCTTTCCGAGGATACGACATGGTAATAGACAAGCCGGCTGTGATCTCCGAAAGAACGGTAAAAGCGGTCTGTATACTTATCCATGAGTCCCTCCTCTGGCCAGGCCGCAGGGGCAGACCTCCCGGCAGAGAAGGCATCCTGAACAGCGCTTGTCATCCAGATGGATCTCGCTGTTCTCCAGGGTGAGCGCTCCTTCAGGACAGAGTGCCACACAGGCGCCGCAAAGGGCACAGGGGAGGGAGGATCTCCCGGAGACAGGCTCCTCCCGGGAAGCGGTATCATAGCTTTCAGCAGGAGCCGTGAGCAGGAAACTTCCCTTTTGTATCAGAGATTTCAACAGTTCGGCAGACTCCTGAGCGATGGCAAAACTCGACAGCGGAACAGTGCGGCTCTTTTTCCCGTTGATCTCCACCGCTCCTGTCACAAGGTCGCTGAAGCGGACAAGAGCGATCTCCCCATGATCGGGATCAGCGAAATCCCGGACAGCCATGTCGATGTGATCGTTTGTGATCATGACGCGGGCCGCCAGGTCTGTATCCAGGAGAGGAACAGGGATGCTCACAGAGATGAAAATCGTAACGCCGTAGCCCGGCATGGTGACGCCTTTGACATAGCGGGGATTCATGGAACGCATATTTCCCGAGAGAGCAAGTGTTGCCGCTCCCTCCACAGGGATCCCGTATCGGTTCTTTTTCCTTCCGGGATTGAACTGTGTGCCCCGAGCCGAGACATAGCCCGGGCCTCCGCAGAGGAGGATCCGCGTCCCTGTTCCAATGGTCCTCAGATCGGGATCGTTCATTAGGGGGGAGAGTTCCCCCGATGTGCAGTAGTTGATGTTCAACGAACCGGGGAGAAGTGTTCCCATATATGTCCGGAGAGTCTTGTGTGACGAGTTGACTGCCGCTGCATAGTTCTGGTAGCAGTTCCTGGGATTGTAGAGATAGGCCTCGTTGATGGTGTTCAGGCTAATGGGGCGTTTGTCAGAAGGCGAGGGGTAACAGTCCGTGACACTTCCCGAGGCTTCCAGAAGGACATTCTCCCCTTTGATCAGCGCCTCGATGACATGGGCCCCTCCATAGGCGGGATCCTGATCAGAAGATTGGGCTGCTCCGAGATAGGTGTCCACGGCAGCCAGGCCGGCATAGGCCTCGACACCGTTGAGACGGACCTCTTTCATCTTGGTGGGTGGTGAGGTGTGCCCGAAGTTGAGAAAGGCGCCGCTTGAGCACATGGGGGAAAAGGTTCCCGTGGTGACCACATCCACAGCATCAAAGATATCTTCCGGGGAATGATTTCCGGACAGGGCGCTGATCTCTGAGGCTGTCAGGACCACAGCACTGCCGTTGAGAATCTTTTCGTTGATCTCTTCAATGGACCGCTGGCGTTTCATAAAGAACCTCCCTTGTGTTGAAAAAGGCGTTATGGACTGTATGGACAGCGTCACGGCGGAGAGCCCGCCGGACGATAAAATAGGCCGAGACCGGAGAGGCTCCGGCGCAGATCATATGGACCGGGATCTTCTTTTCTGCAAGAGCCTGAAAAGCCCTGGCCGCGATCCCGGGAGCCGAGTTGATACCGTTCCCCACAAGAGAAACGAGACTGAACATATCGCTGTAGGTCACCGAGCGTCCCGAAGAACTCTCCTCTCCTAAGATCTCGTGTGCCGTCTCCAGATCCCCCGCTTCAACGAGGATATTGATGGATGTCTGGGATGTCATCACAGACTTGATATTGATCCCGCCACCGGTGAGTCGTCCCGTCAGCCGGGCCAGGATCCCGGGTTCACTTCCCACATCACTTCCTCCCACTGTTATGATACCGATATTGTCTGTGGATGCAATACCTGTGATGGACTCTGTCGTCTCCCCGCCGGCACCGTCGATGAGCGTGTGCCGGCTCTCCGGGGAGAAAGAGGTTGTGAAAGAGAAGAGGCGGAGAGGGATCTTTTTTGCCCTGAGGGGGGGGATCGTCTCAGGATGAAGGATATGAGCTCCATAATAGGAGAGTTCGGCGGCTTCTTCATAATTCAGATGGTTTTTCAGAACAGCATCGGGAAGCTCTCTCGGATCTCCGCTGAAAAAGCCCTCGACATCTTTCCAGAGATCCACAGAATCGGCATCAAGAAGATAACCCAGGGCGGCGGCGGTATAATCGCTTCCCCCGCGTCCCAGAAGCCGGGGGCCTCCCGAAGGGTGGAGAGCATAGAAGCCCGGGACCAGGGCCACAGGAGCTTTTTGTGATGATGCGCCAAGGTTGGCTCCTGAGCCGGAGAGGTCGATCCGGACATAAGGACTCTTTTCATCAGTGATCAACGGGATCTCTTCGGGGAGGAGAAGGGATGCAGGTGTTCCCTGCTCCTCCAGGTAATTTTGCATGAGAAGTGCAGAGAGCCGTTCTCCCAGCAGTGGGACGAAGGCTGTCGCATCCGGTGAACATGGCTGTGAAAACAGGAGAAGTCTTGTGAGAGTCTCTTCCACAAGACGGGTGATCTCACGTTCTGTGCGGTGCCGTTGCGTCGAGGGTCCGAGACTGTTCAGAAGAGCCAGGTGCTTCTCTTTTTCCCTGATGAGGGTGTCTCTCATACGGATGGGATCCCATTCATCCGGCGAGAGAGTTTTGCAAAGCGTGGAGGTCACGCCCCTGAGAGCGGAGCAGACCACAACGCGACGGCCCCGATAGGCCCGGATGATGGATGCTGCTTTATAAAGGGAGTCGGCATCTGTGAGGACAGACCCCCCGAATTTTATGATCCGGTTCATTGTATCTCCTTGAGGTAAACGGCCTTTGGGAAAGAACCTTAAGGATAAACCGAAAGGCAGCTCTCAAAAGAGGCCGGTTATCTGGTTATGGTTTTTAAACAGGGGTAACGGGTAAAGGAATCAGGCGATGCTGCACATCACCATGTTAAGAATAAACATTTTGAAAATAAGCAGGTAATGACGGGTAAGAATGACAGGGTCTTTGAAACAGTTGTCAGAACTCAGACAGTTCAGATGAATCAAGTTCATCACCTCCTTAAACTGGTGAGGGGTATTATAATCATATCCCGAAAGGAATCAAGCTTTTTTTTCAATGGGAGAGGGCAGGAGCCCTTTCCCGGCAACAGGAGGAGTCAAGAAGGCCGCTTTCCATATAGCGGAAGCTATTGTCTGCGATGATCATCACCCCGGTTTTTCCTTCAAGAGGCTTGAGATTCTGAAGAAATGCTCCGTAGACGGCTCCTCCGCTGATCCCTGCAAAGATCCCTTCTTCCCTGATGAGTCTCCGGGCCGCCCTGAAAGCCTCACGGCGGGTGACCTCCACGATCTCATGGATCTTCGTCTCTTTGAAGAGTGCCGGAGTCAGGCTCGTTTTGAATGTCTTGATGCCGTCGATGGTCTCACCGACAGCGGGGCGGACACCTATGATGCGGATGTTTTCGGCCCTGGAGGCAAAGAAATCGGCTAACCCCATGAGAGTCCCGGTGCTTCCCATCCCGGCAATGATAAAATCGATGCGGCCCTCCATCTCTTCCCAGATCTCACGGGCTGTGGTTTCACGGTGGATACCCGGATTAGCCGGATTGGAAAACTGGTCAGGACGGAAAAAACGGTCCGGATCCCGGCGGAAGATCTGTTCAGCAAGAATGATGGCTCCGTCTGTGTGACGGTGAGCCGGTGAGAAGGTGATCTCAGCGCCCAGAGCCTTAAGGATCCGGATACGCTCCTGGGAGACCCCTTCACTCATGACAATATGGACGGTGATCCCCAGGACCGCTCCGGCCAAGGCCAGGCCGATCCCGGTATTCCCCGACGTCGCTTCGAGGATGGTCATCCCGGGTCTCAGCTCCCCGGATTCGAGCGCTTTTTGGATCATATGAGCCGCCACGCGGTCCTTGATGCTTCCTCCGGGGTTGGCCCCTTCCAGTTTTGCATAAAGTTTACCGTGAAAGCCTGACCGGTTGATCTGCACCAGCGGGGTCTTTCCGATAGTTTCAAGAATTGATTGATAACGCATGATCTCCTCCTTTTTTTATCAATGCGAAACGTCACATGGAAAAAAAGAAGGCGGGACATCGATAGGTCCCGGTGGAGAAAAAGAGCCTGATCAGAGAAAGAAGGGAGAGATAAGAGGTGAAAAGAGAGGCTCGTTTCTTCATGGAGAAACAATAGCAGGAGAAAAGCCATTGTCAACGCTTATTTCAATTTTTCCGGCTTTCCCGCGGAGTAAAAGCGCAGGGAGACTTTGACAACACCCAAAAAAAGACTATAATAAAAAATCGGACAGAGGAAAGGAGCCTTTATGAGAAAAGGGATGCGTATTCTTGTTATTCTTCTTTTGTTGGGAGTTGTCTGGAGCTGTGCGTCCACAAGCCGAAACCTGATAGAGATTAAAGCGACTTGGCCTTCCACGACGATGACAAAGGATGAGATGATGGACTATTTCAAGAATAATGTGGACACCCTGGATCCCATTGAAGGAGTCTGGGTCATAAGCGAGACAGTGCGATGGGTCAATGTCGTGTCCGGTCTCAGAGGGAATAATGAATACCCGAGAACCTATGTCTTTGCTGTCATCCGTGATCCCGGTGAGGACAATGTCTTTAAAGGATATATCCTGGAATCGGTGAATGAGCGATGGAACGAACCCGGCCTCATGAAAGTCTTTTTCCTGAAGATGGCGGTGGAGAATATTTATGAAATGCACTGGTATATGTGGGATTTTACAGAGAAGATCAAGAATATCACCCTCCATCCCAGTAAGGGAGTTTTTTCTGAAGTGCGAAAATGGGCTGAGCATCCCTTTAATTATGAGAGCGAGTCGGTCTATCTGAAACAGTATCCCACGGTGAAGACGACGGATCTTCCGCCTAAAAAACTTCATGATGAGGAAGACCCCGCCTCAGCGGGCCAGTAACACGCGCTCATTGTTCGGTGCGGATTCATTCGGGCCTCTTGAGAGGCCCTTTTTTTAGAAAGGGCTGATGATCCTGTGCAATACGATTATGATTACCGCCACGACGGATCCAAAAGAAAAGCGTTCAACGAACTTTCCCGTCTGGTCTTCGGACTGGACTTTGAACCCTTTTATGCCAGCGGATGGTGGGACGATTCTTACATCTGCCACACACTCTTTGACAGAGACAGGGCTGTTTCCAATGTCTCTGTCACGACGATGCGTTTTATGATCCGGGGACGGGAGCAGGATGCCCTTCAGCTGGGGACGGTGATGACCCATCCCGATTACAGGGGAAAGGGGTTAGCCGGGGATTTGATGGCAAAGGTCACAAAAGCCTATGAGGGAAAGGCCTCCTTTCGGTTTCTTTTTGCTAATGACAGTGTCACAGGCTTTTATCCCCGGTACGGGTTCTCTGAGAGGCCCCGGTATCTCTTCTCCTATCCTTTCCCGCGGGACACAGGAAGAGCGGGGAGATTCAGACTTTTGGACCTTGAGAAAAAAGAAGACCGGATGGTCCTGGAGGGGGCTCTTTTCTCCCGTGTTCCTGTGTCGGAATCCTTCAGCCTGGTCACCGGACAATCCATCGCTCTTTTCCATGCCCTCTATCTCCTCAGCGACGCTCTTCTTTTTGATGAAGAGGAAAAGGGCATCCTCATGGCCGCTCAGAAGGGAGAGACACTGCATCTCTATGACGCGGCTTACTCCCGGAAGATCGAGTGGCTCTCCCTTTTCGACAGGCTTCCTTTCAGAGGCATCAGGGAGGCTGTCTTTCATTTTACTCCGGAGAGGGGTGAGTTTCCCGACGGAGAGTGGGACGTGGTGAACGAAGAGGATGACCACTTTTTTACAGATGCTCCTCGGGGCCTTCTTCCTGAGAAATTCAGTTTCCCGGTGACCGGCCGGACGTAGAACCCCGCGCGTTGAGAGAATCTGCACTGGATATTTCCGCGTGTTGTGGCATACTCAAAGAGAACGAAAGAAAAAGGAGACGCTGTGGAGAAGAGTGTCATCAGGCAGCTGGTGAGGATCCAGAGGGATGAGATCGAGGGTTATCATATCTATAAAGCCCTGGCAGCCAGGGAGAAGGATCCGGACAATAAGGCGATCCTCACGGATATCTCACACACGGAAAAGAATCATTATGAAGTCCTGAAACGGTACACACACCGGAATGTGGCCCCGTCGTTTCTCAGGATCGGCTGGTATTATATCCTGGCACGGACTGTGGGCCTCACTTTTACTCTGAAGCTCATGGAACGGGGAGAGGTGGAAGCGGCTGCGCTTTATGACGATATTGAAAAGAGCATGCCCGAAGCGGCCCGCATGGGACGTGAAGAGGATGTCCATGAAAAACAACTTCTGGACATGCTCAATGAAGATAAACTCACCTATATGGGTTCGGTGGTGCTGGGCCTGAATGATGCCCTGGTGGAACTCAGCGGCGCCCTGGCGGGATTTACATTTGCTATCCAGAACAGCCGGACCATCGCTCTGCTGGGGCTCATCACCGGGATCGCAGCCTCCTTTTCCATGGCCGCCAGCGAGTTTCTGTCACAGCGCCAGGAGGGGAACCATGCCCGAGCCCTGACATCAAGCCTCTATACGGGCCTGGCCTACGTGGGGACCGTTATCCTTCTGACACTCCCGTTCTTTCTTTTCGTGAATCCTTTCGTCAACCTGGCCCTCATGCTGGCTGCAGCTATCCTGATCATTCTGGCTTTTAACTTTTACATCGCCGTGGCCAAAGACCTCCCCTTCAGACGGCGTTTTCTGGAGATGGCCCTGATCAGCCTGGGTGTGGCTCTTCTCTCCTTCGGTATAGGCTGGGCTGTACGGACATTCTGGGGGCTGGAGATATGACTGTGTCTCCGGTCACTCTTCTGGCTCTTCAGGGAAGCCCCCGTTTGAACGGGAACACCGCCCTTCTCCTGGACACCTTCCTGGAAGGGGCGGGTGAGGCTTTTGAGGGGGGACGGACCGAACGTCTGGACACCGCTGAAATGACCATCGCCCCGTGCCGGGGATGTTCATCCTGCAAGGAGAAGGGAGCTCGCTGTGTCATCCGCGATGATATGGATGAGCTTTATCCCCTGATCAGGGAGGCCTCTTTCATCATCCTGGCTTCTCCCATCTACTGGTGGCACATGACCGCTCAGATGAAAGCTTGCATCGATCGGATCTACGCCATGGATTTCAGCAGTTTCAAAGGAAAGCAGATCGGATTTCTCTCCACATTCGGGGGCAGCGAGGCCGATTCCGGTTATCTCATCGCACGGGAATCGGTTGCGTCCATGGCCCGGTTTCTCAGGATGGAGTTCAGCTTTTCATTCGGAGTGAGTACAGGGGAACAGGCTCTTCGGGAGAATACAGCTGCCCTGGGACAGGCCCGGGAGCTGGGCCGGTCTCTTCACGTATCCTGTTAAGGTTGTCAGGGGAGGGTCTTGTGGCGCGTCTTCCCGTCTCTCCTGTGATCCTCTCTGCCAGCCGGGTCACCGATATCCCGGCCTTTTTTATGCCATGGTTGATGAATCGTCTTCATCAGGGCTACTCTGTCCGTGTGAACCCCTATAACCGCAAAAGGCACCTGATCTCCTATGAGAATGTGCGGGCGGTGGTCTTCTGGAGTAAAAATCCGGGGCCGCTGCTTTCTTCAGCCAGGACCCTGGAAGAGAACGGGTTGGGGTTTTATCTCCATTTTAGCCTCAACGATTATGAAAAAGAGGGCTGGGAACCGGGTCTTCCGCCTCTTGAAGCCAGGGTCGAACTGTTCAGGCAGCTTTCCTCGCTTCTGGGCAAAAAGAGAGTGATCTGGCGTTTTGACCCTCTTGCCGTTTCCTCCTCCCTCTCTGCTGAAGCCCTCGGAAAGAGAGTCGTCTCCCTGGGAGACCGGCTGGTGCCCTATACGGACAGGCTGGTTGTCAGCCTTCTTGATGTGGAACCTTACTCGTATGTCCGGCGGAGGCTTGACAAGATTCCCTCTTCTCCCGGAGAACCCTCTGCAGATGACGAACTCTGCCTGAAGGAGATCCTGAGTCAGGCGCAGAAGCGCTGGAGGGCTGTCAACCCCGATTTTTCGGTGACTGTCTGTGCTGAAGGAGACTGGAGGGAGTGGGGGATCACGCCGGCAAGATGCGTGGACGGGACACTTCTCAGTCATCTCTACCCCGGAGATGCAAAGCTGGCTGAGTTTCTCAAAAAAGCAAAAAAAGACACGTCTCAGCGGACGCTCTGCCGGTGCATCGAAAGCCGTGATATCGGGGCATACGGAACATGCCGCTATGCCTGTCTCTATTGTTATGCCCGGTTCTCCCGGCACTCGTTATCCCGGAGCCTCTTGACAGCTGAGAGCCTCTCTGACATGAACCCTATCGAAAAAAGGAGTCCCCATGACAGTACAAGGATGTGAGTTTATTCTCTACTGCTCAGACCAGGAAAAAAGCCGTCTCTTTTACCAGGAGATCCTGGGACGTCCCCCGCTTTTCCACGAGCCGGGGATGACTCAGTTTGAACTGATGAATGGCGTGAACCTGGGATTGATGCCTGAAAAGGGGATCAAAAGGCTTTTAGGAGAAGAGATATGCGATCCTTCTTTAGGAGCCGGGATCCCCCGCTGTGAACTCTACCTTCTTCTGGAAAAACCCGAAGAGGCGGTGAAGCGTGCACAAAAGCAGGGGGCACGCCTTCTCTCGCCTCTGGGAGAACGGGACTGGGGGGACAGTGCAGCCTATCTTCAGGACCCCGATGGCCATATCATCGCTTTTGCCAGGCGGGGTAAAAACGAGGGGGGAAAGCGATGACCAGCCACGAGATCAGAATAGCAGAAGTCCTGCTCCCCGAGACCAGGGAGGAGATCTGCAGACGGATCCTTGCTGATCTTCCCGAATGGTTCGGGATCCCCGAAGCTGTTGAAGAGTACATCAGGGGATCACGGGAGAAGTATATGGCCGCTGTCCGTGAAGGGGACGAGTATGTAGGGTTTATCTCTCTTCATGAACATAACAGGTCTACCGCTGAGATCTTTGTCATGGGTATACTGAAGAGATGCCAGAGGCGGGGGTACGGAAAAGGGTTGATCGAGAAATGCGAAGAGAGCCTCAAAGAACGCAATTTTGTCTTCTTAACGGTCAAGACCCTGAGCAGCGCTCACCATGATGTCAATTATGCCCGGACCCGGCGCTTCTATTCGTCCATGGGATTTCTGCCCCTGGAAGAGTTTCCCCGGTTATGGGGCAAGGAGAATCCGTGTCTCATGCTGGCTAAAGTCATTCAGCTTCCGGAGACTCTTTTATGATCAAGGGTGGAATGAGACGATAAAGAGGATTGAAGGAGTCTTTTTTTTGTAATAAAATAGAAGAATCAACAAGGAGGGCCTTATGGCTGAAGAGCATGGTTTTATCATAGGAAAAGGAACCGGGCAGGTGGAGCTGCTGGCGCGTATGAGCAACCGGCATGGCCTCATCGCAGGGGCCACGGGGACCGGGAAAACGGTGACACTCAAAGTCCTGGCGGAACATTTCAGTGAAATCGGAGTGCCTGTCTTTCTGGCCGATGTCAAAGGGGACCTGGCGAGTCTGGCCGAAGCCGGCGTGATGAATCCCAAGCTGCAGGAACGCATCGATCATATCGGGTTGTCTCCCTTTTCGTTTCAATCTTTTCCCGTCCGCCTCTGGGATGTCTTCGGCCGCCTGGGCCATCCGGTGAGGACAGACATATCAGAAATGGGGCCCATTCTTTTGAGCCGGCTCATGGGCCTGAACGATGTCCAGGCGGGAGTCCTGGAGATCACCTTCCGGATCGCCGATGAAAACGGATGGCTCCTGCTTGACCTGAAGGACCTCCGATCCATGCTCCATTATGTGGGAGACCATGCCGGGGAGTATACCCTGAAATACGGGAATATCTCGTCACCGTCCATCGGGGCTATCCAAAGGGCTCTTCTGCAATTGGAATCAGCCGGGGGAGATATCTTTTTCGGAGAGCCGTCTCTGGAGATCAAAGATCTCATGGCCCGGGACATCAATGGCCGGGGAGTGGTCAATATCCTTGCTGCACAGGAGCTCTATAACAGCCCCAGGATCTATTCGACTTTTCTTTTATGGCTTCTCTCCGAACTTTTCGAAGTGCTTCCTGAGATCGGGGATCCCGAGAAACCGGAACTGGTCTTCTTCTTTGACGAAGCGCATCTCCTTTTTAACGATACTCCCCGGGCTCTTCTGGAGAAGATCGAGCTTGTGGTCCGTCTTATCCGGTCCAAAGGGGTGGGTGTCTTTTTTGTCACACAGAATCCTGCCGATATTCCGGACTCCGTCTCGGGACAGCTGGGAAACCGTGTTCAGCATGCTTTGAGAGCGTTCACGCCCAAAGAGCAGAAAGCTGTCAACGGAGCAGCGGAGACATTCAGGCAAAACCCGGACTTTGATGTCAAGGATGTGATCACAGAACTGAAGACAGGGGAAGCTCTGGTCTCGTTTCTGGATAAAGAGGGAAAACCCTCGATTGTGGAACGGGCTCTCATTGCCCCACCCCGAAGCGCTTTTGGAACACTTGCTCCGGAGAAGAGGGAGGCTGTTATCCGGAATTCTCCCATGTATTACAAGTACACCCAGAGTGTGGATCCGGAATCGGCTTACGAGATCATCATGAAGAAGTATGAGGCCCTTGAAGAGGAAGAAAAAAGGAAGGAAGAAGATCAAAAACGGGCCCGGATGCTCAAGGAAGAGGAGAAGCAGCGTCTGGCAGAAGAGAAGGCCAAAGCCCGGGCCAGAAAGAACAGTCCCTTTTCCACTGAACGGATCACAAAATCATTCATTTCCACAGTGACAGGAACCATCGGAAGAGAAATCGCCCGGGGGCTTCTGGGATCCATTAAGCGGGGGCTTCGCTGAGAAGGATGTCAATGACCGGGGGGAGGGGGGCCTCCCCCTGGTGATCACATTCTCAGCTTTTTGATATTCTCCTTCAACAGGTCGATATCGTTGATCCAGTCCTCGATGTCCTGTTCATGCTCAAGTTCATCCTGAAGGATGGTCAGGGCCATCTGATAGGTCGTGGGGTCTTTTCCCAGCGTAAAATCACAGATCTCCTTGTATCGCTGTATGGCGCAGCGTTCGCCGTTGAGGTTCTGCTGAAGGATGACTTCCACATAAGGGTCTTCGGGGCTTTCATAGTCACACCTGGCAAGTTTCATCCATTGAGCCGGCGAGAGGACAGGAGTCCCGCCCAGTTGAATAATCCGGTCCGCGACCATGACGGCATGATTCAGCTCTTCATCGGCATGAACCTGGAGCTCAGGCTCGATCTCTGTGCGCATGGGCCCTTCGATGACACGGGATCCCACCCAGTACTGATAATAGGCCAGCCACTCTTCCGAAAGAGCTTCGTTGAGCATCTTGATCAAAGCTTTCACATCAATATCCAGGATTTCGATTCCTCGTTTACCCATAACACCTCCTTAGAAATAATGGGTGATCACCCTTGAGTATACGCAAAAAGAGAGGCCTTGTCAAATAGGTCACAGACGGACAAGACCGATTGACAAAAAAGGGGAGAGTATTATAATAGACTATCAAAAAAAATAGAGGAGGGTGTTATGCCTGATGTCATGCGTATTCTTATGGGATTGAAAATTCTCAGCAGACAGTTTTTTCCCCTGGCTGTGGTCTGGCACATTCTTTTTTTGATCGGGATCATTGCTTTACTTGCCGGATGGCGGCCCACGCGACGCCAGGCGGGAGTCGTGCTGACCCTGCCGATCCTGTCTGTTTCTGTCCTGGCTCTGGCAACGGCCAATATCTTTAACGGGCTCATGTTCGCGGCCCTCTTTCTTGTCCTTCTGATCCTCAGTGCCAGGATGCCCGAAGAAAAAGTCACTACTGGGTGGAACATCTTTGCTTTATCCGGGGTCATTATGATTGCATTGGGATGGTTTTATCCCCACTTTCTCTTTGTCAAATCTCTGGTTCCCTACCTTTACGGAGCGCCCACAGGAATCGTCCCCTGCCCCACGCTTTCCATCGTCATCGGTTTCACGCTGCTCTTCAATGCGTTGAAATCGAGAGCCTGGTCACTGGTGCTGGGATTTTTCGGCCTCTTTTACGGTCTTTTCGGCGCGATCAGGTTGGGAGTCTCCCTGGATTACGGACTTGTTGCAGGTTCCCTTATCCTCATCCTTGTCAAACTCATCAGAAAAGTCGAACGGGAATGATGCGCTTCTTTTTTCAGAATGCCTGAAACCGCGGAAATCCCCGGCAGGGAGGAAAAATGATCTACCGCCCGGCGAAGTCTTCTGATGAGGAGGCTTTAAGCAGGCTCATCGGCAATTTCCATGAAGAGATCGCCCGCCTGAAGGGGTCTTGGGATCTCTTTTCCCGGGATGAGGCCAAAAAGGAGCTGAAAGACGAGCTTTCTCAAGAACGGTTCATCGTTTATGTGGCCGAAGACGAAACATTATGCGGATATGCCGTTTTTAAGGATGAAGACAGGACAGTCTGGATCGAACAGCTCTACGTGGAACCGGCCTTCCGGAGACAGGGTATTGCCAGGCAGTTTCTGGCCGTGGGAGAGGCTCTGGCTGAAACCCGGGGGCAGGAGACCCTCTATTTCTGGGTCCATCCCGACAATACAGCGATGCTCTTGTTTCTGAAAGCTAACGGTTATGACGTCCTGAACCTTATCGAGGTCAGACGCCGGCGGGAACGGGAAACCTGCACAGATGAAGTGGATATCTTTGGGACGACGCTGCGGTATAAAAAGGGAATGGAAGACAAGGAGGCTGAATCATGAAAAGCATGCGCGATATTGTCAAGTTTTATTCAGAACAGGGGATCATCACAGCTCCCGGCTCCTTCGAGAGCCTTTGTGATGCTGTTCCTGATGATCTGCCCGGGATGGTCTCCCTGATCCAGCATCTCTTTCTTCACATCCACTGGGCGGAACGCTACGGCGTGGCTCCCACAGAAGAGCAGAAAGAGCATGTTCAGGACCGTTTCGTCGAGAAGATCCTGGAAAGGATCATGTCGCTGGACAGCCGCCCCCTGACCGAGGAGCGCCCTTACGAGAAAAGGTTTTTCGGAAATTGCCGTGATTTCAGTGTCTTCCTTGTCTCCCTTCTCCGCCGCAAGGGGATCCCTGCTGTAGCCCGCTGCGGGTTCGGAACATACTTCAGCCCGGGCCGCTATGAAGACCATTGGGTGGTGGAGTATTGGGACAAGGAAAAGAGCCGCTGGGTCATGGCAGACCCACAGATCGACGATTTTATGAGAGAGCGTCTGGGCCTTGAGTTCGATACCCTGGATATGCCCCGGGGGCTGTTTCTCAATGCAGCGGAAGCCTGGAGGATGTGCAGAGAAGGCGGTGCAGATCCTGAGCATTTCGGGATCTTTGATATGCGGGGCCTCTGGTTTATCAGGGGCAATCTTCTCCGGGACCTCGCGTCATTGAATAAAGTGGAGCTTCTTCCCTGGGACGGATGGGGGCTGGCCGCCCAGTCGGAAAGCGAGATGAGTGATTCAGACTATGCTCTTTTGGACCGCGTTGCCGGGGCCATCATCAGCGAGAGTGATGAGGTCTTTACCCTTTTTGACCATGAACTTCTCCAGGTCCCTCCTGTGATCGTCTCCTTCACGCCGGGCGGGGTCTTGCGGGAACGGATCTATTAAGCTGAATCAGGAATGAGTCTTGTCAATGGCCGCCTTTGGACTACGGGGGCGGCGTTCACCCGGGGATTTGCCGGGAGCCTTCACTTCTGAATCTTTTTTGAAACCTGATATGAGGTTCCAGACAGAGCTCTGGACGAGGTCAGCGTGAAAAGGAAAGACGTTCTCTTCCCCGAGGAGTGAAGGTCGGGACTTGTCATTTCAGAAGAGCCGTGATAGCATTAGGGTTACCGAGGAGGTCTTTTATGAGAAGAGTATTCTTTTTTATTCTGCTGGGGTCTGTCCTGCTGGCCGGATGCGGCAAAGACGATGAAGTGAGTTTTTCAGGGCCGACCTTTAACCCCCCCGAAGGGTTGTATAACAACGCGGTCTCCCTTTCTCAGGCTCTCTATACCGAGGCCGGAGATTATGATCCGGGCTTTGCCGCTCAATGGCTGGAACCGGTCTTTGAGACGGCGCTTTCGGAGATCCATCGCTTCCTTCTGATCTGCCAGGAAAAAACCTGGAACGATGACGAGCAGCAGTGGGAATTTGAGTTTTATGACGGGGATGACCACATCATCGGCATCATCGCTCCTATGTCGGATTACTATCTGGCGGAATGGTATACCAATACAGGGACACCGGGTGAATACCAGACCCGTGTCGAGTACAATGCCCAATCCTACCAGGGACGGCTCACCAACACGACTATGCCTCATGTCCGATTTGAATTTGCAGCGGCGCTCAACGGTGACGGGATGTATATCCTCTCGATCTTTGAGAACAATACAGACCCGTTTTTCCGTTATGCAAAGATGTATTATCTTTTCAGCGGGCAGAATATCCAACTGCATGTCTCTCCGGAATATCCCCCGTCCTATACGAGTGTTGCAGATTTTATGGACAACTCTCCCGGTCTTTTCGGGAATGTCCCTCTCTCCTGGGACGACTGGAAGGATTTGGAGGTGCTCCCCTATTATGCGGTGTCCCTTGTGGCGGGTGACCTGACTGTCACTCTCTATCCTGCGGAGACTGAGTAGCATTCAAAAGAGATGAAGTGAAGATGCGGCTCAGAGAATGGATGGCCCTGTCAGCTCTCTTTTTTCTGCTCCTCCCCTCTCTTCCGGGGGAGGGGAGAGCCTCTTTACCCCGATATCCCCATGACCCTGAACCGGTTGCCCGGTCTGTTCCGGGCCCATTGGCGGAGTCTCTTGAAAAGGAAAACGCCGACCCTCTCAGGGAATGGGTCTCCCGTTATCTGCAGGGAGTCGACGATGAGTTTCTCCGGATCAAAATGCTGCATGACTGGGTCGCACTCCATATTGATTATGACACGGAAGCCCTCTTTTCAGGACGGATCCCTCCCCAGGACGTCGTTTCTGTCCTGAAGAGAAGAGAAGCGGTCTGTGAAGGTTATGCCCGCCTTTTTCAGGCCCTTTCCAGAGCTTCGGGAACCGAATGTGTCATCATCCGGGGAGAGGTCCGTCTTCCTCTCACAAAGGAGAAGAGAAAGACCCTCAGTCACGCCTGGAATGCAGTGAAGATCCGGGGCCGGTGGTTCCCGGTGGATACCACGTGGGATGCCGGCTTTCTCTCAGGTGAGGAGTATCAATCCCGCTACTCTGCCGCATACCTCTTTATCCCGCCGGAAGAGCTGATCTCCACCCACTTCCCTGAAGACCCGGCCTGGCAGCTTCTGGATGACGAGGTGACCCGGGAAGAGTTTCTCAGCCGGCCCCTGTTGACAGGGACCTATTATGAGTATTTTTCACGCTCCTCCCTTGAACAGCTTCGGGAGGGAGCCGCTGTTTCCAACCCCCTTCTCCTTGCTTTTTCCCCGATGAAGAAGACGCGTCTCTCTGCCCGGATCCTCAAGGTGGGGAGTACCCTTCCCGGACGACTGGTCTGGGTGGACGAGGATGAGGGCGTGCTTTCCCTCTCGCTCCTGTTTCCTGAGCCGGGGATTTACGATGTCCTCATTTTTGCCGGAGAACCCGGAGAAACCCGGCTGGAATTGGCAGGGGAGATCGGGCTTTCTGTCTCAACAGGAGTATCGTACACCTACCCTGAGGTTTACCGCGATTTTGAAGAGTGCAACGGCCGTCTTCTGCTTCCCAGGCGGGGGGTGCTGAAACAGGGGGAGAGGGCGACATTCCGGTTTCGTCTTCCGGGTTATGCCAAAGCGGCTTTTGCCGCTGATGAGAAGATGATCCCCCTCAAGAGAGAGGAAGGCGATCTCTTTTCTCTGACGTTCACTCTTCCCGCCTCGGAAGACCTCACCTTGTACGGGGCTGATACTGAGGAGAGCACAACCTGGGACGGGCTTTTGAGATTTACGCTGAAAAAGTAACGGGAATGCTGTCTTGCATACCCGGAAATACGTGGTAGAATGGGACGTTAAGAGGAAGGAGCACGGATGAATCCCGGGGCTTTAGCAGCCATCATCGTCGTTATGATCATCACAGCTCAGAATAACAGAAGAAGACGTCTCCTGGCGGCTCTCATCATCAATAAAGAGAAAGGGGTATCCATGGACATGACCATGATTCAAAGCCTTGTGGGACGAAAGATCAAAGTCCGCTGTATCGATTCTGCACTGTCTCCCGAGATCGGGACCGTGGAGCAGGTGGAAGGCAGCTGGATCCGTCTCAAAGACCTGAAGGGGCGGGAAAAGATCCTCAAAGCAGAATATATCGCAAAAATCGATATCCTCTCATCATAATCCCTGGAGGAGAGACCATGAAGACGAAGATCGTCATAGTGGGGGCCGGGCCTGCGGGTATTTTTACAGCTCTGGAGCTGCTGGAAAAGATGCCGGATTCAGAGATCACAATTTTCGAAAAGGGACGGTCCATCACCCGGCGAGTGTGTCCCAAAAGGACTACGGGAGAATGTGTTCATTGCGAGCCGTGCAATATCACAACGGGATTCAGCGGAGCCGGAGCCTTTTCAGACGGGAAGCTCTCCCTGAGCCCTTACGTGGGCGGCCTGGACCAGTATGTTGAAGAAAAACACCTCCAGGAACTTATCGACTATACGTACAGCCGCTATTACGAAACTTTCGGAGCGGATTCCAAGACTTATGGAGCAGACAACAAAGACATGATCAGCGACCTGAAGCTGAAAGCGATTCAGGCCAACCTGCGTCTCATCGACTACCCTCTGAAACACCTGGGGACAGAACAGGCTTACGAGGTCTATTCACGGATACAGAATTATCTTGAAAAGAAGGGGGTCACCCTTGTCTTTGAGACGAAAGTGGAGGACATCATCGTCGAGGAGGGACGCATCAGGGGCGTGGTTATCCGGGAGAATGAGACGATCCCCGCAGATGATGTCATCATCACCGTGGGCCGCGAAGGGTCAGAGTGGTTTCAGGGCCTCTGCCGGAAACAGGGGATCCGTACAGCAGTCAATCCTGTTGATGTGGGAGTCCGTGTCGAAGTGAAAAATGAGATCATGGCGAAGATCAACGAATTTCTTTATGAAGGGAAACTGGTCTATTATACCGATACCTATGATGATAAGGTCCGCACATTTTGTCAGAATCCATCCGGATTTGTCGCCGTGGAACATTATGAACACGGACTGGCCACCGTCAACGGACACTCCTACAAAAATACAAAATCCGATAATACAAACTTTGCCCTGCTGGTGAGCAACCAGTTCGACACTCCCTTCCATGAGCCCATCGAATACGGGAAAAAAGTGGCGGCTCTCGGCAATATGCTGGCTGACGGAAAGATCCTGGTCCAGCGCTTCGGTGACTTTATCAGGGGCCGGAGGACCACTCACGAGCGGCTGAAACGGGGGAATATCACTCCGACAATGCCCGATGCCGAACCGGGGGACCTGGGCCATGCCATCCCCTACCGGACCATGCTGAACATCAAAGAGACGATCCTGGCCCTGGACAAGCTCATCCCCGGCCTGGCCAGTGATGAGACTCTCATGTACGGTGTCGAAGTGAAATTTTACAGCAACAAGGTCGACGTCACAGAGGATTTTGAGACAAGTATCTCCAGGCTTTATGCGGGCGGTGACGGGGCCGGGCTCACACGAGGGCTCATGCATGCCAGCGTCAACGGGATCATGATCGCCCGAGCGGTTGCCAGAAGAGAAAAGAATAAATAATATTGACAAACCTGAAAAAGAGTGTATTGTTAGCGAGTGGAACGGTGTTCTCATTAAAAAGACCGGGTCCGGACGGATCCCGGTTGTGAAAGGTTACTACATGAAAGGTACTGTTAAGTGGTTCAACGCGACTAAAGGCTTTGGGTTTATTCAGAAAGAGGACGGAAACGACCTGTTCGTCCATAAAAACGATGTCAATGGCTTCATCGATGAAGGCGACACCGTAGAGTTCGAAGTAGGGGAAGGCAGAAAAGGCCCCTGCGCTATTAACGTTAAAAAAATCTGATTTTGCTGCATAGCACAAAATAGATCGTTTCGTTATTTAAGTTTGTCACCGGGGATGCTGTTCCACTCCCTTTTTTCCCGTGACATCCGGTGATGGAGTTCACCTGAAAACCGCTGTTGAAGCTGATGACTCCTGAAACATCAAGCGGAGGCCTGTGTGAAATCTTTCCTTTTTATTTCTCTGGGAGGGGCCATGGGGGCAGCAGCCCGGTATGGATCCTCACGCCTTTTCGATCTTTTGACGACTCTGGAGTTTCCCCTCTCCACCATCATCATCAATACCCTGGGCTGTTTTCTTCTGGGTATCATAGAAGGCATGGCCAGGATGTATGGAGGGCTCACGACCATGAATCTTCTTCTGGTGACGGGCTTTCTGGGCTCTTTTACCACGTTTTCCCTCTATACCAAAGAACTCTTTTCCTTTTTTTCATCAGGACGGGCCGGTGCCGGGCTGGCCTATATCGCCGCACATCATGCCGCGGCTCTACTCTTTATCTTTTTGGGCTATCTTTCGGGGAAGGGGGCGGCAGCCTTGCTGGGCCCGGTCCGTTTTTGAAATTTCCGATTTGACCTTTCTTTCCTTTTCTTTATAATAGCGGTGAGGAAAAGGAGGGCTTATGGCGCATCATCATCACCATCATCATCATGAGAGTCACAGGAATATCTCCGTGGCCTTTTTTCTGAACCTTGCCTTTACCGTCTTTGAGATCATCGGGGGGATATTGACAAACAGTGTGGCTATTCTCTCTGATGCCGTCCATGACCTGGGAGATTCGGTGACTCTGGCCCTCTCCTGGTATCTGGAACGCCTTTCTCAAAAGCCGCGGACTGAACGCCTGACCTACGGCTACAAGCGCTTTTCTCTCCTCGGGGCCGTGATCAGCGCAGTGATCCTTCTCACAGGGTCAGTCTTTATCCTGAGCGAAGCGATCCCCCGTCTCTTCCATCCGGAGGATGTCAGGGTGGAGGGAATGATCATTATGGCTCTGATCGGTGTGGCGGTCAATGGTGCCGCCGTCCTCCGTCTCAAAGGCGGGGAGAAGATCAATGAGCGTGTGGTGATGTTTCATCTTCTGGAAGATGCCATCGGATGGGTCGCCGTCCTCATTGTGAGTCTTGTGATGAAGGTGGCCTATCTTCCCATCCTCGACCCCATTCTTTCTGTGGGATTGTCGGTCTTCATTATCGCTAAGATCGTCCCCAATATCAAAGAGGCCGTCCAGATCTTTTTACAGTACACCCCCAGAGACAGCGACATCTCTCTGATCAAAAGAAGGATCGAGGCTCTTGAGAATGTGAAGGAGGCTCACGACATGCACCTCTGGTCCGTGGACGGCCTTCACCATATCTTTTCCTGTCACCTGGTCCTGGAGGACGATATTTCCGTCCGGGAGACCCGGACCATCAAAACGGATGTCCGAAAGATCCTTGAAGAGGAGGGGGTCACCCATCCCACTCTGGAGTTCGAGCTCTCCGACGAAGAGTGCCGTTCATGTGACTCCTGACGTTTTGAAAACAGCTGATCCCGCGCGGGAAAGAGTCTTTGACTCCCCGGGTAAAATCCATTAAAATAAAGGGAAGATCAAAGGAGTGAATCATGGCTCCCATATATGATTTCATCCAGGAATGGACCGGGATCAGCCCGGATGTCCAGGTCAAGATCCTCTCCACACTGCTCGTGGGTGTCCTTTTCTGGCTTGTCCGCCTGGTTGTCCTCCATATCGTCAACAGGCTCACATCAGATATCAAAGCCCGCTATACGTGGCGCAAAAGCCTGACCTATGTCACCGGAATCATGGCTCTTCTCATCATGGGCAGTATCTGGCTCAAAGGCATCCAGACCCTGGCCACTTATCTGGGACTCCTGTCTGCCGGATTGGCCATTGCCATGAAGGATCCGCTGACCAATATCGCCGGCTGGCTGTTTATCATCTCGCGGCGTCCCTTTTCCATGGGAGACCGGATCCAGATCGGAGATTATGCCGGTGATGTCATCGATATCCGCGTCTTTCAGTTTACCCTCATCGAGATCGGAAACTGGGTGGATGCTGATCAGAGCACAGGGCGGATCATCGATATCAACAACAGCAAGGTCTTCACCGATACGTTAGCGAATTATACCAAAGGTTTCCGCTATATCTGGAATGAGATCCCCGTCCTGATCACGTTTGAAAGCGACTGGCAGAAGGCGAAGGAGATCCTGAAGGAGATTGTCAACAGACATGCTGAACAGCTGACGCCTGCTGCAGAGCACAGCCTGAGAGAGGCCAGCAAGAAGTTCATGATCTTTTATTCGCAATTGACTCCCATCGTCTACACGTCGGTGAAAGAGAGCGGAGTGCTTCTCACCATGCGTTACATGTGTGAACCCAGGAAAAGAAGGGGCAGCACTGAAGCGATCTGGGAGGATGTCCTCAGGGAATTGAAAAATCATCCCGATATCGGGCTGGCTTACCCCACCATGCGGTTGTACACTGATCCAGCAGAAGGGAAAAAGAATCCGGGGCAAGGTGAATAGAAGACGATGTGTCAGATATAGTGATAGACGATCTGGGCTTCGAGGATGCGTCTGTCGTTTCTGATCTCCCGGTTGACATTTTGAATCCTGAAGAAGACAAAAGAGAAGAGTTCCCAGAAAAGGACCCAGCCGCCGATAAAAAGGCCCTCTGAGATGAGCACGGCCGCCGAGTCATTTTTCAGCAGGGTCTGAAGGAGAAACGCTCCGATGAGGAGAGCCGACCCTGTGAGTCCGTAGACAAGGGAGCTGTGAAACATCCTCCGGCGCTCCCGGAGCTGTTTGTTCAGGGTATAGGAGAAGAAGTTTTTCATCCCCGTAATATTCTTTTCTTCGATCTCGCTGTTTTTGACCTTTTTGGGAAGGTAGAAATTAATCTGAATCCGGAACTTCAAGGGGATCTCGCTGGTGCACTCTTCAATGAACTCCAGGAGGTCCATGTCGATATCCCTCCTGTGGAGAGGGGAATAATCCCATTCATTATAGAGGTCGCGGTAATAGTCCAGGCGGATGTCAATATGGAAGGTCTTCCGCTTCACATCGTAGCGGTACATCTTTTTTAACTCATGAACGGATGAAAACATAAGAATCTTGCCTTTTTGGGTAGAATACACACTTATTCACCGTTGTCAAGGAAAAGAGGCGCTGGCTCTTCCTTGTCAAACAGAGCAAGCTCTTCTATAATAGAAAGTGAGAAGGAGGCAGTATGAAAAGATTTCTTCTATTGTTGATTCTGGCCGGGGTTGTCTGGGGATGGTGCGCTGCCGCGGATTTGTCCGGGGAGTGGGTGATCAAGCAGAGTAAAGGGATCGTCCGGGTCACCCCTGCTGAGGATGGATACGCCTTTACTAAAGAGAGCTATTACAGAGGAGAGAAGGAGATACGGAACGGTGTGATCAGGGCGGACGGGAAGAATCTCTCTTTTCAGTACTCTCTGAGCCTGACCACATCGGGCACACTGGAGAATCCTGACTGGATCATCGAAAACAGCATTGAAGACTGGGTGAGAATCAAGGGCGGTGACCCCGATCCTGTGGATCTCACCGGCGACTGGGCTTTTCTTGATTCTGTGGTCACTTTACGCCAGGCCGGCAACCGTCTTACCGGAGTCGAGAAAAAAAACGGCGCAGTCGTCGCTGAGTTTGAAGGGTTTGCCGACGGCCGCCTCATCTCGCTCAAGGTGGTCCGCCAGCCGAAAAGGGTCCACCCTGATTTTCTTGAACTGGTGGTGCTGAACAGAAAGACCATGCTTTTTTCCTGGGGGTTTGTTGAAGATACCCATTGGGTCAGGGTTCCCTGAAAGACGTCGGGCACTTCACTGAAGAATATTTGACAAGAACAGCGAAAGAATGGTATAATAAAGCTGTCTCTGCAGGAAAGCGAGGTGACTGTTGTCGATCCATCCGTCCGGGGAAAGGCATCACCCTGTCCTGGGGTTAAGTCTGGCCTTGGCCCTAATCAGCACCCTTTACATCGCTTTCCGTTTGACATGCTGGGGGCCTCTGACCCGGTTCTGGAAACCTGACCTCTTTTTCTTTATCATCCTTGCCGCGATCTTTTCTGTCAATACGGTTATCCTGGTGAAGAGGATCAGGCAGAAAGCAAGCCGGAACGAGGAGACAGAGGTCACGGAGGCAGATAGCAAAAACCATCTGATCAGCATCGCCCTCACAGGCTTTATCTTTTTCCTGATCATCTTCTGGGTCACCTACCAGAGCGAACTCAAGGGACTGAAAAAAGTCTTCGACCGGAGAGCCGATCTCATCGATGTCTCTCTCCAGGCCAAGATCAGTGAACTCTGGAGCGGGGTGGCCGGAGTGCGCAATTTTTTTGAAAACAGCGACCACGTCTCGTATCATGAGTTTTCCTCCTTCACGTCGCATCTGCTGAGTGATCACCACGATATCCACTCCATCGTCTGGATCCCGGTGGTCCGCGGAGACCGGATCGCTTCATTACGAAGGAGAGCCAGGCAGGAAAATTTTAATTTCATCTTAAAGGAGAGAGACTTCTCTCCCTCAAGGGATATTCAAAAAGGGATGGACTACTATCCTGTCCTCTACATCGAGCCTCACCAGGGGCATGAGAGTTTTATCGGGCTCAGGACAGGCCTCTTTCCCCATCGCAAAATGATCTATGAACGGACATTGGCACGCGGAAGCATGACCCTCGTCAATTCCACTTTCCATCCGGGGGGGCTGGAGGAACATGCCGCTGTCTCCTTTATCCTTCCTGTCTATTCTCCGGGAGGGGAGAAAGAGCTCCAGGGATATATCGAGGGAGTCGTCCTCATGGATCAGGTGATCGCCTCCATCCTCAAGCCCAGGGAAGCCTTTCATATGGGAATCGAAGTCCGGGACCCTTACGGACTCACCGGATCCAAAACGGTCTTTTCCCGATGGCCGGACCGGATCAGGGAGCCTTTTGTCCGGGAGGTCTCCATGAAAGCGGGAGAAAACGCCTGGGATGTCCATCTTGCCGCCGACCGGTTGTTTTTTAAAGAGAACCCCCTTTTCGTCCCCTGGCTTGTCCTGGGCGCCGGCCTTCTGGTGACGGGGCTTCTTCTTCTTTTTATGCGGTTTCTCCGCCTTCGGGAAGAAAACAGGCAATACCAGTCTGAAAAGACACGCCTGGCCATCCTCCAGTCCATCGGAGATGCTGTGATCGGAACTGATATCGAGGGGCGGGTCATCGAGATGAACCGTGTGGCCGAAAAACTCACAGGGTGGAGGGCTGACGAGGCTGCCGGAAAGCCTCTTGACGAGGTCTTTCACATCATCAATGCCCGGACGGGCCAGAGAACCCGTAATCCCGTAGGAGATGTTTTAAGAGACGGCATCACCGTAGGGCTGGCGAATCACACGATCCTCATCGCTAAAGACGGGACCCGCTACCAGATCGCTGACAGTGCCGCTCCGGTCAAGGATCAGAAAGGCGATGTCATCGGGGTCGTCCTCGTCTTCCGGGATGTGACAGAAGATTATGCGGTCCGAAAAGCCCTGGAAGAGAGTGAGGAACTCTTCCGGACATTGACTGTCTCCACCCCGGTAGCGGTGATGCTCTATCAGGAGGACAAATGGGTCTATGTGAACCCCGTCTCGGAAAAGATCACCGGCTATTCAAGAGATGAACTCCAGACGATGAACTTCTGGAGTATCGTCCATCCCGATTTCCGTGATCTTGTCCAGAACCGGGGACGAAAGCGTCAGCAGGGAGAAGACGCTCCCACCGGGTATGAGTTCAAGATCATCCGCAAAGATGGAGAAGAGCGCTGGGTCCGTCTGGCGGGGACGACCTGTATCTATAAAGGGAAACAGGCAGGGCTGATCTCTGTCATCGATGTGACCGATTTCAAACTGGCTGAAGAGAAGGTGAATAAAGAGCGGGATAAGGCCCGGGCCTATCTCAATGTCGCTGATGTCATGATTCTGGCGTTGGACCGGGACGGACGGATCGCCATGGTGAACCCCAAGGGATGCCGTGTCCTGGAAAGAAGCGAAGAGGAGATCGTGGGGAAATCCTGGGTTGAGGAGTTCGTGCCGAGAGCTTACCAGGATGAGACTCACACGCTGTTTCGCACCTTTATGGCTGATGACAGCAGAGACGTCCAGTATCATGAGAATTATATTAGAACAGGAAGCGGAAAAGAGCGGTATATCGCCTGGCGCAATGCGCCTCTCTATGATGAGACAGGCCAAAAGTCCGGGATCCTCAGCTCGGGAACAGACATCACGGAAAAAAGAATGATGGAGGAGACACTCCGGGAGAGTGAGGAGCAGTTCCGCCTCTTTTTCCATTCGGCAGCGGACGCCATGGTGATCCATTCTCCCGCCGGGACGATCCTGGAAGTCAATGATGTCTTCTGTGAACGCCTGGGCTACACCCGTGAAGAGATGCTCACCATGGGCCCGGAAAAATTCGATTCTCCGGCCCATGCCTCTCAAGTCCGCGAACGGATAGAGACATTGGTGAAGGAAGGGCGCATGATCTTTGAAACGGAGCATATCACGAAAGATGGCCGTTTCATACCCACAGAAGTGAATGCCCGGGTCATCAATTTCAAGGGGGAAGAGGCGATCCTCTCCATCGGACGGGACATCACAAAAAGAAAGGTGGCCGAACAGGCGCTACAACGGCGAGAAGCTGATCTGCGGACCATCCTCAACTCCATCGGGGATGCCGTCATCGCCCTGGACACACAAGGCCGTATCCAGGAGATGAACCCGGTGGGTGAGACGATGCTGGGCCTTTCCGTGGAACAGGCCCGGGGGAAACCAGCCCATTCAATCCTGCGTTTTATGAATAAAGAACATAATGCCTGTCTCCTGACCCCGGTAGGGGAGTATACAGCCAATAACAGGAACTTCCCTTCCGTCTCCCTGCTGCACAGCTCTGACGGGAAAGAACGCCGTGTCTCCCGAAGCATCGCCCCCATCCGGGATGAGAAGGGGACGATCACCGGGACCGTGGTGGTCCTGCGCGATATCACCGAGCAGTATGTCCTGGAACAGCAGCTCAGACAGTCCCAGAAGCTTGATTCCATCGGCCTGCTGGCCGGAGGGATCGCACACGATTTCAACAATATGCTGGCGGGGATCATGGGCTCGGCGGACCTTCTTGAGATGAAGGTGGGAAAAGACCGGGAACTCAAGCACAACCTCAATATGATCATTGATACAGCCCAGCGGGCCTCAGCCCTGACCCAGAGACTGCTGGATTTTTCCCGGAAAGGGAAAGTGGAGTCCACCCCCGTGGATATTCACCTGATCCTCAAAGATGCCATAGAGATCCTTGAACGGAGTCTGGACAGGCGCATCGAAATACAAAAAGATTTTCAAGCGCAACAGTCCACAGTCATCGGAGACCCGGCCCAGCTTCAGAATGCCTTTTTAAACCTGGGGATCAATGCCCGGGATGCTCTTCCCGAAGGGGGCACCGTTCATTTCACGACAACAGACTGTTCCCTGGATGAGGCTTTTTGCCGGGAAAGCTCCTTCGATCTCAAACCCGGCCCTTACGTCTGTATCGAGGTGAGGGATGACGGCAAGGGGATGACCCCCGAGATCATGGAGCATATCTTTGAACCCTTTTTCACCACAAAGGGTGTGGGAAAGGGGACGGGACTCGGGCTGGCTGCTGTCTACGGTTCTGTCAAGGACCATAACGGCATGGTCATGTGTGAAAGCACTCCTGGTGAAGGGAGCACATTCCGGATCTACCTGCCGGCTGAAGCCGGAAGGATCAGGAAAAAAACACGGGTCAAAGGCGATCTCTTTGTTCACAATAAAACAGTCCTGATCATTGAAGATGACCCTGTGGTCCGGGCTATTGCCGGAGAGATCCTTTCCGGGCTGGGCTACCGTGTCCTTGAAGCAGAGGATGGAGATGACGGGCTTCAGGTCTACAACAGGAACAAAGATGAGATCGATGTGATCCTTCTGGATATGGTGATGCCCAAGATGAACGGACGGGAGGTCTTTGAAGAGCTGATGACGCTGGATCCTCACGTCAAGGTCGTCTTCTCGTCCGGATTCAGCCATGATCGGGGCTTTCATGAGCTCATGGAAAAAGGCGCCCGGGGCTTTATCCAGAAACCCTACCGTCAGCAGGAACTGGGGCGTGTGATCAAAGAGGCTTTAAAATCGTAGACCGCTTCTCTATTTGGGATTTCTTCCGGGATGGATCATCCTGAAACATCATCTGTCTCTTTTTTGTCCCATGGGAAAAAGGGGGTATGATGAAATCTTCTCTTTACCTTGTGATTCTCGTTCTTATCTTCAGCGCCTGCCGCACAGGATCTGTTCCTGATATTGATTCCCTTCCCTCCTCAACTATAACGGAAGTGAAGAGGATCTCCTTATCACAGGAGATGGACATCGAGAGTATTGACAAAACAGGGGAGTACTATGTGGTGCTTGATTCCCGAAATCACCACTATGCCCTTGTGACAATGACTGAAGACGGCCTTGTCACGGACCGCTATGACCGGAAAGGGAAGGGTCCCGGCGAGTTCGGGCCCGGGGATATTTTCACCATCGGATGCGAAGGGAACACCGTCTATCTCGGAGACCGGGGTGTGAACAAGATCATGAGATTTGAGATCACATCTCAGGGAGAGATCCGCTTTCAGGATGAGTTCACATTGGGAGAGGGGAGCATCATCGCCGCAGCCTTAGGCGGTGACGGGCGGATCTACTGTTCAATTATTGAAGGCCCGGCCTTTCTCCATGTCTATGATAAGGAGGGGACACTCCTGGGCCGTTTCGTTCCTGCCGAGCACCCCGATTTTTCATCGATGACAAAACAGGAACTCATGGATTATGCAGCCCGGTCCATCTTTATCCCTCTTGTCTCCCGGGACGGAGTCCTGCTTTTCGGGTTCCTGGGAAAACGTCTTCTCTTTACCCGATGGGAGAAGAGTGCTCTTTCTGTGATCAGGGAAGAGGACTATCCGGAACTCAAGGGAGAGTGGTTTGAGGGAGAAAGCCGCCAGGGTGATGAAGATAATGAACTCTCTCTTCGCTTTTCTCCCCGCGGGACAGTGGCTTTTTTTACGCGGCAGGACGATTATTGGGTCCTCATCGGATCGGCTGAAGCCAGGGATAAGGCTGTCCTTTTGAGTTATAACAGCCGGGGAGACCTCGTGGCCACGGCCCGGTATCGGTTTCCCGAGGGAACGACGAGCTCTGTCCTCCTCTATTGTGCTCCGGACGATACCCTGATCTATCAGGAGTCTCCTCTGGACGAGGAGGACCGTAATCTCTCTGAAATCGTCGTGTGTGCATTTCAATAATGAGGGAAGCCGGCTTAAAGCCGGCTTCCCTACTCTGTCTGTTCCGGTGTGAGGATCGCTTCGAGACAAGCGAGGTAGTGGTGAAATCGCTTTCTTCCCTCCGGGGTGATCGCGCATAGTGTCCTGGGCCTCTTTTTGTAAAACGTCTTGGTGACAGTGATCAGCCCTCCCTCTTCAAGGCGGGTGAGATGAGTGCTCAGATTTCCTTCTGATGTGCCCGTATGGTCTTTGAGGTACGTAAAGTCCGCCTCTTCCACAGTCATGAGAAGGGAGAGGATGGCCAGCCTCACCGGGGCATGGAT